>JBGAJB010000142.1:0-8548 GCA_044225155.1 Phycisphaerae bacterium | reverse complement strand
CTCGGCCCACGCATCCCCGAATTCGAAGCGACGTTCACCAAGCGACTCGGCGTCAAGCACGCCATCGCCTACAACAGCGGCACTTCGGGTTTGCACCTGATCTGGCACGCGCTGGGAATCGGGCCGGGCGACGAAGTCGTCACTACGCCGTTCTCGTTCATCGCGTCCAGCAACAGCATTTTGTTCGAACGCGCCAAGCCGGTGTTTGTCGACATCGATCCGCAGACGTGGCAGATCGACGCGCGTCGCATCGAGGCCGCGCTCACGCCGCGCACCAAGGCGCTGCTGCCGGTCGACGTGTTTGGCGCGACGCCGGACCTCGACGCCGTGCTCTCCGTCGCGCGGAAACACAACGTTCGTGTGATCGAAGATTGCTGCGAGGCGCTTGGGACGACCTACAAGGGACGCCCGGCCGGAACGATTTGCGATGCCGGCGTTTTCGGCTTCTATCCGAACAAGCAGATCACGACCGGCGAGGGCGGACTGATCGTCACCAACGACGACCGCATCGCGTTTCTCTGTCGCTCTTGCCGCTCGCAAGGGCGCGATCCGGACGCCGGCTGGCTCCAGCACGCGCGGCTGGGATTCAACTACCGCATGCCGGACATCAACGCCGCAATCGGCACGGTGCAGATGCGGCGGCTGGACGAGATTCTCGCGAAGCGGGAGCGCGTCGCGAACTGGTACATCGAGCGTCTGCGCGACGATCGTCGCGTGAGCATGATGCGGGTCAGCGGCGACGTGAAGCTGAGCTGGTTCGTCTTCGTGGTGCGCCTGAGCGACGACTACACGCAGACACGGCGCGACGGCATCCTCGAAAAGCTGCGGGCGGCCGGCATTCAGTGCAGCAACTACTTCACGCCGATTCACCTGCAGCCGTTTTACCAGAAGGATTTCGGCCACAAGCCGGGTGATTTCCCGATTACTGAGGCGCTCTCTGCTCGCACGATCGCCCTGCCGTTCTACAACGGGCTGCCGGAAGCGCAGGTCGAGCATGTGGTGAAAGTGCTCCGCGGTCTGCTGTAAGGCATCGCGTGATTTGATCACTCCGATTCGCGCAAAAAGGGTCCGGGTGGCGGCCCGCGGTCCTGCGCAACCGCTTGCACACCACCCGGCAGTCCCCGGCCTTTCCCAGTCACCCTTGCGAGACCGGATTTCTGTTATCTGCAATCGGTGTTGAAGTCCGACAGGATCTGTCCTAAGTCGCTGAGATCGACGAATCCGTCGCCTGCGCCGACCGGGAAGATGTCGCCCTGGTCGCGCGTCTTGCCACCGGCGCCGGGCGCGAAGTTCGAAAGCACAACGCCGAGATCAGAGAGATCGACCACGCAATCGCCGCCGGCCGGGAAGATGTCGCTGCGATCGCAGCCGGGCTGATTATTCGGACAGCCCGGGGCCGGGGCAGTGACCGTGAAACTCGCGCGGGCGTTATTCGTGAAGACCGACGCGCCGCTCGTGATCGCGTACTGCGCGGCGTTGTTCGTGCTGGCGGCCGTCGCCGTTCCGGTGAACTGCAGCGCCTGCAGTGTCGTGCTGGGGAGTGCCGATCCGAACTGTGGACCGAAGTTGCCGTCCGAGTCGTTCGTCAACGCGCCGAGGTTGGAACCGGTGTATGCCGCGCCGCCCCAACTGATCCGCCAGAGAATCGAACCGAAATCATCTTCCCAGGTCAGGCTGCCCGCGGCCAGATACGACGCGGGAATCAGATTGGCCATGATGAAGTCGGGCGCGGCCGTCGGCGTCGTATTCGCGGCAAAATTCGCGCTGGCGATCAGCACACGATCGCCCGTCGCACTGTTCGACACATTCGACATTATGTCGAGCACCAGGATCGGATTCGAACCGGTCGCGTCGAACACCCGAATGCGGCCGTTCGAAACGAGATTCTGGAAGCTCGTACGCATGCGAAGCTGAATCGCCTGCACCGCCGTATCGCCGTTCAGGCCGCCGATGACCTGCTCGATCTGCATCAGATGGAACGTGGCATAGGCCGGCGCCGCCATCGCCGCCAGGCCGAAAACTGCAAGCGCAGAACGGACCGAAGTTGTATATCGCACGGCTGCTCTCCCCAACAATTTGAAAGTGAAAGACGGCCGGGCGTCGCTCCTCCGATGGAACAATCGCCCGGCGCCTACCCCGTGGGATAACCGGCGCGACATGACTGTGAAGCCATGACACACCGACACCCCAATCACGTATGTCGGGCGGGCGCGGCGGGATTGCAGGGGCTCAGTTTTTTTTTGTTGGGGGTACTAGGGCGTCGGCGGGGCACCCAGCAATTCCACCAAACGGAACTGAACCCGCGCACGATCGAGATTTTGGCTTGGTCGCGAAATGGCGTAATAGCGATCGCCGCAGAGGTGATCGGCGAGAAAGCGGACGCCCTGCTCAAACGTGATAACCCTACCAGCAGTCAGGAGTTGCGCTCGTTCGCAGCACGTCAGCCAGTCGCCTGCCGCCTCCAGAAACCCGTCTCGCAGCGCTTCAAAGAAATCCCAGCGGACTGTCACTCGCGACAAATTGGATTCGTCCTCGGCGGCGGGCGAGGTCATCGACCGCACCATGTCGCCGAAGTCGAATAACGCCACGCCCGGCATCACGAGATCAAGGTCGGCCACGCACAGCGCCTCCCCGGTTCGATCGTCCAGAAGGACGTTGCTGAGCTTGGCATCATTGTGAACCGCGCGTCTCGGCATCTCCGCCGCGGAATGTTTCACCAGGGCGTCGGCCAGCCCGCGATGGGCGCGGTAGAAATCGATCTCCGCCCTCGCCCCCGCCGCGCGGCCGACAACGTCCTGCTCTATCGCCTCGTCCAAGCGCGCACAGCGGGCCGGCGTGTCGTGAAACCCCGGAATCGGCATTCGCAGATTGGCGATGGGAAGGTCGGATAACTGCGTCAGGAATTCGCCGAATGCGTAGCCGGCCGTTCGAGCATCTTCCGGGCCGCGCGGTGCAAGTTGTGCGTGCGCCCCATCGATGAATCGAAACACCCGCCACGCGGCGCCCTCCGGGTCGATCCAATGCGTCGCTCCATCGGCGGTCGGAATCAACCTGAGGCAGCGCCGATGGACATCAGGATCACCGGCGCGTTGTGCGCGCACATGATTCGTCACGAGCGCGACGTTATGCATCACGGCCGCGAAGTCGGGAAAAACAGCCGGGTTGACGCGTTGGAGCAGATAGGCCAATCCCTCGCGCGCCGTGTTGACCCGAAAGGAATCGTTGATGTGCCCACCCGCATGGCGCGCGACTTGCGTCGGCTCAGACTCGAGCGCGAATCGCTGAGCGATCGCGCGCAACTGCGCTTCGCTCCACGCCGGGCGCGTCACCAAAGCCGCTCGGGATAGGCGCCGCGCGCGACGAGGTCGGTCAAAATGCGCTCGACACGCGGCCGGTCTTCACGATTCGTGACGCCACACCATGTGTCATGGCTGGGCAGTACTCTGACGCGGGCCACGCCACGCCGCACGAGCCCCTGCACGACGCCCGGCAGATAGAACTCGGCCGTAGTGGAGTTTGCGTTCTCGCGCAGAAAGGCGTCGAACGCCTGTCGCAGCGCGCCGAAGAATCCGGCCCGCAGGCCCCAGAGGTTCATCGAAACCGGCACATCGCCCGGCAGCCCGATTCCGCCTCCCGCGCCGTCCGCAGCCCAGGCGTCGTTGCCGTGTTTCTCAATCTTGGTCGTTTCGACGACATCTTCCAGCCAGCCGTCGCGACTGACGCGGCAGACGCCGCGCGACACCGTGCCGCCTTCGGAGAGCGTGTCACGCAGCGGATAGCTGACCATCGCGTGCGTTGGGAGTGGCCCGGTGTCTGGTTCGGCGAGAAACCTGCCGAGCGCCGCGAGCGACGCCGATCCGTAGAAATCATCGGCATTCACAACGGCGAACGGGCCGTCGATCTCGCTCGTCGCCGCCAACACCGCCTGACCGGTTCCCCACGGCTTCGTGCGACCGGCGGGAACCGCGAAGCCGTTTGGCAGGTCGTCGAGGCGCTGGTGCGCGTACGCGACGGAAATGCGGCTCTCGTAACGCTTCCCGATCGTCGCTCGAAAATCCGCGTCCATCTCCTGACGAATCACGAACACGACGCGTCCGAATCCACCGCGGAGCGCGTCGAAGATCGAATAGTCCATAATCGTCGCCCCACCGGGGCCAAACGATTCGAGTTGCTTCAGTCCGCCGTAGCGGCTGCCCATGCCGGCCGCGAGCACCAGTAACGTCGGTTTCATTCCTCTCCCCTACCCTTATTCCGGCGACTTCGCGACGGCGGGCTCCTCGCCGCGGATGAGCCGGCCGATGTTCGCGGCGTGACGCACGATGATCAGCAGGCCGAGCGTCCCCGAAACTGTCAGCAGCGGCCAGTAGATCGCCAGCGGCAAACCCGAAGTCAGTAGATAGGCCAATACGGCCAGCGGAAAAATGACCGCGATCGACAGCGAGCCGAGCGAGACCATGCCGGAAATCGTGCGCGCGATGAAATAGCCGAGCAGCGCCGCGACCATCCCGACTGTGAAATAGGGGAAAACGCCCAGCGCGACGCCGATGGTCGTGGCCACGCCCTTGCCGCCCCGAAAAGCGAGATAAACGGGAAATGTGTGGCCAATGACCGCCGCGAGACCGACGAGCATCCATTGCCAGAGCATCGCAGGGTCGATCGGCGGACGCACGAGCAACATGCCGGCCACCACGCTCGGGATTAGCCCCTTGAGGATGTCGAGGTAAAGACAGATCAGTCCGTACTTGCGGCCGAGCACGCGGCCTGCGTTGGTCGCGCCGATGTTGCGGCTGCCGTGCTGGCGGATATCGACGCCGCGCGACAGGCCGATTAGCAGGCCGAAGGGAATCGCGCCGAGCAGATAGCTGCCGACAAGCAGAATCGCGAAGGTCAAAACGCGGCTCCAACTCCGGGATTGGCGAGGCCCATCTCGCCGCTCAGGAATCGGGAATTATCGCCGGTTAGCGGCGGAGAGCAATGTCACGCTATTCACTTCGCAGCGCGGGCATGAGCGGCGCGCGGAGGGCCGGACGTAGCGCCGCAAGCGTCGCACCGACTCCCGCAACGAGCACGATTGCGAGCGTGGCCGAGAGCGAACCCCAGGGAATTTCGGCTGGCCGCGTGAACACCGTCGGGGCGATGGCAAGCGTCGCGCTTCCGACGCCCGCGAGAAGCCCCAAGGCGATCAGTGCGGCGTGCTCCAGAAAGACGAGCCTGCCGATTTCGCCACGCCGATATCCGAGCGCGAGCAGCAGCGCGAGCTCACGACGCCGTTCCGTGACGCTCCGCAACAGCACCGCGGCCAGGCCGATCACGCCGAGCGCCAGTCCCAGCCCGCCGAGCATCTGGAACGTGGAGATGTAGGTGTTCTGGACGCGCAGGTAATCGGCCAGTCTCTGCGAAGCCGACGTTACGTCCAGAGAGAACGGCGCGAGATCATGTTCAAGGCCGCGCTCGATCCCCGCGCGTGCAGCGCGCGGCGCGGAAATCAGAAAGAACGAGTGCCCGCTCACGCCGGGAAAGAGCCGTATGAAGTTCGACTCCGACACGATCAATTCGTTCTGAAGCATGCTTCCAGAGAGCAGCGCGACGAAACGCAGCGGAACACGCCGACCATGCTCATCGGTGATGACGTAATCCTGCCCGACATCGCTGTGGAGTTGCCAGAGCACCGCGGCGTCATCACCGATGGCCGCAATCGCGCCGTCTTCGAAACGGTGATTCAGCAGCGCCCACGGATTCGCGGCGGCCGCCGGATCGAGCTTGGCGTCCCTGGCGGAAAACTCGAATCCGCCGCGCTCGATGAGGCGGACGGGCGCGCCGAGAATGCGTGGGCGCGTCGCGCGATAGAGCGATAGGCAGCTCGTCTCGTCGCCCGGCTTGAGCCGCAGCGGAATGATCTCCGTCTTTGCCAGTGACGCCCGCGTCTCCGCCGTGAGACCGAGTTTGTCCTGACCGTCCGCAGTCGAGAGGTCATAGAGCAACGGCGTGGTGGCCTCGGCGATGAGCGAAAATCCGCCAGTCCCCGACTGCTTCTGCTCGGAGTCTGGCGCGTCCATTTTGAACGCGCCGAGCGAGACGATGAGAAACGACGCGCTGGCGATGAGGCCGATGGTGGTCAGGCTGCGACTGGGTCGTCGGGCGGCGCCGCGCCAGGCGAGTCGCGCGAGCGCACCGCGACCCGGGCGGACGGATTCATCGCGAGCTGCGACGGAGAGCAACACGCGAATGCCGGCAAGCGCCGCCACAAGCGCGGATACCGCTCCGCCGAAGAATGCCGCGCTCGCCGGAATCGCCCCGGCGGCGCCGGCGGCCGTGAGTCCAATCGCTGTTAGCGATGTGGTGATGCACAGGACTCCGGCGACGCGAAAACTCGGCCGCTTTCCGCCCCGCGCATTGTCTCCCGCCTCGACCGCGCCGGCCATCAGGTTGCGCGGCGCTTGGCGCGTGATGCCGCGCAGCGCAAGCAGAATCGCGCCGCCCGCGACAATCATGCTGCCGACAACGCCGATCGCGAGGCTCGTTGGGCTGACGTGGAGTTCCAGGAATGGCGCATTCACCGCATCCGACCACCAGCCGCGCAAACCCGCGAGCATCAGCCAGCCGTAGCCGACCGCACCCAGAAGGCCGGCTTCGCAGCCGAACGACGCCGTGAGCAATCCTTCCGCCAGCAGCAGCCGCCGCACTTCGCGCCGCGCGAATCCGAGCGAAAGGAGTAAGCCAATTTCCCGGGCACGCTGTTCGACGCCGAGGCGAAAAATCAAACCCACCAGCAGTGCTGAGGAAATAATCAGAAAGAAGCTGAAGCCAATGAACAGGCCGCCGAAGTCCGTATTCCCCTCACCCGCCGCCAGTGCCAGCGCCCTCACCGGCTGGAATTGCAGCCCGAGCGACGACGGATCGAGATGCGCGAGGAGCTGCGCCTGCCAGTGCCGCGAAACGTCCGCGACGCGCTCCGCCGGCACGGGCAACCGCCGCAACGACGTGTACTCGCCGAAGCGTGCTTCCTGCTCCGCCCACAGCCGCCGACCGTCGTCGATGTGAACAAACGCCTTGGGTGTCGTCCGGTGCGCGTCCCAATACGCCTCGTCACGATCGTGAATTTTTTTCAGATCGACCGGAAACGGCGGATCCCAGTCGCTCATGTGCTTCACGTCAGAGAGGCCGGGATACTCGGCGACGAAACCGGGATCGGCGGCCGCGCCCGAGATCGGCACGATGGCACTGAGCGTGAAGGTGGCATCGCGCGTGTCAATCGTTCCCGGGGATGGCGTGACGTAATAGCGCAGGGTGATGCGCTGGCCGACGGTCGCACCGAGTTCGCGGGCCGCCCATTCGTTCAGGACGATCTCTCCGGGGCGGAGAGCGGCGAGGGCGGCGGGAAGATTGCGCGACGCGGGCGGATGGGCGGGGTCGATGGCCGCCACGGTCGAGTAGGGAATCGGCGCGTGTGTTCCATCAGATGTGGGTGCTGTGGCGGATATCTCGTCCAGTCGGATTTCATTGGCGAGATAGCTGATGATCGGACTGATCGAGGCGTCGCCCTCGCGCGCGGCCATCTCGATCGTGGGAGCAATCAATAGCGCATCGCTTTCGAGCGCGGCATAGCCGAACTCATCGTTCTCGCGGACCTTCACTCCCGCGTCGGCGAGCGTGAAGACCTGTCGCAGCGCGGAGTTCCAATCGGACTTGTTTGCCCGGGCGTCGTTCTCTGCGCCCTGCACGACGATCACGTTCGCGCGGCCGGCTTGGCCAATTGCGCGCTGCACGATCTCCAGCGGGACGAAGAGATTGCGCGGCGTCTCCTGCCGTGGATCGAGCGAGAAACCGCCCCGTCCCTGATCCTGAATGACGGCGCGAATCGTCAGTCGCAGGTTCGCAGTGGCGTCGTCGCGCCGCCCCATTAACGTCTCGGAGGAAATTGCGGCCGCCTTACCGACGCGTACGACGATGTCATCCCCAGCCTTCACGCCCAGGTCGGCCGCGAGCGAGGCATTCACGATGCCGCTTCGGCCGGTCAGCGCTGCCAAAGCCTTTGCAAACTCGGCATCGCCGGCGAAGCGTGCATCCGCGCCGACCAGCGTGACGCGATTCGAGCGCGCGCCGGAGTCCGGCTGGGACGCGCTGCAAGGGAGAATGATCAGCGGAGCGACGGTGGCGGCCGACGCGTGAGCGGCTGTGGAAACGCGTTCCGCCAGACCGGCGGAAAAAAAACGCGGCGAGCGCACCGCATCATTGATGCCGTCGAGCCGGCGCAGGGCGAGGTCGCGCAGACTGCCACGCATCGAATCACCGACGAGCAGCGCGCCGGTCAATGCCGTCGCGCCGACAAAGACGGCCAGTGCGATCGCGATCTGCGTCCGCGCGTGATAGCGCAAATTCGCGGCGAGCAATCCGATCAATGAGAAAGTGGCATGCGGCCCGCGGGAGGAGCGATTGCTCATGCCCCACCGCCCCAGTCCACCTCAAAAAGCTGATAGTCGGTGCGCGTCATTCCCAAACGCTCGTAGACGCGCTGCGCCGACGTGTTTTCCAAATCGACGTATAGCCG
>JBGAJB010000141.1:0-8670 GCA_044225155.1 Phycisphaerae bacterium | reverse complement strand
TTGTATCGCGCGCTGGATGGTGCGCTGCGGACGCTGCTTTTTGCGGTGGCCGCCGGCGTGGCGCAGATGGCACTGGATTCGTGGCTGCGGCTGAGTCTGGATCAGCGGGCCGTGGTTAATCTGGTCATTTCGCTCGGCATTATCTTCTTCGCCCTGCGTGAACTCGTCTTGCCGTTGGCGCGGCCCCTCAGCAATCAGCGGCTGGCGACGGAAGTGGACCGCCTTTATCCCGAGCTCCACGGACAACTCGCCACGGCTGTGCAATTCGCGGCCGGCGATGTCGGCCGAGTGCAATCCAATTCGCCGCAACTGGTCGCCGCGACCGTGGCCGAAACGTTGGAATCATTGCCCGACGTGACATTCCTTGCGGCGCTGGATCATCGGCGTGCCGGGCGGAGGCTGGCGGAACTGGGCGGGTTGGGATTGTTCGTGCTGAGCGCCTGGCTGATTCTGCCGGGCATGTTTTCGACCTGGTTTCAGCGATCCTGGCTGCTGCGTGACATTCCTTGGCCGCAGCGGACCTATCTGGTGCCCGAGGAATTCGTGCACGGCGAACGCCGTCTGCCGCGCGGGGATGAGTTTGAGTTACTAGCGCGAATCATCGGCAAAGTCCCGCCCGCCGCGACGCTCGAGTGGTGGACCGAGAGCGGGCGGCGCGGCGAATCCGAAATGGAATTCGTCGGCGAGGAAAGGCTCCGCGCGCGGCTCGGAGCGATCACGGAAGACCTGAATTTTCGGTTGGTCGGCGGCGATGAGCGTACGGGCGATTTTCACGTGCATGTCGTCGAGCGACCGGCCGTGCTGCGGACGGCAATTCGCATCGAACCCCCGGAGTACACCGGTTCGCCGGCGGTCACGTTGGAGCAGCAGACGGTGATCGAGGCGCTGGCCGGTTCGCGGCTGATCATCGACGCGACGTTGAACAAGCCGGTGAAGCAGGCGGCATTGGCCGGCACTCAAGGCCCGGTGGGCACGCTGGAGCAGATTGCGCCGGACAAGATTCGCGTGACGTGGGCGGCGCCCGCCTCGGGGGCGTATGCGTTCGAGCTCAGTGATGCGGATGGCATCGAGAGCGTGCGGCCGGTGCGGCTGACGCTGAAAATCACGCCGGACGCGCCGCCATCGCTGAAGCTGGAACTGGTGGGCGTTGGCGAACTCGTGACGCCGGATGCCGGACTGCCGGCGCGATTGAGCGCCAGTGACGCCTATGGCCTCGCGAAAGTGCACTTGCTGGTGCAAAAAAATGATGAGCCGCCGCATTCGCCGGTGAGCGAGAATTTCCAGCGCGGGCGGCGCGAATTCCTGGTTGAGCACGAACTCGATCTGACGTCGTTCGAGCCGCATCCCGGCGACACGCTGAAAATCTGGGCCGACGCGGCCGACCATGATCCGGCGGGCCCGAATGTGGGTTCGTCGACGCCGGTGACGCTGAAGGTGGTATCGAACACGGACCTGCTGGCTGCGCTGGCGGAGCGGGAGATCGAGCTGCGTCGGGAGTTTGAGCGGGTCATCAGCAGCCAGCGCGGCATCAACGACGCGTTGCAGCGCCTGCTCGCCGGGCTCAGCGAGGGTGGCCCGCCGCAGTCCGCCGTGGCGCAGCGTCTTGGCGGGCAGGGGCGACAGGAAGACGCGGCCGCCGGGCGGTGTGTTGTACTCCAGCGTTCTTTTGCGCAGGTGCTGGCGGAGATGCGCGTCAATCGCGTCGCGAAAAGCGCAGATGAGCGGCGGCTGCTCGACCGTATTTCCGAGCCGCTTGGGCGACTGGCGACCGGACCCATGGCGACGGTGACCGGTGCGGTCGCGCAGATCCGCCGTAGCGTGGTGCGAACGGATGTCGCGCAGCTCGCGACGGCGCTGGACGAAACGCTGGCGACGATGCAGAAAATTCTCGCAAATATGCTGGAGTTAGAGGGGTATCGCGAGGCGGTGGCCGCGCTGGAGAGCCTCCTTCAGGATCAAAAGCAACTGCAAGCCGATACGGCCGCTGCCCTCGACCATCAGGTGGATGACATTCTCGGCGAGGACGAGCCGAAGCGGCCGTAGTCGGCGATGTAGGCAGATTCCCTAGTTGTATTGTCCTTGGGTTGCGTGCCTCCACTCGGTGCGGGTTCGCAAGCGAGCGGACCGTCCGCCGACCCGACTGCCGCGAATGGCGGAAAGCGGGCGGGTGTGGTTACGCTATGTGCTTCCCATGGACGTCCCGCCCGGAAAACGCTCGCGCTGGACCGCGTTTCACTATGCCGCCGGAGGCTGCGTCCTGCTGTCCGTCGCCATCGCAGCGGTGGTGTTCGCGCGCGGCGAGCATGATGCTCAGCGTCTGCGCGAACAGATTCGAATTCGCAGCCGGATGACGCTGGTTGCGGCGCGCGACGGCCTGGAGGACTACTTGGCACACGTCGTGCTGACGGTGCGGGCATTCGCGCTGCATCCGACGGTGCGGGCGATGCGATCCGACGCACGCGATTATCTCCAGGCACTGTACGACGGCAGCTACGACAAGCATCAACTGGCCGAGATCTACATCATTCAGCGGGATTTTGATGGGCATGCGCCGCCCTTCATGGCGTTCGAGAAAGGCGAGAACGACGAAAGCGTCGAGGAAACGCACACGCTCGCGCACGAGCTGGCGGAGTACCGCGAGCAGCAGCGCCAGATCGCGTGGTTTGCGGAGCATCCGGACCGAGACGAAATCGTCAGTCCGCTGGTCGATCTGTGCGTGGGAGAGTCTGGTTTTGTCTATTCGGTGCCGGTGCGCGCGGGGCAGGAACTGCGGGGCATCGTGGCGGGCATGATTGCCGCGGACCGGCTCATGGGCCGGATTGCCAGCAGCGGATTGCGCGAACGATTTGAGCTCATGCCCGGCACGGAAGCGGGCATTCCAAGTGCCAATCTCTCTGAGGTTGAGAGAAATGGGATCGCGGCGGCTTTACAAAACCGGTCGCGCGAGACCGGGCTTGAGGGGATCGAAGAATTCCAGTCGCAAGACGAGCGTGTGTATGTAGCGGCGCTGCATTCCGAGGCATTTCGCCATTGGAAACTGGCGATGCTCGAGACCGAATTACCGGGGGAGGCGGCGCTACAGGGCTTTCTGACGAGCGGCGTGATCGGCGTTCTAATCGTCTTGCTCGGCGGTGCGGCCGGATACCTGCTGTTGCTTACGCCGCGACTGATTCAGGCGCGCCGCGACGCGGAGCGCGCCGGACGGCAGGAGCGCGAGCTGGCCCACGCGGCCCGCCTCGCGACCGCGGGACAGATGACGACCGGGCTGGCCCACGAGTTGAACCAGCCGCTGACGGCGATCGTGAATTACGCCCATGCGCTGCGGGAGCGCGCAGCGCGCGCCGCGGTCGAACCCGCCGAACTTTCAGCCGGTCTGACGCAGATTCAGGCGCAGGCGGCGCGGGCCGGCGAGATTGTTCGATATGTTCGTGACTTCGTGCGGAAATCGCCCGGTACGCGCCGCGCCGTCGATCTCAATACGCTCGTGAACGAGACGGTGGATTTCCTGCGCGCCGGCGAGACCAAACGCGATGTGCGCATCACGTTCGAACTGGAAGCAGGGGGGTTGCGCGTGCGCGTGGATCGGGTCGCCATTCAGCAGGTGCTGATCAATTTGCTGCGGAATGCGGAGGAGGCCCTGGCCGAAGCGCGTTCGCCCGAGCCGGAGATCAACATTCATACGGGACACAGCGGCGCGGTCGCCTACTGCGAGGTCGCGGACAACGGCCTCGTGCTGGGCGCGGCGGACGCGGAGCGCATGTTCAGGCCTTTTCAAAGCGCGAAGCCGGACGGATTGGGGATCGGCTTGGCGCTCAGCCGGTCGATCGTCGAAGCGCACGATGGCACGCTGAGCGCCACGGCGCGTGCGCCGCGCGGCGTCAGTTTTCGCTTTACATTGCCATTGATGAGGGAGTCCGATGCCAGCCCATGAGAAGCCCACGGTTTTCGTCGTAGACGACGACTCGGCCGTGCGGGATTCGATCGCACAATTGCTGCGTGCGGCCGATCTCAGCGCCGAGACCTTCGCCTCCGCGGCCGAGTTCAGCACGGCGTATACACCGGCGCGGCGCGGCTGCCTGGTGCTCGACGTGGCGATGCCGGAAATCAGCGGACTTCAGCTTCAGGAGCAACTGAATCAGCTTGGTATCGAAGTTCCGATCATCATCGTGTCGGGGCATGTTGACGTGGCGGGCGCGGTGAAGGCGCTGCGCGGCGGAGCGATCGACGTCGTGCTGAAGCCGTTTGATCCGGTCATACTGCTGGAACGTGTGCATACGGCCTTGGCGCTCGATGCCCAGCGGCGCGCGGCGGCGTCCCGCCGGCGCGACGCGCAGGCGCTGCTGGCCCGGCTTTCGCCGCGTGAACACGAAGTGATGCTGCGACTCGTGGCGGGCGAATCATCGAAGCAGGTGGCGCTCGCGCTTGGATTGTCGAGCAAGACCGTGGATATCCATCGCGGGCACATCCTCACGAAGCTCGGGGCCGAATCCGTGCTCCAGGTGGCAGAGATCGAGCGGTCCGCGCGGATCTGAAAGGGGCTGTGGGGTGAAGAGCTATCGCCAAGAGTTGTGGATGGAGATTTCCACGCGGCGCGGATTCGTGAACATCACGCGGCAGGTGGAGGCCGCGCTGCGCGATAGCGGCGTGCGCGAGGGGTTGGTGCTCGTGAATGCAATGCACATCACCGCCAGCGTTTTCATCAATGATGACGAAAGCGGGCTACACGGCGATTACGAACGCTGGCTGGAAGAGCTGGCGCCGCACGAACCGACTTCCCAATATCGCCATAACCTGACCGGTGAGGACAACGCGGATGCACATCTGAAGCGGCAGATCATGGGGCGTGAGGTCGTCGTGGCGATCACGGACGGAAAGCTGGATTTCGGGCCTTGGGAGCAGATTTTCTACGGGGAATTCGACGGCCGACGGCGAAAGCGCGTGCTGATCAAGATCATCGGCGAGTAGCGGCGCACCGGCGGTTGGGCGGCGAATTCGACTACCTTACGCAGCGATGAGAAGCTGGAACGACGTGATCGCGGAACATCGCCGAGTCTGTGACGCGCTGGCCGGCGCGCAACAGCAGATCGAGCGCTGCATCGACATGCTGCTGGAATGCCTGCGAGCGGGTGGTCGAATCCTGATCGCCGGGAATGGCGGCAGCGCGGCCGATGCCCAGCACATCGCCGCGGAACTGACGGGTCGTTTCCGGCTGGAGCGGCAGGCGCTGCCGGCGATCGCGCTTTCGACCGACACTTCGGCGCTGACGGCCATCGGGAATGACTACGGCTTCGAGCGCGTGTTCGCGCGACAGATTGAGGCGCTTGCCAGGGCGGGCGATGTCGTCTGGCTGCTCAGCACCAGCGGCAATTCGGCCAACATTCTCTCCGCGGCGCAAGCAGCGACGGAGCGCGGGGCGACCGTGATCGGCTTCACCGGCCAGTCCGGCGGAAAGCTTGCGCCCCTCTGCAAGGTTGCATTTTGCGCCCCGCACACGATGAGCGATCGAATTCAGGAAGCTCACGCGTTGGCCTATCACTACATTTGCGAGCGAGTTGAAGAGGCCTTTGCGGCCAAACGCTAGGCGCGAGCGGCGAGCTGCATGGCGACCAGCGTGACATCGTCGGCCGGGTTGAGCGAGCCTTCCTGGTGGTCCAGGTCGTGGGCCACGGTTTCGAGCATGACTTGCAGATCCAGCGCGGCATAGCGCTGGAGCGTCTCGGTGTAACGGCGGCCGCCCCCGGGCGACTCGTCGGGCGCGACGAACTGCTCCTCGATACCGTCGGTATAAAAGACAATCTTGTCGCCCGGCTCAAGCTGAACGCGCGTCTCCACGCACTCCGGCGGGATATCGCCGACGCCCAGCAAGCCGCCGTCGGCCACGATCTCGCGCAGCTTGCCGGAAGAATCGATCCAGAGCGGATAGGGGTGTCCGGCGCGCGCGAGGCGGAATTCGAGCGTGCGCGTGTTCAGCAGACCGTAGGCGGCCGTGACGAACTGCGCGTTGGGTAGCTCCTGGCGCGCGAGGCCTTCATGCAGTTCGCCGAGCACATCCGCCGGCGACGCGAGTTCATAGCTGTCGTTCCGCACGACCTTCGGCACCAGCAGCTTGCGCAGGAACATCGTCATGAGGCCGGCGGCGGTGCCATGGCCCATCGCGTCGGCGACAAAGATCGCGACGTGCTCTTCGTCCACGCGGAAGGCGTCATAGATGTCGCCGCTGACCCATGCGGCCGGACGATAGAGCTGCCCAAAACGCACCATGGGGAGTTGCGGCAGATTGCGCGGCATGAAATCGCGCTGCAACCGGCCGGCCATCCGCATTTCCTTGTCGATTTCTTCGAAGTGCCGGTTGAGCTGCTGGCCGAGGCGCTGCAGGCGCGACAGCTCGGCGTTCATGCGGCGGAGCACCGGCGCGAGTTGGGCCATGGTGGCCATGCGTCCGACCACCTCGTCGACGCTGGCGTCGGCCGGCAGGCTCTGGAGAATTTCGCTGACCGGCAGATCGCTGCATGCGCCCCAGACAAGCGTCGCGATGCTGCGCGAATTCAACTGATCCAAGACATTGCGCAGATCCCGCGTGGGAGGCATTTCGGCCTGATCGACGACGACCAGGGCGGCGCTGATTGACTTTATGGGAAGTTCGGGATCAAGCCCGCCGCTGACAACGGTTGCGGAATCGAAGCCGCGCTGGAGCAGATAATCATGAATGGCTTGCGAGCGTGCGTGCGCCGCATCGAACAGAAGAACGTGCGGGCGCGGGGACGCCATTCTGCCACTCCAAGGACGAACACATTCGCGGACGGAGACTCAGATGCCCCGTGCCATGCACGCGGCGGCTGTTCCGAACTTCGTCGCGACTGTCCTAATCCTTGAATACGTCGGCGGGAACGACGAGCTTATCGCCTACCTTAATATTCAGACGTGCGAAGGAACCGGCCTTCATTTCAAGGGCCAGGCGGGCCGGCTCACCCGAGCCGAACGAATTCAGCGTGTAGGGCGGCATGGTGTAGGTTTTGACGATGGTGCCGTCGGTGCGGGCGTAGGCGATGTCGAGCGAGGTCGGCGTGTTCTTCATCCAGAAGCTCAGATAACGCTCGTTTGGGAACACAAAGAGCATGCCCTGATCGTCGGGAATCGACGCCTCGGGCACGTACATGAGGCCCTCTTCCTGACGATCGGCGTCCTGCGCCAGCCACAGCCGGATGGTTTGGCCGTTGACGGTCAGGGTGCTGGCGGGCAGGGATTCGAGCGGAAACTTGCGGCGCGCGATGCTGTTCGTATCGGACCCTCCGCTGTTGCTCGTACCGACCGAACCCAGGCAGCCGAAGCCAAAGGTGGCAACCACAATCATGCCGAGAGCCAATCCAGGTCGCGCGACGAACATGGCCAAACTCCTTGCAACTTGCCCAATAGGATAAGCGTCCGCGGCGCGGCGGCCAACCCGAACCGCTCAATTCACGGGCCGGGGCCTGAGATCCAAAGAAATCGTTGACTCGCCAAGTTGCGATTGGCTACCATCGCGAGGGGGGCAATCGGTCGTTCTGCGCGATCTGCCCATTTACACTTTCACAAATCGCGGAGTCGACCATGCCGACGCTCCGTTCCAGTGTTTCATTCATTCCGATGCGCGCCGCCGGTTGCATGGTCGTCTGTGGCGTGCTGATCGCGGCCGGACTGACCGGAGCCGGTCAGGCGGGCGCCGCGCTTCCACAGCCGGTCAAGACGCGCGTCGCGCGGCGGGACGGCGCGGCCATGCGCGAATTGCAGAAGTTGATGCCCCATCGGCCGGCGTTCTCGGCGGAGCGCTCCTCGTCGCTCGCGGAACTGGGGCGCGCGTTGTTTGCGGATCGGACGCTCTCGACGCCGCGCGGCCAGGCGTGCTCAAGCTGCCATTCGCCGAGCGTCGGATTTCGTTTTCCGGACTCGGCGGCGAACGTGTCGGATGGCGTGCCCTCGGGGGCGATCCCGACGCGCTTCGGGCCGCGCAGCGTGCCGACGATCAGCTACGCGCAGTTCATCCCCGAGGGGATTCCGTCGGCGCATTTTCGCGGCGGCGAGCAACTGTTCATCGGCGGAATGTTCTGGGATGGACGGGCGACCCGGCTCGAGCACCAGGCGACGTTTCCGTTTCAGGATCCGAACGAGATGAACAATCTGCGGCACGGGCTCGGCAGCCCGGAGCTGGTCGTGAAGCGGCTGGAGCACAGCCGGAATGCGGAGCAATTCAAAGCGGTGTTTGGCGACGACATTTTCTCTCATCCTGTGGAGGAGGTTTTCACCGATCTGGCAGACGCGCTCGGCGCGTACGAGCGCTCGCCTGAAGTCTCGCCGTTTTCCTCGAAGTTCGATCTATTCCTCGCGGGACGGGTGGAACTGACCCCGACCGAACTCGAGGGCTTCCAGCTTTTCACCGGAACGGTCGATGGAAAATCGACCGGTGAGCCCTTCCGCAAGAACGCGCAGTGCTCGTCCTGCCACGGCATTCCCGATGATCCGATCGAAGGGCCGTACGTTTTTTCGTTCCATTGCTACGCGAACATCGGCGTGCCGCGCAATCCGACCAATCCGTTCTATCAGCAGACGGACCAGCAGGCGAATCCGCAGGGCTACAACCCGCTCGGCGAAAACTACGTCGATTTCGGGCTGGGTGATCTCATTTATCCGCTGAAC
>JBGAJB010000140.1:0-8756 GCA_044225155.1 Phycisphaerae bacterium | reverse complement strand
TGGACGTGATGTCGTTCAGATCGTTTCGGAATCCGAGTGCTGCGGCCGTTTGGCAATCCGTGCCGGCCACTTGCTGCGAGAGCGACACGTCATACGCGACGCCCGCGCCCATCACGCCATTGTTGGCGACCGCGCCGAGCACGCCCGCGCAGCTCGTTGCGTGCGAACCGATCGACCCCGGCTGTGAAGCCTCGGCTATGTAATGAGCGGCGAGATCGGGATGGTCGATTTGCCAGCCGGTGAGTTCGAGGATGCCCGCCACCACGCCTGCGCCGGTCAAGCCGGCGTCCCAAGCGGGCTCGGCGTTTACGTCGAACAGCGGATTCACCGTGTTGTTCAGATGCCATTGCACCGGAAAGAGCGGGTCGGACGGAAGTGTTCGTTCTTTTGCAGGCCGGCGCACGTCGAGCGCGACGTCCGCCAGGCGCGTGTCGGCCGTCAAATCGTGCACGAGATGCAGCGCGTCGCGAACGCTGGTCGCGTTGATGGCCACGAAGCCCGGTGCGAAATCGAGCGGCTGAACGATCAAGTCCGGCCGTCTTGCGCTGAGGTCAGTGATCGCCTGCGGATCGAGGACCCGCGCCAGCACCTGATTCGTCAGCACGAAGCCGGCGGTCGTGGGCGGAATAGAACCGTCCTTGTTGGCGAGATCATCGTTGACTCGCCACGCGGGGGTTGCCAGCTTGTCGGGAGCTTCGGCGAGATAGGAGACTTGTCGGCGGCCTTCGCAAACGGTGCAGATTTCGCCCTTTGGCAGCTGCGCCAGTGCGATCGGGCTCCCGGGAACGCTCAGCAGCAGAGCAAAAACCCAGCGCGTGCGCCTGCCCCCCATGCTGATACCCCCGCTTTGATCCCGCTCAATCTTAGCAGGGCAGGGATGCGGATTTCCCCCTTTGCGAATTCGCAGGGAGTTTTGGTTATCGGACTTTTTTCAGGCAGGCTCGGTGGCCGCCGTTATTCGAAGAGCTCCCCAAAGCGGCCGCGTCTCATCTCGACCAGGTCTTTGATCTTCTCCACCTGATCCCGGCGGCACACGAGCGTGGCGTCGGGGGAGTGCACGACGACCAGGTCATCCGCTCCCAGGACGACGAGCAGATGATCGTCTTCGCTGACCAAGACGTTGTTCATGCCGCCGCTGACGATCGCGTTCGTGGCGAGAGCGGCGTTGCCCGCGTCATCGGGCGTGCGGGTCGATGCGATCGCATTCCACGAACCCAGATCGAGCCAGCGGCAGGGCATTTCGACCACGAGGACGCTCGCGGCCTTTTCCATCACGCCGAAGTCGATCGAGATTTTCTTCAGCGCCTCGAACGCCCGCGCTCCCTCGGGCTGATGGCCGATTTCGGGCCAGCGCTTCGCGAGATCGCGCAGCGTGCGATCGTTCTCCGGCAGGTTTTTCGCCAGCTCAGCAAGGATCGCCGCGCCACGCCACGCGAACATGCCGCTGTTCCAGTAATACTCGCCGCTCGCGACGTATTGACGCGCGACTTCGAGCGTCGGCTTCTCGCGAAACTCCTGTACGCGATACGCGCCGCCGCCCAGCGCTTGGCCGCGATGCACATAGCCGTAGCCGGTGTGCGGCGAATCGGGGGTGATTCCGAAAGTGACAAGGCTTTCCGGATGCGTCTCGGCCGCCTGCAGGCCGCTTGTGATCGCCGCGGCGAACTTGTCGGGCGGGCTGATCAGATGATCGGCCGTGAAGACGGCCATCGTCGCATCCGCATCGCGCAGCGCCAGCAGGTGCGCCGCGAGGCCGATCGCGTTCGATGTGTCGCGCCCCATCGGCTCGCCGATCAGATTCTCACGGGGCAGGTCGGGTAATTCCTCCGCGACGAGATCGATATACGCGCTGGAGGTGATGACCCAGATGTTCCCCGCTTCGAACACGCCGCGCAGCCGCTCGCGCGCATGCCAGAGCAGCGACTTCCCGTCGAAGAGCCGCATGAGCTGCTTGGGCCGCATGCGGCGGCTGAGCGGCCAGAGTCGCGTCCCCGAACCCCCGGCCATGATCACGGCGTGACGCATTCGTCCTGCTTTCCAGCGGCCGCACGGTCGGACGCGCGGGCGCGAATGACTGGGGCCATGTTAACGGGTTAGATCGCAGAATTTGCACACGTCGCGGCGGGTGACGTGACCGCGTTGTGGCCAGGTTCGTGACGCGGCGCGCCGCATTCAGAGCAGCACGCGCTGGAACTCCCCGCCAGGCAGTAGCCGCAAACCGGGCACAGATAGCGCTGGAGCTTCTCGATCGGCCGCCCGAGCAGTTGCGCCGCGACGACGGATGCAAGAACGACGAGGTTCATGCCCGTCAGAAGTTCCGAGAGCGTGAGCCGCGTCCATTCATTGCGGGCGGCGATGCGCGCGAGCTCAAGGCCGATGGCGAGCAGCGCCCAGCGGCTGCGAGCCGCGAGTTGCCGGGCCGAGCGGGCGAAGGCAGTCGTCGTGATCGCCCATAAGAACGCGAGCAGTGGAGCAGGCTTGAGGACCTGCATGAGAATAATTTGAAACGCAGCCGCGCTGATCGTGCTTCCCGCGGCTCCGGTAATGGAGAAATTGAATCCCCGGGCGAGCCAGTAGACCCACGGCAGTAACACTGCGATCAGCAGCAACAGAAGCTGCGTTTTTGGCGATCGCCCACGGGCCATCCACCAGGCAAGAAGAACACGCGCGAGGATCGCGATAGGCGTCTCATTCACTATCGAAGCCAGAATGATCCAAGCATGAGGCTGTGTCCGGAAATACCATTGCCAGATGGCCAAGTGATATGACTGACCCGCGGCTTCGATCGCTAAGAGGGCCAGGAGCAGCAGCGCGGTGGATCGTCGTGGCCACAGCAGCAGCGCGGCCAGAAACACGGGCATCCAGACGAGCTTCGCGAGCAAGAGCAGGTGTGTGTGCAGAGCAAAGATCGCGAGTGCATTCCCAGATCCGGGCTGCGGAATCGTGGGGAGAAACGTCAAATAGACGGAGTCCTGCCAATAACGCGCCAGGAGCAGGGCCGACACCACTCAAGCGCAAAGCGCCAAAGAACTTCCTGTTTTCCCTGTGATAGAAAATCGGGTTCGAGTTCCGAGGGATGAAGAATCGCGGATGTCGCGACAGTAGACATCACGCAGCAGTATACCCAGTGCGATTCACCCATTTCCGCAATAAGAGATGGGCGATTTGGCGACCGCTCCTGAACTTGGCCGGGTCAAGCAGTGGTGAACTGCGCGAGAACGGATTCCAGGAATCGCAGGGCCTGCGCCTCCGCCCAGTGTCGCATGCGCCAAGGTGCGGCGCCTTCGACGAAGCCGACGTGACCGCCGCGAGTGGTGAAGAGCGGGATCAGCCAGGGCGAAGCGTCCACGATGGCGCGCGGCAGTGTCGCTCCGGGGATGAGCGGGTCGTCGGCCGCACTGATGAGCAGGGTCGGCGTACGGACGTGCGGCAGGAACGGGCCGCAGGAGCTGCGCGCGTAATAGTCGGCCGCTCCGGCGAAGCCGTGCAGCGCGGCGGTGGCGTGCTCGTCGAATTCCACGATGGAGCGCACGCGCCGCACGCGCTCGATGTCGATGCAGCCGGGGTATTGCCGCTCCTTGGCCGCCGCTTTCGGGATCAGGGTTCGCAGGAAATGCCGCGTGTAGGAGCCGCCAAACGCTCGGTCGAGCGCCGCGGCGCTGGGGGCGAGATCGTACGGAGCGGAAATCGAGACTGCGGCGGAAATGGGTATGCAGCCCGGCGCCACCGGCGCGTGCGCCAGATCGACGGCCGCGTGTTGCCGGTCGGCGGGCGACACTGGTGAGGCGGCCGCCGCACGCTCGCCCAGCCACTTCAGCAGGACGTTTCCACCCAGTGAATACCCGACAACTGCAAGCGGACGCTGCGGATACCGTAGTGCGAGCGTTTCGGCGACGAGATCGAGATCGCTGGTTTCGCCGGAGTGATACAGCCGCCGGGCGCGATTCGGAGTCGGCCCGCAACCGCGAAATTCCAGGGCGCAGGCTCCCCAGCCGCGCGCGGCACACTCGGCCAGCATGCGCGTGATGTACGGGCTCATTCCCGACCCTTCGAGGCCGTGCAGCAGCAGCACGAGCGGCGCGCGGCCCGCAGCACCGGTGTCCCGCGTTTCGACCAGATGGTGAAGGCGGACGAAATCATCATCCGGCGTCGGCAGATCCTCGATCAGCGTTGGGGGCCGAGTTGTGCGTGAGAGATAGAAGGGCAGAATCGTCTGGAGATTTGCCCCGGGCAGCCACCAGGCAGGTCGAAAGGGGAATCGCGCAGCCTCTGCGCGTAAGAGGGATTTGCATTCGAGAGCCCAGCGTGCGGAGTTGACCATTTTCAGCGACGTATTGTCGCGAAATCAGTTGGCTGCTGCACGCAGTTGATGAGATTCATCGCCTTGGGCGATCGCACCCGGTTTGCGCTCGGCGCCATTTCGGGGCGAATCGCTCGTGCGGGCCGCATCTCGGTCAAACCCGACGGGCACGTCGCGCAGCGACGTGGCCGCCGCTTGCCCCGCGCTCATCAATCCTGACGGATAGAACGTGAACGCCAGCAGCAGCAGTCCGCAGAGCAGTGCGCCGTATTGGGGGGCCATGCGTCCCGTGCGGTCGGCCGGCTCGTCGTTCTCGTAGAGCAGGACGGCGGCGATCACTCGCAAATAATAGGCCGCACCGATCGCGGAGTTCACCACGGCGATGATCACGAGGGTGACGAGCCAACGCTGGGATTCGATACCGGCCGCGGAGGCGGATTCGCCGGCCGCGGACGCGGCGGAAAGGGCGCTGCCGAACAGCGAAACTTTGCCCCAGAAACCCGGCGTGGGCGGCAGGCCCATGAGCGCGAACATCGCCAGCGCCATCAGCAGCGCTTCAACCGGATTGCGCCGCAGCAGGCCGGCCACGTCGCGAAGCGTCTCGCAGGGCTGGCCTTTCACGCTCAGCACGCCGAGCAGGGCGAATGCGCCGAGGTTGGCGATGCCATAGACGACGACGTAGTAGAGCACGGCGGCGGCTCCGTCGCCCATCATGCCCTTGCCGGCGCCCGCGCCGGCCAGCACGCCGACGAGCATGTAGCCCGCGTGGGCCACACCGGAATACGCGAGCATGCGCTTGATGCTCGACTGCTTGAGCGCCAGCACGTTTCCGATCGTCATGCTGAGGGCGGCGACAACCCAGAGCACCCAGAACAGCCCGCCGAAGCTGACTGTTTGCCAGCCGGTGAGCGTCATGATCTTCAGCAGGGCGACGATGCCCGACATCTTCGGCACGAAGCCCAGCAGCCCGGCGACCGAACTCGATGCACCTTGATAGACCTCGGCGACGTAAAAGTGCAGCGGGGCGGCCGCCAGCTTGAACAGGAGTCCGGTGGTTGCGAGAACGAGGCCGGCAATCGCCACGGCGTAGTGCAGCGAGCCCGGAGAACTGAGCGCCTGCTGCACATTCCCGATCGCGGTTGAGTCGATCGTCGCACGGCCGGCAGCGCCGTAGAGCAAGCCCAGGCCGTACGCGGTCATCGCGGCGGACAGCGCGCCGAGATAGAAATACTTCGTGCCGGCTTCGAGCGAGCGCGGACCGGTGCGGCTGAGCGTGACGAGCACGTACGTCGGGATGGCTGTCACTTCGATGGCCAGGAAGAGCAGCAGCAGGTCGCTGGTACCGCCAACGAGCATCAGCCCGCCCAGTGCGAAGAGCAGCATCGAGAAAAACTCGCCGCACTCATCAGCGCGCGGCGTGTTCCAGCAGACGAGCGTGATCAGGATGCCGACGATCAACGTGCTGACGCGGACAAACCCCGCGAAGCTGTTGAGCTGGAGCAGGCTGCCTTCGGTTGCGTGGAATTGTCCGCCGAGCATCTCCGGGCCGCGCAGGATCAACAGCGCGAGAACGAGCGCGCCAACCGCCAGGCCGGGCGCGATGTTGCGCGCATTGCGAAGCTGGCCGACCAGCAGGGCGGCGCAGCCCGCGACCATCAGCACCAGCTCCGGCAGAACCGCCGAAATCGAAATCGGAGGCACGAGCGCCAGCATCAGTGCGTACCTCCATCAGTCGCGAGCGCTGGGGGATCGGTCTCAGCGCCGCCCTCGCCGAAAACCGAACCGCCAATAGAGGCCCAAACGGTCTTGGCTTCGCCTGTTCCGGCGGCCGCAGCCACGCGCGTCAGCACCTGCTTGCTCAGCGCGGGATCCAGCGAATCGGTCACTATGCGCGGGAAGAAGCCCAGCGCGACGGCCGCGATCGCCAGCGGCGTAAGAATCGCGATTTCGCGCGAGTTCAAGTCGCGCGAGAGACCTTGCGAAAGGTCGGGCGTGTGGTGCGGCTCCTTCACCGGGCCGAAGAGCACCTTGCCAACCATGTAAAGCATGTAGATCGCGCCGAGCAGAATGCCGGTCGCGCCGATCACGCTGAACTTCGGCCCGAGCACCGTCGAATTCCACGCCGCGAAGAGCGTCGTGAACTCGCTCACGAAACCGTTCAGGCCCGGCAGGCCGATGCTCGACAGTGTGAAAAAGACCAGAAAGAACGCGAAGATCGGCATGCGCCGCGCCAGGCCGCCGATCTGATCCATGTCGCGCGTGTGATAGCGCTCGTACATCATGCCGACCAGCAGGAACAGCGCGCCGGTGCTGATGCCGTGGTTAATCATGTACAGCACGGAGCCGCTCAGCCCGACCGGCAGGAAGCTGAACATGCCGAGCATGCAGAAACCCAGGTGCGAAACGGAGGAATAGGCGACGAGCTTCTTAACGTCCTTCTGCGCCCAGGAGCACAGCGCGCCATAGACGACGCCCGCGACCGCGAGCCAGCCCATCAGCGGCGCCCACGTCACCGCGCCGGCCGGCACCATCGGCAGGCTGAAACGCAGAAATCCATACGTGCCCAGTTTCAGCAATACGCCGGCCAGCAGCACGGAGCCGGCCGTGGGGGCTTCGGTGTGTGCCAGTGGCAACCAGGTATGCAGCGGGAAGAACGGCACTTTGATTGCAAAGCCGCAGAACAGCGCCAGGAAAAGCAGCGACTGCTCTTCCGGCGAGAGTACGCTGAGGCTGGAGAGCATCGCCAAGTCGAAATTCACGATCGGATTGCCGGTCGCCTGCGCCGCGCGCACCGCCAGATAGAGAATGCCCGCGAACGTGATCACGCTGCCGACGAACGTGAACAGAAAGAACTTGTTCGCGGCGTACCGACGTTGCGATCCGCCCCAGATGCCGATCAGGAAGTAGAGCGGCACCAGCGTGAATTCGAAGAAGATGTAGAACAGCAGCACGTCGCGGGCCGCGAAGACGCCGAACATCGCCGCGGTCAGGGCCAGCATCCACGCGTAGTACTCGCGGATGCGCGTCTGGATGGCGGTGAAGCTGCACGCGACCGCCAGCGGCACGAGCAGGCCGGTGAGCGCGACGAGCGGAGCGCTGATCGCATCCAGCCCGACGTGGTAGCTGATGCGGACGCCGCTGACGAGCGCGCCGTGTTCGTCATGCGGGCCGACGGAAATCCACTCGGCGTTTGTTTCGCCGACCAGACCGCTTGAAGCCGTGACGCTCCACCAGAGCGGCAGGGCGACGATCATCGTCAGCAGCCCGATCCAGAGCGCGATCTTGCCGGCCTGACGCTCCTGCCGTTCGGGCAGCAGCGCGACCAGGATCGCCCCAAGGGCGGGCAGGAAGATCAGCAGATGCAATGCAAACGCGGCCATATCCGCCTTTTGTCAAACCCGCGCCGGCGTCAGTTCGCCGCGCCCCAGCCCAAAACGAACAGCAGCAGCGCCAGGCCGATCACCATGCTGAGGGCATAGCCCTGCAGCGCGCCGCGCTGGAACATCGCGAACACATAGCTCAATCCGACCGGCACGTGGCCCGTCACGTTTACGAGACCATCCACGCCGCCGCGATCAATGCCGAAGCAGAGATTCGCCAGGGCCCGTAGCGGCCGCACGAAGATGAAGTCGTAGATTTCGTCGACGTAGTACTTCGCGTTCCACAGATTCCACAGCCCGCCGAGCAGGGCCTGATCCGGATCAGCGGTCGGCGCCGTGCCATAGCGCACATACGCCAGACCGATACCGCTCAGGGCGATCAGCATCGAGAGGTACATCAGCCACGCGCCGCCCCCGTGTTCGCCGGGGTGCGTGACCATCGAACTGTGCTCCACATAGTGATGGAAGTAGCCGTGCGGGCCGATCGCGCCGAGGAACGAATCGCTCATCGAGGCGTGTGCGTGCACGCCGACATAGCCCGCGAAAACCGCGCCGAACGCCAGCACATAGAGCGGCCGCAGCATGATCGCGGGCGACTCGTGCGGATGATCGCCGGCCTCGGGCGGCAGGCGTTTCGGACCGTGGAAGCACAGGAAGAACATGCGGAAGGTGTAGTACGCGGTCATGGCCGCGACGATCAGCAGGATGACGCCGATCCACGTGCCGCGCTCGAAGGCCGCGTGCACGATTTCGTCCTTGCTCCAGAAGCCGGCCAGCAGCGGGAAGCCCGCCAGCGCCAGGCAGCCGATGAGCGTGAGCTTGTATGTGATCGGCATGACGGTGCGCAGGCCGCTGAAGCGGCGTAGATCGATCACATTGCCCATCGCGTGCATCACGCCGCCGGCACACAGGAACAGCAGGGCCTTGAAGAACGCGTGCGTGTACAGGTGGAAAATGGCCGAACTCGGCGCGAGGCAGCCCAAGCCGACGAACATGTAGGCGAGCTGGCTCATGGTCGAGTAGGCCATGATGCGCTTCATGTCCCACTGAGCCATCGCCATCGAGGCGGCCAGGAA
>JBGAJB010000139.1:0-8805 GCA_044225155.1 Phycisphaerae bacterium | reverse complement strand
GCTTGGAAACCTGCGACGCGGAGTAGCCCTTCGTGACGATTTCGCGGTTGAACGCTTCGACATCGGACATCGTCAGGTCCGCCAGCCGCATCCGAGCGAGCGCTCCCTTCCCATGCTTGCGGTTCATGAACTTCAGGAAGTCGTCAAGTTGCGATTTGCGGTCCGCCGCGACAGCAGCGTCGAGCGTTCCCCGCGCCCGAGCATCGCCGGCTTTGCGTGTACGCGCCTCATCGAACTCGAAGATCTGCGTCGCGACGCTCAGCAAGCTGCCCGGCACCACGGTTTGGAGGGCCTGAGCGGTCGCGGGAGGGAGTTTCTTTTCCGGGGGTTTTGCCGACCCGTCGCCGTTGGTAAGATGCAGGTGGTCGGCGAGCCAGGCATGGTACTTCGCTTCGGCTTCGGCCTTGTCGATGGTGCCGAAGCGCACCCGCCGAGGCGACCCGTTGTCGGGGTCGCGGAAGGCCACGTGCCAACCGATGCCGCGGAGCTTGGTGAATCGGAGCTTTGGAATCCGCCGCCGACGATGGATTGTCATGGCTGGAGCCTGCACTACAATTCGTTTCCGGCACCCCCGAAATCGACGCTTCGGACAGGGTACCGTCGGCGCAATGTAGTGCAAGACCGGGCTGTTAAGTAGTGCAAGACGTAAAAAATGTTCGTTTTGCGGGCGTAATTCAGTGGTAGAATGCCAGCTTCCCAAGCTGGACGTCGAGGGTTCGAATCCCTTCGCCCGCTGTTAAGCCGCGTAGCGACGCGTTGTTCTCGGCAACCGAGCCTTTCTGCGCAAACGATTCACGCGCGATTATCTTGACGTGAATTGAAAAACTGCTCCGCCGCGCTACAGATCATCTGAGAACGCGATCGCATCCACGAGGTCGGTCGCGCTCTCCCACGCACGAAAAGGAGTTTCCCATGCCTCTGCTATGCAACGTCGTGCCGGTCGATGGCAGTGCGGCCGGACGGTATCTCGAAGTGCGGGCCACGGGGAAAATTGAGAAGGCGGACTACGAGACGTTCGTCCCTGAGGTCGAGCGGTTGATCGCGGCGCACGGCAAACTGCGAATCCTCTTCGACATGCGCGACTTTCATGGTTGGACCGTCGCGGCCGCTTGGGAGGATTTGAAATTCGACCTTAAGCACTTCAACCACATCGAGCGGCTGGCCGTCATTGGCGAAACGAAGTGGCAGCAGTGGATGACCGCGTTCTGTCGGCCGTTCACAACCGCGTCGATTCGCTATTTCCCGCACGCCCAGTCGGCCGAAGCTGCGAAGTGGGTTGTGGCCTAACGGTTCGCTGGTGGATGCGTCTTGCCGGCGCAGTCGGTCGGCCCCCATTACGCATGCCTTTGGCCCAATTGCGCGCAAGGCGTCGCGCTCGGCGCGGGCAATCCGCCCATGGAACGCTGGTTCACAAGTCTGTCACCGCAAATCGATGAATGTCGAAACAGATGGGTCGCCCTATCGCGTTTCCTACGCCAGCGTAACTCGCAGAATCGCTCCATCGCTTACCATGCCCACATCAGCATGACCGGCCGGAGATCGCGCCGGCCGGCGTGTTTGTGCCGGCCGGCGTGTTTGTCGTACCGCTCGGAGGATCACGACCATGCGCTCCCAATCGCGGCTCTTTGTCTGCCTATGTTTGTCGTTGTTCGGCGCTCGCGTGAACTCGGCCGTCGCCGCCGACTCTGTCATGCTCAAGCCGAAGGCGGACGCTGCACCGGCCTACTGCGAGTTCAACAGCGAGGCGGAGCAGCAGATGGCCGGCCCCGACGGCAAGATGATGACGATCCGCACGCGCTCGGTGTACGGCGTCGCCACGAAGCTCTCGGCGGCGGGCACGGGTTATGAAGTGAGCGCGACGTTTGATCGTCTGCTTGGCTTCATGTCCTTCACCGACGCGATCAAGAGCCTCTACGACACTGACGATCCGGATGCCGAGGACGCGTCGCCCGATCACCGAGCCGCCTTCGGTCTGCTGCAGGGCAAAGAGATCAAGCTGACGATCGACGCGGACGGAACCTCCAAGAGCGTCGAGGGCGGCGATCCGATTCGCACCAGTCTCCTCGCGCTGGGGCAGCAGAATTACGTCGCGACGTCGCTTGCGACCGACGATCTCTCCGACGCGCGGCTGAAGTCGACCTTCGGCGAGATTCCACTGCTGATCCTGCCGATGCGGGAAACGAAAGTCGGCGACACGTGGAAGAAAACGCAGAACACCGAATTCTCGCAGATCGGCCTGGTCACGCACGAGTACCAGTGCACGCTCGACCAGGTCGAGAAAACCGATGCGGGCGAGATGGCCGTCATCAGCTTCAAGGGCACGCTGACGAAGGACCCCTCCGAAAAGCCGGCCGAAGGGAAGCGTCTCGGAAAGATCGACGGCACGTTTAGCGGAACCGCGCGTTTCTCCGTCGCGCAGGGCTGCGTGGTTGACCTCAAAAATGAGATGAAGGCAACGATCGAAATTCCGCCGTTCTGGACGCCCGATCCGAGCGCCCCGTTGATGAAGATCGACGGCACGTTCAACACGACCTACTTGCGCGGCTCGACGGCCGAGCGCGACAAACGCAAGAATGAAGTCGCCAAGCGCGTGGCGGCCGCGAAGGCAGCACGCGAGGCCGAAGAGGCCGCCGCGATGGCCGGTCCGGTCGATCCCGTAACGCCGGAGAACGCGCCGGTTGCGTGGTTGCAGTGGGGCGGGCCCAACCGCGATTTTCGTAGCGATGCGACGGGCCTTGCGAATCAGTGGCCGAAGGACGGCCCACCGAAGCTCTGGGAACGGCCGCTCGGCGATGGTTTTTCCACCGTGCTTTGCGACGGCACGACGCTTTACACGTCGTATTCATTGCGCGACAAGGACGACGCGTTCAAGGGCGATGAGGTGGTCGTCGCGCTCGATGCGAAGACGGGCAAGACAATTTGGGAGCACAAATACCCCGCGCCGTGGCCGAAGGATCTGCAGATGGAGTTCGGCCCCGGCCCGCACAGCACGCCGCTGATCATCGGTGATCGGCTCTACGCGGTCGGCTGCACGGCGCAGCTCATGTGCCTCGACAAGGCGACCGGCAAGCCGATCTGGACGCATGATCTGCTCGGCGAGTTCAAGGCCGCCCTGAATATGCGCGGCTACGGTTCCAGCCCGCTCGCCTATCAGGGCAACATCCTGCTCCCCGTTAGTGCCGAAAAAGGCTTCGCAATCATGGCGTTTTCGCAGCAGACGGGAGAGGTCGCCTGGAAAGGCGGCGACTTCGAACCCGGTTACGCGTCACTTTTCGCGATCGACGCCTTCGGCTCGCCGCAGTTAGTCGCCTTCACCGGAAAGTCCCTGAACGGTCTCGATCCGACCAACGGGTCGACGCTTTGGTCGGTGGAGCACGCGACGCAATTCGGTGCGAATATCTCGACGCCGATTTGGAGCCCGACGGATCGCATGTTCTTTATCTCCTCCGCCTACGGCATGGGGGCGCGCGGCGTGCAGCTCGAACAGGTCGACGGCAAGACGGCCGCGAAGGAAGTCTGGAGCAACCCGAAGGTCAAGGTGCAGCACGCGAGCACGGTTCGCGTCGGCGACTGGGTCTACTGCTCCAGCGGCGATTTCGGCCCGTCGTTCCTGATCTCTCTCAACGCGAAGACCGGCGAAATCGGCTGGCGACAGCGCGGCTTCTCGAAAGCGAACGTGCTCGCGGCCGACGGCAAGCTGATCGTGCTCGACGAGGACGGCACGTTGCTGCTTGTGAAGGCCGACCCAGAGCGCTTCCACCTGCTGGCGAAGGCGCCGAATGTCGCGAAGAAGACCGCGTGGACGACGCCAACGCTCTACGGCCGAACGCTGTTTGTCCGAGATCGGTCGAAGATCGTCGCGCTCGACCTGGGCGCGAAGAAGGCTCAGTAGCCGCCCAAAAAGGCGGTCAGGAAGCGGCGGGCTGCGGCGGGCGCAACACTTTGTTGAACCAGTCGCGGAGCGCGGAATCGTCGCCCGCCAGGCGCTCAAAGAGCGCGATCGAGGAGCGAATCGCCCCGCGACCGATCTTGGCCGCGTCGGCCCGGCGCTCGGCGCGAGCGAGCGTCATCGCGCCCCAGGCAATCGGCAACCCGCAAAACGACCGCACGTCAGCCGCCGACGGTGGCAGGGCCATGACGAATTCGACGCCGCGCTGCAGGCTGGCCCGTGCTTCGGCCAGGACGGCCTTGTAGGTCTCGGCGTGTGAAACTTCGCCGTCGGGGCTCTGGGGCAGATACCGCCGACCCTGACCGGCGTCCTTCATCGCGTCCTTCAGAATGTTCACCAGTTGCAATCCGATGCCGAGCTCGATAGCCAGCTCTTTCAAACGCTCGAGCGCCGGCATTCGCAGATGGACCGCGAACAGCGAGCAAAGCATCTCGCCCACGACGCCGGCCACGTAGTAGCAGTAGCTCCGCAGCTCGGCCGACGTCTCGATCGCGGGATAGGGCCGGCCCCGGACTTGCGACCGTGCGAGCATTTCCAGCACGCCGGCAATCATTGTGTCCGCACAGCGAATGACGGGCGTTCGAGCCGACTCCGGCAGGGCGGCCACCCGCCCCAGAACCTGGTCGGAATGCTCCATCAACTTGGCCTCGGCCGGGAGATCGCCGAGCCCCGCGGGGTAAGAAAATGCTTGTGGCGACGCGGCCGACAGCTTGGCCCGCAGGTCGGTCAGGAGGGTGGCCCGCTGCGCGTCGGAAAGCTGCGTGGCGTCCTCGAGCGTGTCGACGATCCGCATCAGCAGGTAGGCCAGCCCGGCGGTGTCATTCAGCCCGCGCGGCAGCATCGGCACGACCAGCGCGTAGGTTCGCGACACCCCGCGCAGATGTCCGGCAATGAATGCGTCCATGCGGCCCCAACCTCCGAGTGCGGGGGGGAGTATAGGCGATCCGGCGGCGGAAACGCCTGTGGGCGAGCGAGGCCAGATGCGACGCCGCGAATCGCTCCGGTGCCCGTGTTCGAGTGGATAATCCCGTCAGAGACTGGGCAATCGCACCCTGCCCGACGCCGCCACCGGCCCGCCGACGGACAAACGGGCCGCGCCGCCTACCGAGGCTGGCCGCAAACGCCGCCAGCGCTTCCTCGGCGCATTGCTTCGGCACTACCACCGCGACGCCGCCTGATATCGTCCAGTTTGATTCGACCGCTGGCATGCTCGGCTCAACCGAGCATGGGTTTGGTACGCCCCGAGCATGGCGATAGGCCTGAAATTGCTGCTTCGGACGCGCGGGTTGAACCTCAAACGGCGCGGCCGAATCACACGCGCTTCGAACGATCGAATGCGGGACCGGCCGACAAATTGGCGCCCTGCGCATGGACCTGCGTGCATGTTCCTATTCCGACGGCGTTAGTCGTCCAGCACGCCATTCTGCTAGTACAGTTTGTGCGTCCGAAGCGGCAACCCCCGCGGGGAGCGCAGCGAGGCGCTCAAGTGCCAGCTCGGCCACCGTCGGGCTCGTTGCCAACAGGTGTGTGCCTGCCCAAAGGGCCACGTGCGGATCACCATCATCTAGCAACCCGGTTAGCGACTTGCGCCCCATTGCGTTGTCGATAGCCTGGAGGCACTGCCTGAGGAGCCGAAAAGCTCGGTTCGCACGCTCCGACTCAGCCAGATGCAACGCTAGCCCGTGCTCCATAGCGGCTGAACGGTACGCATCCAACAAAGCTTCTGAACTACTATCCATTTTCATTTCCTACTTCGACAGCATCGAGTTACGTAAGCTTCAGTCAGCACTCGACTTAGGGCAATACGGGCGGTGACGAATGGAGTCGCCGGCATGTCGAAGAACAGGCCCTGGTGGCCGATGCGGAAGTGCGGCAGGCCGCTGCTGACGGCCTTGGCCGAGACTTCGCCGTGGGGCGTCCAGGTGTGCTGCTCGGCCAGCAGGTTGGCCGGGTTGCTGCCGGCCCTGTGCCCTTGTTGTGTCGCCCGACCAGTTCCCGAGATTGTCCAGGTCCCAGTCAAACGCGTGCGCGGCCGTGCCGGAAATCGCGTCGTTCGACGAGGTCAACGCCCCGCGGTCCCACGAGATCAGCCGCTTCAGCTCGTCATAGCCGTAGAGCGCCGAGCGCGTATTCGCCTGGCTCGTGCTGCCCTCGGTCAACTGCGTCACCCGTGCATACATCCGGTCACCGGCCAGATCGTACCCATACTGATACCGGTGCACAGTGTTCCCGTTCTTGCGGAACTCAAGGTCAACAACGCGGCCGCGATGCGTCGCTCGCTCTGCCTCCGATACCCGGCTTGCATCTGGCTCATATCTCATCAGCCGAAAACCTGTCCCACCGAATGGAGAAGCGAATAGCCCGTTCGCCCAGCCAAGCCATCGTGGACGGATCGAGATCAATGCGGGGATCGTCGTCGCCTAAATAGAGAATGACGACAAGTTCGAGTTCATGATTCACAGCAAGCCTCCGCCAAGTCTCCACTTCAGCTGGAAGCTGCTTCATGATCGAGTCGAGATGGGATTGAACTGACGAGCGTTCTGCGGCGTCCGAACGGACCTCCCACACTCCGAATACGAGACCCGAGTCGTCCGACCTGCGACAAAAGCTCGGTTCACAGCGCAGAAGCTCAGTTATCTCATCAGGAATCAGTGATGGTGATCGAATTGTCAGCGTAGCGCTGCTCTCTGTCTTGACATCTATCGGGAGATGTTCATTTGTATCGATCTGTGGGGCTGCGTTCGCGACAGCAAGTCGCGAACCAACCTCCTCCTGCATATGATCTGGTCCATCCCAATCCGGATCACCCGGCAATCGCCGGCCGTCCAACGGCACTCTGCGAACCTCAATACAAGACAGGCGAATATCAGGAAGCAAGGTCCAGTCTATCCGATGCACTAGTTCTTGTGTTATGTACAGTTTTCCGCCTCGGCCCTGATAGATCCTTGCGCCGCTAAGTTGATGATGCATCACGTATGCAGGTCGACCCGCATATACGGTCACTAAGTCCGTCCAAACAGCGCCGCACAGTGGGCAAACTTTTGTAATCGTATCCTTGTCGCCGCGAAGCAAGACATAATCGCGCGTATACATCGTTACGTAGTCATCGAGAAGCCGGCTATGCCCACATAGGCACTCTCCGAATACAAAACCCGAAGCCTGCAGATCGTCGCGAATCTGGTCAGTCAATGCCGTTCGATATAGCGGAACATCGATCCGAAATGGAATCCCTATTGACCATTCACCGCGCGGATCCGACCGCAGGACGCATGCTATGGGATTCGGATAGTGTTCTCGCTTGAGCGCGCGGCAACTAGCACACCATACTACCCCTTCAGACTCTTGAAGCCAAGTCGGATCGGCGGCTGGCCCAGCACTTGCCATTGAGTGCAACATGTAGAGCGATTGAGTCAAACTACCACCCTTGCCGCCGCAATTCACTCAAGAGATCGGGTAACAAGTTCAATGATCGGGCCCGGTCAAACTCATCCGTAGCCTCGATAAGCGCCGATTTCGCCCGGGCCGCCATCGCCGAGTCTTGAAGCAATTCAGCCCACTGCGATGTGGGTGAGTTGCCTCGAAGCGGCAGGCCGTTACGAGCTAGGGCACCGTTGAGAAACCGGTGATATTCCCTGTGCAGATGATCGGGCAGTCCACGGACACGACCACCCAGCCAACCTTGGAGGAATCTCGGGATTAGATGGTGTGCGTGGACAAAGAACTGTCCAGCGACCGTGCAACTATTATTATGCACCCACACACCGTCGGCGAAATACGTGTGCGTGCCGGCGACCTCGAAGTTGTAGACGTGCGTTCCGCAGCGGTCGATGCGGAAATCGACGACTTCGATTGGGTCACCGTCGGTCGTTAGAACGCCTTCGCCTGGTTGCAGTTGCCCAGCGAAGATCCAGCCGCGTTCCAAGCTCCAGATTTCGTGATCCGGCGTCACGCCGATCTCGGCGCCGTTAGACAGCGCGATCCAAAGAACGATCGGCGCGAAAGTGTGGAAGACCTGCTTGACCTCCGCTGCGACATCGGAACTGACCGCATTTCCTTGATCGCGCGAGATCACGTAATCGCCGACGTTGACAGCCTCAACTGGAACCGGTCCATTGGGCGTGTCGACGAGAGTGCCGGCGACAAAGCAGTTGCATGCCTTTGACAGCCAGCCCTGCGCCTTCCCAAGGCCACGAAGAGCCGTCAGCCCTTCACCCGCGAGCTTGGCAGCCGGGAAGGCTGCGGCTGCGACGGTGACGACATCCCAGAATCCGCCTTGTCCGCTAGCAAGGACCTGGGTCGCATGAATCGCGTCGTAGAGGCCGCTGCCCGGCAGAAAACCGGCCGCGATATCGACGGCTGTCTGGAGACCGATGGACGCCCAGCGCGCGCCTTCATTCAGCGCGCCGATGACGTAAAGCGCGTTTCCAGTCCGATCAGCGATCGCATCATCAATATCTTCATCCCAGGCCGAAAGGCCAGCCGGGTCATTGCTCCTGGCAGGGTTGGCACCCAAATATCCATGTAGGTTGGCGCCATCTCCAAACAGTCGGGTTAGATCGAAGCCACTCACAAGCGCCTCGATCGACTGTCCACCCATGGCCAGCGCCAGCGTCGGCACGCCGCTCTCATTCGGATCGCGATTCAGGAATCTCCCCAATTTGGGCGAGTAGAACCGATTCCGGTTGTAGTAGATGCCGGCGTCGCCGGGTTTGAGAACTTCGGCCCCGCGGATTTCGAGCGTGTCGAAGAACAGGCCCTGGTGGCCGATGCGGCAGTGCGGCAGGCCGCTGCTGACGGCCTTGGCCGAGACTTCGCCGTAGGGCGTCCAGGTGTACTGCTCGCCCAGCAGGTTGGCC
>JBGAJB010000138.1:0-9224 GCA_044225155.1 Phycisphaerae bacterium | reverse complement strand
GATACGCCGCTCTTCGTCGCCGGCAGCGGCGGAATCGGCGACATCATCTTCGGCTCGGCCATCCTCCCGAACACAGCCGCCACCGGCGCGCCGCATCCGGACGGCTTCGTCTACATCTACGGCACGCGTAACGATCCCTTCGACAAGAAGCTGCTCGCCGCGCGCGTGCTGCCGGAATCGTTTGGAGACTTCGCCGAGTGGCGCTACTGGGACGGCACAAACTGGTCGACGTCGATCACGGCCTCCGCCCCCATCCCCGGCGCGAGTCGCTTATCGTCCGAACAAAGTGTCACTCCTCTGTCGGACGGACGCTATGTCGTCGTCAGCCAGCAGGACGGCCTCGCGCCCTACGTGCAGGTACACATTGGCCTCTCGCCAGTCGGCCCGTTCGCCGCGCCGCAGGTGATCTACGAATGCCCCGAGCCCCAGCAGGATTCGGACATCATCTGCTACAACGCCAAAGCCCATCCGCACCTCTCCCGGCCCGGCGAATTGCTCATCAGCTACAACGTGAATTCGTTCTCGTTCCAGGACAACGTGGACGACGCCGGGCTCTATCGGCCACGATTTATTCGGTGGCCGTATCAACCGATCAAGCCGGGAAATCCGACGCAGCCGTAGGGCGATTCGATATCCCTCATCGACATGCGGATGTTTTGCGTCATCCGGATCATTGTCATCCGAATCACTCGTCGGGCAGAGCCAGAAACGTGGTCCCGGTGTTAAGCCCCGTCCGAGGCCAACGCACCCTGCCCTACGGACATTGGCCCCCGACTGTCCGCACGTGCAAACCCGAGGCCAGTCCGCTCTGCGCCGCTATCATTCCCGGTTCGAAACCCGCCCCTTCACACACGGCGCGGTTCGTGTGAGGTTCAGATGCCCGTCGTAAACATGCCGCTGGACGCCCTGCTGCGCCTCGTCAATCGCGATGCGCCCGGAGCGCTGGCCGAAGAGAATGTGCCGCAGACTTTCCACGACATCGGCGTCGAGATGGACGAGCTGACGGCCACGCATCAGTTTGAATGCGGTCTGTGCGGCAAGATCATCGAGCGCACCGAGGCCCAGGGGCCGGCGCTGCATTGCACGAACTGCGGTGCGGATTTTCGCGCCCGTCCCGAGGCCGTCCGCGAAATGGGCACGGTGCGCGTTGCGCGGCTCGACATGCTCGCCGTGCGGCCGGACATCTTCGACGTGGGCGGGATGGCGCGCTACATCCGCGGCTTCCTGGGTCTGCAAACGGGGCTGATCGACTACGCCGTCGCGTCGACGAAACTGACGGTCAAGTGGACGCGGCCCTCGCGAGGAGAGCTATCGCCCGTTCATCGCCTGCGCGGCCGTGCGCGGCGTGAAGCTCGACAATGAGCGCATCAAGTTCCTGATGAACCTGCAGGAAAACCTGCACTGGGCCCTCGGCCGCGATCGCAAGCTGGCCAGCATCGGCGTCTATGACCTCGATACGCTGCGCGGCGAGGACTTCGCCTATCGCGCGATTGAGCCGGGCGGCATTCGCTTCGTCCCGCTCGGCTTCTCGCCGAGCGCGGGCGACAGCTCGCTCACGCCGGGTGAAATTCTCGAACGGCACAAGACCGGCCGCGAATACGCGCACCTGCTGAAAGGCTTGAAGGCGTATCCGCTGCTGCAGGACGGCGCGGGCACCGTGCTCTCCATGCCGCCGATCATCAACAGCGAGGCCACGCGCGTCACGCAGGCCAGCCGCAACCTGTTTGTCGACGTCACCGGTCTTTCGCAGCGCACCGTCGATCGGGCGCTGAACATCATCGTGACGAGCATCCGCGAGGTGATTCCGGAGTCGACGCTGGAGGCCGTAACGATCGCCCGCGGCAACGAAAAACGTGCAACGCCCGATCTCGCCCCGGCCCGTATGTCACTCCAAACCTCGACCGCGAGCGAAACGATCGGCGCGCCGCTGCGCGCCACGGTGCTGCGCGGGCTGCTGGAGCGCATGGGCCATCGCGTCACAGCCGACGGCGATCTGCTCTCCGTCGACGTCGCCGCCTGGCGCAACGACATCATGCATCCGGTCGATCTGATCGAGGACGCGGCTGTCGCCTATGGCTATGACAAGCTGGTGCCGGAGCTGGTGCCGACGTTTACGGTCGGCGCGCCGCGCGCGATCGAGGAATACTGCGGCCTCTTGCGCAAGGTGTTCACCGGACTGGGATATCACCAGGTAATGACGCTGACGCTCACGAGCGAGCCGGCCACGTTCGACAAATGGCGGCTGCACGCCGGTAGCGCCGTCTGCGACCAGCAGCGCGCCTCAGCCGTGCTGATCGAGAATCCCATCAGCAGCGAGCAAACCATGTGCCGCATCTCGCTCCTGCCGGGCCTGCTCGAAACGCTGGCGATCAATAAGCAGTACGACTTGCCGCAGATGCTCTTCGAAGTCGGAGATTGCTCCTTCGTCGACTCCGCGGCCGAGACGGGCGCTTCCGAACGGCGGATTGCGTCGGCCGCGGTGATCGGCCCGCAGGCGGGCTTCGCCGACGTGCGGGCCGCCCTCGACGCCCTTTCCCACGAGTTGGATCTCAAGCTCACCCTCGCGCCCGTCGAGCATCCGTCATTCGTGCCCGGCCGCGCGGCCGCGATCTACGACGCGCGCCGCGAATGGATCGGCCGACTCGGCGAAGTGCATCCGGAGATTCTGGAGGGATACGGCTTGCGCCACGCCGTCGCGGTGCTTGAGGTCGCAGTTGGCAAACTGCTGGAGAGCACGGCCGGCTGAAAAACGTAGCCAATCACTTCGCCCAGTGCGATCCGGATTTCGAAGCGATCCAATCAATCAGCGGACGATTGGCTTCCGGCATCGCCAAAGCGCTCAACTCGGCCGCCGTGACCCAACGGCACTCGCGACTCGCCAGCGGCCGCGCATCTCCGGACGAATAAGAGCAGACAATCGGAATCAATCGCACACGCCGATCGTCGAACTGCGCGACGATTTCCGGTAGCCGCTGCTCCACGGTCGCACTGACGCCGCATTCCTCCAGCAGTTCGCGCAGCGCAGCGTTCTCCGGAGTCTCAGCAGCGTGAATTTTCCCACCGGGGAATTCCCAAAACCCGCCCAGATGGGCCTCCGGAGGGCGCAAACTTACCAGCCACCGGCTTTCCCACCGAGCGAGGGCCAGAGCAACCGGTGTTTCGTCGGACATGGCTTGCAAGGTCCTTTCCCGGGCTGGATTTGCAGCGATTTTGAACTCGAATTCACACAACCAGACGGGATTCCGTCCACAAAGAATTCATCACTGTCTGATTGTGATCTCAGATTCGTAACGTCTTTGAAATTAAATAGTTAAGTTGTTTCAACGAATTTCCCGCCATCTTCGCCGCAATCATCGACAGCCCGTTTTTTGTCGGGTATATTGCGACGGTCGAGATCGATGAACTAACGGCTGTTCCAGCCGTGGCGCACTTCCGGAGCCGACCCAATTGGGTCAGGCTCCGGAAGTTTTTTTGTGGACCACGTACGATGATCGCCATGACTGCTGACACCCCTGTCACGGATTTCGTCCGCCGGAGCGCACTCGATGCGCAGGTGACGCGCGTTGAGTCGCCTTGCCGCGAACATGCGGAGATCGAATTCGTCGTCCCCGACTTTCCGCCGTCGCAGCCCGGACAGTTCCTCCAGATTGATTGCGGCAGCGCGGTGTCGGCCGAACCGCGTCTCCACGAGTGGAACGACGGCGCCCGTCCGGCGCTGCAGGATCGCGAATGGGGACCGCCGTCCGCGTATCTACGCCGGCCATTCAGCATAGCCGATCGCTGGAGCGGCCCCGACGGCCGCGTACACATGACGATTCTCTCGCGTGCAGTCGGCCCCGGCACGCGGTGGCTCGACCAGCTCCGCGCCGGAGCGACGCTGAACATTTCCGGGCCGCTCGGGCGCGGCTTTGAGCTGCCGCGCGACCCGGCGGAGCCCGTGCTGCTCGTCGGTGGCGGTGTCGGCGTTCCGCCGCTGCTCTACCTGGCGCGCATCCTGCACGAACGCGGCCACACCGACGTCACACTGATCTTCGGCGCAATGACGCGCACGCTCGTCCCGCTGCGACTCACCGCCGAACCGGATGCCGCGGGGCGCCCGGCGCCGTGCGCGCAGTTGCCGGGAAGCGCGCCTTATCCCACAATCATCACTACGGACGACGGCACGCTCGGCCTCCGTGGCCGCGTGACGGATGCGCTCCGGGTCTGGAAGCAGCAACGCGGTGAGTCAGTGCGGGCGCAGGTGTACTCCTGCGGTCCCGAGCGCATGCTCGAAGCCGTCGCGCACCTGACACGGCGCCACGGCGACGACGCGCAGCTCTGCATTGAAAAGCCGATGGGCTGCGGACTCGGGACGTGCCTGTCGTGCGTGGTCCGGGTGCATGACGCACGCCGGCCGTCGGGATGGCGCTGGGCGCTCTCGTGTACCGAGGGACCGTGCTTCCCGCGCGACATGCTGGTGGAATATGACGAACCTGTCGAATCGGGCGCGCGTCGGGGATAGTCGGCGCGCCGCATTCCTCCTCCTGGTGAGCGCTGCGGGGCTGCTGACACTCACCGGATGCCAAGCCGGCGCGTCGGCCGGCATCGAGCTGCACCTCGTGGGCATTGCGGAAAAACCGCTGGGCATTTCGCACGTCGCCCAGCCGGGCCGCGCGCCGGATAGCGCCGCCGGCCTGATCAACCCGTTCGCGCCGTTCGACGCGCTTCACGCGGCGCTGGGCCGCGCGACGAAGCGCACGGTCGTGCCCGACCTGGCGCTCCCGTTCCAGATCGCGCCCAACCTCTCGCTCGGGCTCACGCAGCTTGCGGTTGTCTCGCCGCTGCAATACGCACAGATCGCGGATCGCGACAAGTTCCCCGTCCTCGCCATGTCCGTCGATGAAGGCGGAAAGGCGCTGCGCCCGGCGCTGCTCGTCGTGCCGGTGAGTTCGTCCTTACAGCAGGTCGGTGACCTGCGCGGAGCGGCCGTGGCGTTCGGCCCGGCCGGCGATGCGCGGGCGCACCATGCGGCGCTAATGCTGCTCGCCGACAACGGACTGAAGCCCGCCGATCTTTCTCTCTCCGTCGTGCCCATTCCCGGCTCGCTGCACCACTATCCAAATCCGCGGGCCGTCACTCAGGCCGTGATGAACAACTCGTGTGTCGCCGGCTTCGTGGACGAGGACGCCTGGGATGCCCTGCCGGAACACGCGGACGCGGACAGCGAGCCGGCCCGTGATCGCCTCCGCGTCATCGCCAAGACGCGCGCGATGCCGCAGCGGCTCGTGATCGCTTCGCCGACCATCGATGCGCAGCTGCGGGATAGCGTGACCCAGTTTCTGCTGAACTCCGGCAAGAACAATCGTGACGCGCTCCGGCCCCTGAAGCAGTCCGGCTTTGAAGCACCGACGCCGGAAGCCAAGGCCGCATGGGAGAGCCTCGTTGGCGTCGCGGCAGAGTCGCAGCCCAGCGAAACGTCAGCGACTCCCTGAAGAACGAAGCTCTTTCGACGGAGCAACGAAAAAATCGAAATCCGAGTGCGGCAGCTCGCCGCACTCGGATTTTCTCGCGTCCCCCGGTCTCGCAGTGGGCGGGTTCAATCGATCCGACTCGCGTTATTGCTCAGAAATGCGCAACTCGACGAATACATATCCGTCCTCGGCGAAGCGGTTTCCGATCGCGAAGAACCGCCCATCGCCCGCCTCGATCTTCTGCCAATATGCGATGCGAGGCAGCTCATACGTCCGAACTGCTCTGGCCGTCGCCGGGTCGATCTTGATCGCCTGATAGCCATCCACGCCCCACAGGAAGCCGCCGTCGGCCGCGATGTCATTCAGCGCGGAGAACGGCCGCACGTCGATCAGGCGATCGGGCTCTTCATCCGACGCGACGCGTGCCAAACCATAGGACCCGTTCGTGTACCCGTAGATCCACAACTCGGCCGCCGGCGCGTTGAAGGCCAGCGAATACGGATACACCTGAAATCCGACCGTCGTGGGTACGTCGTCCAGCTTCAGGTCGTTGGTCGTGAGGCGCGTCGGTGGATTCCCGCCGCAATTGCAGAGGTTCCAGAGCGTACCGTCCTGCGCTGCCTGCACGAGATACGACTGAAACTGCTTGAAAGCATCGATCGTGCCGGTCAACGGGTTCAGCGCCTGCGACACGCCGGTCCGGTCGGTGTACCAGACGACCGGATGTGAGATTCCGGGCGGCGCGCTCACATACGCCAGCCCGGAAGAACCACTGGGATCAATCGGAAGATCGAACTTCGAAACGAGTTCCATTTGGCCGCAGGTCATTTCGGCTGGCACTTCGCTCACGCGGGTCAACGCAGAGCTGACCTCACCGACATAAATCAGTGTCAGCGAGTTCTCGTCCGGCATCGACCAGGCAAGCTGCACCGGATCATTGAAGATCGCCTGCAAGGTCAGGAAATCGCCGGCGGAGGTGAACGACGCGGCCGAGCAAGTCGTGACAGCGCTCACGGCATCCTGCGAGTGAATCATCGCCGAGCCATCGGCATTGAACTGCAGGTATTTTGCACCCTGGTAACCCAGAAGCGGGAACAACTCGTCCGCGCTGAACTGCCAAACGCCCGTCGGCATTGCCGCCGGCTCGGGTGTCGGCGCCGGGGCACCCGCGGGGCCTTGGGGGCCGGCCGGTCCCACGGGTCCGGCTGGCCCGGGGACACCGGAGGCCCCCTGCGCGCCGTCTTGCCCCATCGCGCCGGGCGCCCCCTGTCCGTTTCCGTTCTCATTCACACCGGTGGTGGGACAGCCGCCCGCCACCAACGCGATTGCGGCCGCAGCCGACATCGTGATCCAGAATCGTCTCATCACATTCCTCCCTGCCGTGCGTCACGGCTGAATTCACTCATCACGGCCCTGCCAAACCGTCGTGCATTGCCGTCTGTTTGTTGTGCGCCATGCGATCGATTTGCTCACAGGAATCCGCGTAGATCGCGAGTCTCGTTGAGAAAAAAGGACGACGCGTAGCCATCTCGGTGCCGAGCAACGCCGATGTAGTTCGCGACGCTGGAGAAATTCGCCTTTTTCGTGAACCGCCTCTCGCAAAAAAAGAACCCGCGCGCCGCGGGGAAGCTGCGGCACGCGGGAGGTGAGGGAGGAATCGCGATCCCTCGGCGTCGTCTTATTGCGCGGTCACGTTGCCCGTCAGTGCACCGGCGCGGAACGTAAAGTTGTCGCCGGACTGCCCGGGAATCCCGACCGCCCATGCACCGTCCGGCCCGACGACGCCGCTGCGAGTGAGCTGCGTCGTGTTATTCGTCACGAGCACTTCGATCCCCGGCTCGGCCGAGCCCGCATGGCCCTCGATCGCGATGTTTCCACCGCGCGTCCGGACCAGATTCAATTCCGCTGCCGTCATGCCCGACAGAAACTCCGCCGGCACGATCGGGAACGTCTCCAACTGCTCAAGAACGGCCGCGAGCTGATCGGCCGGATCGAAGCCGAACGGGCTGCGCATCGCCGCGTAACTGATGACGATGGTGCGCTCGCCCGGCGCGAGGTCGACATGCCGCACGTTCGTGACGTCGTCGCTTGATTTGGTCGCCGTCTCGGAGATGTCAAAGATGCCGACTCCCGGATCGGAATCGAGTTCCTGCGTGTTTACCCACCACAGATCCGCGGCCGAAAGCGTGCCGTCGCCGTCAGCGGAATGCGTGACAAACGGATTGCTTTCGTCCGAGCCGTAGTTGGTGACGTGCGTAACGTCGCGGCTAACCGCACTGGTCGTGCTGTTCTCCAGAATGTCGAGCCAGCGTGCGAAGCCGCCGTTCGCCGAGACGAACACCTTGCGGGTCACAGTCAGCCCGTTGACGGTTGCGGGACCGAACACCGCCTCGCGCCCGTCTTCCAGGCCGATCGTGGTTTGATCCAGGAAAGACGATGTTCCGATGGAGAGGACGTTTCCGCTGTCGAATGCGTCATCGAAGAACCCGCCGACCACGCTGCCGTCGAGGACGCTGGCGTCCGCGTCGAGATCCCAGATGTAGCCCGCGCCATCCGTCTGGTTGAAAGTCGGCTTGGTCGTCGAGAACGTGAACGCGTTTGGAATGAGCACGTTCGGCGGATCCTGCGCAATCAGCAGTCGCGCCGTGACCATACAGTCGGGCACGCCGTCGCCGTTGCGGTCCAGACGATCATCCACGCCCGGGCACACATCGCACGCGTCGCCCACGCCGTCGCCATCTGAATCCGCCTGAGTGCGGTTCGGTGTGGTCGGGCAGTTGTCGATGTCGTCGTCCACACCGTCGAAGTCGCTGTCCGGCGGCGTCAGGCAGTCGCGCGCGTCAAAGACGCCGTCGCCGTTCGTATCCTCATCCGGATCATTCACATGGTTTCCGTTGAGGTCCCAGCAATTCACGCCGGGCACACCTTGCGGCCCCTGTGAACCCGGGGCGCCGGCGTTCCCCTGACCGCCCGGCACGCCGGCGTCGCCCTTCGAGCCTTGCGAACCGTTGTCATTGCCGCCCGGATCCTGGCTCGGGCAGCCGCCCGCCCACACGGCCACGGCCAGCCCCACCGCCGCAATCTGCAAAAACCGTCTCATCGGACTCCCCCGCCGCTCTCGGCGGCGCTTCGTGTTTCGCCCGCCCCCGACATTCGGGGAACAAGGAACGTGCGCCGTGCGGCCGGGTTGCTCACGCGGAATGCAAGAAATTTGCGGCGGGCGGAAATCCATCTGTGAGGAGGATCATGATCGCACTACGATTAACGTCGAACCGAGGGCGGTGCGGCCCCGGCGAACTGAACCGAATGTCCACACCTGATGAAGCTCAGATTCGACGCGCCGTGGCGGGCGATGCCGGCGCACTGAGCGATTTACTCAAAGCTCATGGTCCGGAAGTCGAGGGCATGCTGCGGATCGGAGCGGCGTGGCAGGCGATGATCGAGCCCGCCGACGTGATGCAGGTGACCTATCTCGAAGCGTTTCTACGCATCCGGACGTTCGATCCGTCGCGCGGCACGCCGTTCGTCACCTGGCTGCGCGTCATCGCTGAGAACAACCTGCGCGACGCCATCCGAGGCCTTACGCGCCAGAAACAGCCGCCCCCACAGGCCCGCATCCAGCCGCTGAGTCACGAGGAATCGCTCATCGGGCTGTACGACATGGTGACAGCCCAGAGCGGAACGCCCAGCGCGAAGCTGCGCCGCGAAGAACTGTGCACGGCCGTCGAGCGTGCCATTTCCGCTCTACCCGATCGCTATGCGCAGGTGGTCAGA
>JBGAJB010000137.1:0-9256 GCA_044225155.1 Phycisphaerae bacterium | reverse complement strand
GTGGTCGAACATCACGTCCTTGTCCTTGGTCGTGATCTTCGCTTCGCCGTTCATGGTCTTGACCATCTTCATCTTGGCCACGTCGGCGGCCATGTGCTTGCCGTCGACGACGTGGAACTTCAGGATGCCCTGAAGTTTCGCGCGGTTCTCGGGCTTCTTGAGATTGTCGAGCTCGGCCTTCTTGAGCTTGCCGAAGGCGGCATCGTTCGGGGCGAAGACCGTGAACGGACCCTTGCCCTTGAGCGTGTCGGCCAGCTCGGCGGCCTTCAGCAGCTCGACGAGCGTCTTCATGTCACCCGCGCCCATCGCGGTGTCGACGATATCCTTGGCCTTCTTGTCGTCAGCCTTGAGGCTGCTCGACCAACCCGCGAAGGCAAGCACGGCAACCGGTAGCGCCAGACCCAGGACCAACGCATTACGACGGAACATTGGTTGTGACTCCATTTTCGGGTTCCTCGGACGGCCTTTTGCCCGCGACGCGACGCGCGTCATTCCTGCGGAGCCGATCCAGACCCCAAAAGGCGGCGGATTCTAGTGACTTGGGGCAGCGGAACAAGCGTAATCCCAGCCAAGCAACCGGCGTTCCACTGCCGTCCGAGGGGCGCGGTCGAGCTGTAACTACATAACGGATCAGAGAATATGCGCCGTGGCGACTCTGAATCGCCCCTCGTGCCCGGGCTATCGAATCCCGACGTTGGCGAGCGAACGGAGCGATTCGTCGACGGTCGACACGACAAATGAGCCGGCGAGCTCGGTCAGTTGGGTGGCGGGCATCTCGCCGGCGATGACGAACGTCCCACCGGACTCGGTCCACTCAAGCACGCCGACGCCGCCAACCTGCGCGAACTGGTAGTTGCGCGCCGCGTGTAGCTGCGTCGGATTGGCGGCCGGCTCGAGCGCGTAGCGCTTGTCGAGTGAAAAGAGCGAGAGGTAGTGCGGCTGGCTCTCGTGCGTCGCGTAGCCGACCTGCGTGACGTTGAATTCGCCGTGGCCCACGCACTCGCAGGCACCATGCACGAAATAGCCGTCAGAACGCAGATCCGGCACGGCGACCGCATAGGGCCGCAGCGCGTCCAGTTCGCGGCGGGCCGCGAGTTCGTCATTCGAAATATTGAGCGTGTTGTGTCCGCCCTTGCCGCACATCTCGAACGCCTTGGCGAAGCGCTCCGGCGAGAGCGAGCTGCTCGCGGCAGGCGACGGCCAAATGAAGACGGCCAAGCCGACAGCTGCCGCGGCTCCCAGGACCGAAACGATAGGCAGAGCCCGAAGACGATGGACCCGTAGGCGCTCGGCCGCGAGGCGCGACTCGACCCGCAGCGCAAGGCCGGCTGGGACGGGCTCCGAACGCAGCGCGTCGTTCACTCGCTGACGCAATTCGCGCCAGCGCGAAACATCCGCTTGGATCTCTGGCGAAACCGCCATGATGCGCTCCAATTCGCGCCGTTCTGTCGGCGCAAGCTCGCCATCAGCGTAAATGGGGGCCAACTTCTTCGCGTCGGACAAATTCATGCTTTGGCTTTCGTACGACCACGCCCATGCTCGCGGGCGTAATCCTCCAGCGCTTTCGTGAGCTGTTGCCGCGCCCGATGCAGCCGGCTCATCACCGTGCCGATCGGAACGCCCAGAATCTCCGCGATCTCCTGATAACTCAGTTCCTGTGATCCCCACAGGACGATGACCGCCCGGAAATCGTTAGGCAAGTCATCGATCGCGGCCTTGACCTCTTGGTCGAGGCCATCCAAATCGATTGCCAGCGAGCCCAGAGTCGGGTCCGCCCCGCCCGAATCGGGGGCGACGACCGCTTCCAACTCCTCCGGCTCCACCAGCTTGGGGCGCTTCTTACTTCGCGCCTCACGATTCAGAAAGAGGTGGTAGAGGATCTTCAGCAGCCACGGACGGATGCCGAATTCCCGAACCTGAAACGAGCCGAACGAGCGATACGCCCGCAGGATCGTTTCCTGCACCAAATCTTCCGCGTCGTGCCCATTTCGAGTCAGACGGCGGGCGACCCAATACAGGTTATCCACCCATGGGAGGGCAAGCGCCTCAAACGAAGACCCGGCAGCGCGCGGATCATCTGGCACCCGTACCTTCCCACTAGAGATAACCGCGATCTGCTCAGCCAGATTCCACCCCGAATGGGCAAGTTCCAAAATTATCGTCGGCAAAGTGCCCGGCCGATTATACTGCCTTTTCGGCGAATAGACCGCATCGCCCCAATTCGAGGTCCGAGCGCGCCTCCGGCAAAACCGGCGGAGCACCGGAGACCTTGCATGCGCAATCGAATCCCATGGTTATCAGTCCTTGTGTTTAGCGGACTCGCCCTCGCGGGAATTTCCTGCTCAGTCCGGCACCCTGGTGAACTTTGAAACGGAAGACGGGTCCAGATCTATGGTGAGTACTGGGCGCCCCGCAGCAGGCGACGCCGGGTGGTGCTGCTGGGTTCACATGAACCGCAGCGACCACACGTCCTGGAAGCCGCTGCTGGACCCTTTGCAGAAGGCCGGGTTCGCGGTGCTCGCGATCGACCTGCGCGGGATGGGGCAGTCCGGAACCGAGGAAATGCGAAAGCGGGTCGCAGACCGCGACGAGGCGCTCTACCGCGAAATGTGGCTCGACGTCCGGGCCGCCTACGACTGGCTCGCGCAGCAGCCCGGCGTGGATCGATCGCGTGTCGCGCTGGTGGGGGCGAGCGTCGGGTGCAGCGCGTCGCGTTTCGCTACGCGACCAAGGACCGCAGCGTCGATGCCGTTGTCGCGCTCAGCCCGGGCCCCAAGTACCTCGGGATCGACTCGAACGCCGATGTGGCCGAGCTGAAGGCGCGTCGCATGCTGCTGCTCGCCAGCAAAGAAGAACTATCGGCCATTGAACCCCGCGCGCCCGACGAGCGGCGTGACGACGGCTGGCGTCGGCGGTAGCGGGCACGGTACGGAACTGCTCAATCCCGCCGTTTGCAAATGGATCACGGACTTTCTGAAGGAGAGCCTGGGCGGCCCCGCGCACGATCCGGTGTACGCGAGCATCGAGCGCGACATCTACCACAAGAAGGGCTCCGGCTGGATTCCGCGCATCAAGGCGACCAACCTGCGGGAATTTTCATCCGCGCAGGAAGCCGAGGCGCGCGGACTGCGGCGTTCAAAGTCCAGCGGCCCCGGCGACAAGGGCGCGAAGGAAGACGGCGAGGGCGGCAAGAAAATCCAAGATCGGCTCACCTCCCCGAAAACCCCGCTGATGTGCGACTGCCGGGGTGGTGCGTGACGCTCGAAGCATTGCGCGGCCGCGGATACGACATCGATGCGCCCGCGTTCGCGCGGCTGGAGCGGTTCGTTTCGCTGCTGCTTGACGCCAACCAGCGCGTGAACCTCACCGCCATCCGCACGCCGGAAGCCGTTTGGGATTTGCACATCAGCGATGCGCTGGCGCTATTGCCGGCGCTGCGCGCGCTCGCACCGCGAGAAGTCATGGACCTCGGCACGGGGGGCGGCCTGCCGGGAATTCCGCTGGCTTGTGTGCTGACGAACACCCAATTCACGCTGCTTGATGCCACCCGCAAGAAAGTCGACGCGGTGCGCGCGATGGCGAGCGCACTCGAACTGAAAAATGTGGAAACGGTCTGGGCGCGCGCGGAAACCCTCGCCGACGATTTGAGCTACCGAGGCAGATTTGATCTGCTGGTCGCGCGTGCCGTCGCGCCGCTGGCCGACCTCATCCGCTATGCAGCGCCACTGATCCATCCGGGAGGAGAATGCTGGTTTCCCAAGTCGCTCCAGGTCGCGGAGGAGCAGGAAGAGGCGGAGCGCGTCACGGCGCGCGCCGGCGTTCGCGCCGGTGACCCGCTGGAATACGCACTGGCGGAGCCGCATGGCCGCCGGCAAGTAATTCGCTATCGCAAGCTCGGCGGAGCGAGCCCGAAGACGACTAAGCGCTGAAGGCGGAGCCGGCGGCGCTGAATAGTACGCTCACCAACTGGGAGACGACCGTGGACGTCACGACGGCCGTGAAATAGCCGGCCGGATCGCCGCCGAAGCAGCCCGCGAATTGGAGCATCATCGCTCCGCTCGCCACACCCAAAATCGCCGCCCGAACGCGTCGCATCTTTCGCATGATTTCCTCTCTCGCTTCGCTTGTTCACTTATCGGCAAAAAGCTCAATCCTCGGGCTTTTCCCCATCGGGCGCCATTTTCACGATGCGCGGCATGAACCGCGCGATCGGTCGGACAAGGTCCCGCTGCGCTGCCATCACAGCCTCGATGTCCTTGTACGCCTGCGGCGATTCGTCCAAGCCGGCCGAGAGCAAATGAACACCGCGCTCGCGCAGATAACTGAGCATGTGATTCATTCGCGTTTGCTCGCGGGCGGCCGTTCGCGACATGCGCCGGCCCGCACCATGAGAGGCCGAGTGCAGCGATTCCGCCAGGCCCAGCCCTTCGACCAGGTAACCCGGCGCGGCCATCGTGCCGGGAATGTAGCCGACGACGCCCGGTCCAGCCGGGGTCGCGCCCTTGCGATGCACGATCAGCTCGCGTCCGCCGTGCCGCTCCTTCCAGGCGAAGTTGTGATGGTTCTCCACTTGATAGAGCACGGGCGAGTCGACCGCCCGCGCAATCTTGCGGTGAATCACATCGTGATTGGCATGCGCGTATTTGCCCATCAACTCCATGGCCGCCCAATACTCGGCCCCCGCGCCATCCATCGGGAGCCACGCGAGGTATGAAAGCTCCCGGGGTAAGTGCGGATGCATCTCGCGGGCCAGCTTGCTGTAATGGGCGCAAATCTGTGCGCCGCTGCCCCGCGAACCGCTATGCGAGACAACCGCGACATACTTGCCGGCGGGGACGCCAAAACGCGCCTCTTCGAATTGCACTTCGCCGAACTCGACGAAGTGATTTCCGGATCCGCTGGTCCCGAGCTGGCGGCGGGCTGTGTCGCGCAGCGCCGCGGTGACTGGCGTAACGCTCCAATCCTCGTCGAGCACATCGTGCTCCGGCGGACGACGCCCCCAATCGCGCCCCACGCCGAACAGCGTCTCGCGCTCCAGGATGGCGCCCAACCGAGTGCGCTCGCTCTCCAGCCGCTCGGGCGGAAGATCGAAAACGGTCATCTTGACGCGACAAGCGATGTCCACGCCCACGGCATAGGGGATGACGGCGTTTTCCGTCGCCAGCACGCCGCCGATGGGAAGGCCGTATCCGACGTGCGCGTCGGGCATCAAGGCGCCGGCCACGGTCACCGGCAACCGGCAGGCATTGCGCATCTGCTGATGGGCCTGCGCATCAATGTCGTCGCCCCAGGTCTGTTAGGTCAGGCGTTCGTGGAATGCGTAATTTCCGGTCTCGGGATCGGGTCTCGCCAGTCCCTTGGCGACCTCGCCGTATATTGGATCGTCGCGCATGGCGGACGGATCGGCGAGCAATGCCTCAACGGCCGCCCGGATTTCTTGGGCTGTACGCCCGGCGTTCGCAGCCGCTCCGCAGGCCGCAAGCGCCGACCCGATCCACGGACCGGGCGGAAAGCCCAAATTGAGCAGCTCTCGCTTCTTCATGGCTCGGCAGTCTACGCCGCGGGCGAGGCGGCGCCGGGGTGGCGACGAGAATCCGTCCCAAAAATTATTATTTCGAGGGATGGTCGGGAACCCGCCGGCCAGTACGATATCTAATGTGGCGGCAGACGCGAGTGCGCTGGGTGTGCGCGGCGTCCCAATCAGGAGCAGCCCATGAAGGCGATCATCGGCTTGATGCTATCGGTCAGTCTGGCTGGCGCGGCATACGCGCAGCGGAGCGGTGGAGCGGCCCCGTCGCGCGTCGTAGCGAAATCGACCGTCGACATTTTGAACGAGCGACACGACCTCAGCTTCACCGAAGCGCCGCTCGATCAGGTCATCGGCGTCATCCGCGATTTCTCCAAGATGAACGTCATCGTCCGCTGGCCGCAGCTTGAAGCGAACGCCGTGACGAAGGACAAGCTCATCACGCTCGACGTCAAGAACCTGCGCCTGTCGCAGATCCTGCACGAGGTGATCAATCAGGCCGGCGGCGCGGACGTGAAGCTCGCCTACCGCGCCAGCGGAAACCTGCTGGTCGTCTCGACGGCGGAAGACCTCGGCAAGGAACTGATCACGCGTGTTTATGACGTGACCGACCTGCTGCTGCGTCTGCCGCGCAATACGGATGCTCCGCACATCGATCTGCGGAATCAGCAGAGCGGCGGCGCCGGCGGCGGACAGCAGAACATCTTCCAGGGCGGCAGCGGATCCACTAACAGCGACGATCAGGAAAACCAGAACAATTCGAACAGCGGCATGATCGATCCGGAGACGCAGCGTCTGATCGACCTGATCGTCGGCACCGTCGAGCCGGATAGCTGGCAGCTCAACGGCGGTAAGGGCACGATCAACGCCTTCAAGAAGCAGCTCGTCGTGCGCAACAACATCCTTGTCCACCAGGCCCTCGGCGGTCCGATCCGCGAAGACTAGGTTCGAGCCGAAACGAATCGCTTTGAGAACACGGGGCCGCCTATGCAGAGCATGGGCGGCCCCGCTTTTCTCTCGCAACCTTGCATGCTGAACTTGGCGACGCGGCAGTAATATTCCGGCGGCATGAACAAGAACTCGATGCTCGCGGGGTATGTCCTGCTGCTCACCGTCGGCGCGCTGGTGCTGATGTTCGTGGGCTGGATCGTCATCAGCCGCTACCGCCGCTACATCTACGATGACTCGACCACGGAAGCCTTCACGCTCGAAGACCTGCGCCGCATGCGCGAGAGGGGCCAGATCAACGAGGTCGAGTATCAATCGATGCGCGGCGCGATGATCAGCGAGCTGCGCACCAGTTCGCCGGGCAAGGCGCCCAAAAAATGAGCTGGGGGATTCGCCCGGCTCAGGCCCGGCTGTCCCACACCGGATCAGCGACGCCCGCCTTCAGATTCTGGTAGCGCGCCATGACAAACAGCGCATCCGACAGCCGGTTCAAGTATTGCACGACGAACGGCCCGATCGGCTCCTGGGCCGCTAGCCGTAGCACATCGCGTTCGGCCCGTCGGCAGACCGTGCGTGCGACATGCAGTTGCGCCGCGGCCGAGCTCCCGCCCGGCAGAATGAAGTTTTCGAGGGGCGGCAGTTGATCATTGAATGAGTCGATCAGTTGCTCCAGACCGGTGATGTGCCGCGCCTCGATCCGCGGTCCGGGACGATCTCCCTTGGCCGACTCAGGGATGCACAGGTCCGCGCCCAGATGGAACAACTCATTTTGGATGCGGCGCAGGGGAGAGACCAATTCCGCGACCGGTCCGCTGACGAGGACGACGCCGATGCCGGAGTTGAGTTCGTCGACCGTGCCGAACGCCTCGATGCGCTGGGCTGTTTTCGCAACGCGCTCGCCGGTCCCCAGGCCGGTCGTGCCGTCATCGCCGGTGCGTGTGTAGATGCGCGTCAGTCTGGGCATGTGCGTGTCCCGCCTCTTTGTGATCGAGACAGATCGTAGCCCACCGGCGGCAAGTGGGCGGAAATCCGAAGCAGGCAGTCCTGGAGGGTGGCTACAGCCGCGCCATGTTTCCCAGAAGTCGAGGCCGCTGCCGAACCGGCTCGGCGGGAGCCTCGCCCCTCCCGGATTCGGTTATTTCAGAGAGCGCTGCAGCGCCATGATTCCAAACGACGTCCCGTACGGCTTGTGATAGGCGTGCATGTCATAATCCCACATCGAGCCGTCCGCCTGCTGCACCTTGATCACTTCGTGCCGCAGTCGCGGCCAAAATTCCGCCTGCTGCTCCTGCGGCAGACTCTCGACGACCCGCGCGGCGTAATAGTGGCCGAACAAATAGAAGTATCCCGAATTGAAATAGAACGTTTCGTGCGGGATTGGTTTGTTGCGCGCGATGTCGAGAAATTTGTGATACTGAAAGAGCTGGCGCATGCCCCGCGCCAGCGCGTCGGCCGGGATGCTCTCGGTGGTCAGGGTCAGCGCCACGTGACACACCTGAATGCGTCCCAGCGAACCCTGTACCTGATCGATCCATTCCAGACGGCTCGGATCGGGGATCACCGGCACGCTGTACGCGTAGGCGCCGTTCGCGAGCCGGCAACGCTGCACGGCGCGGACCGCGCGTTGGAGCATTCCATCATCGACGCGCAGGCCGGCCGAGCGCGCCTCCTGCATCGCCACCACGCCGGCCGCCGTTGTAAAACTTGTCGCCCATTGCGGGCGCGCCGTGCGCGGCGGATCCAGCTCCAGATATCCCCAGCCGCCGCTCAGCGATTGGAAGCGGCCCATGAGCTTCAGCATTTGGTCCGCTTCGCCCGGGATGCGGTCCCGCAGCGGAGATTGCGCATAGCGCGGATGCGCATACACCGCGGCCAGCGCCTGCACACCATAGATGTAGGCCCACGAATTCATCGTGTCCCACTCGTTCGGCTGATGGACGTTGCCGTTCTTCAGGATGTATTCAATGCCGCGCTCGATCGCGGATTGGGCGGCGGGGCTGCTGTCACATTCGAGCAATGCCATGCACGCCAACCCGGTCGTGGCGACCTTCCACGAACGATGGGTCTCGGGATTGGACCAGACATCGCCCGTGAAGGTGTACACGGCGTTGCGCGGCCCGCCCCACGAGCCCTCGGGATTCTGATCCTTCAGAAGAAACGCGACGCCGCGCGCGATCGCGGCGCGGGCTTCATCGGCCGTCGCGGTCTGATTCGCCGCCTGCGACGACAGCACCTGATCCCCAGCGCTCGCGACCTGCGGCGCGTACGAGAAAAGGATCAACCATGCCTTGCCGGTGATCCGGAGTTTATTCGCGGCAGAAAATATCATGACCCGCTCGGCTGACTGGCCGCCGCTTTGCGGGCTTTCTCGTCGGCCTTTTGATCTTCGTCCCGCGCGTCGGCCAAATCCTGCTCCATCTTCTCGATCTCCATCTGGGCCGAGAGGATGGTCAACTCGTTGTCGATTTGGGTGATGGTCGCGTCGCGCTTCGTTTTTTCGAGCTCGCGCTGCTTGGCCTCGACACCCATTTCCTGCTCGCGCGTCTCCTGCGGAATCGTCTTCTCTTTCAGGAGGGCGTTGTCCTTCTTCTGCTGCTCGAGGCTTTCCTCCGCGCGGGCCAGCCGGCGGCGATTGCGCTCCAGCACGATTTCCTTGGTCTGATCCGCGAATTGATCCTCTTTGTACATGAGTTCCAGTTGCTGCAGCTCTTCCCGCGTCTCCTTCACCGAGTCTTCAGCGCCGCGCATGCCCATGTCAGCCCAGAAGATCCTGCCCGGCAC
>JBGAJB010000136.1:0-9319 GCA_044225155.1 Phycisphaerae bacterium | reverse complement strand
CAATCGTGGTTGGGAATTATGTGCATGCACCTCGCGCAACGTCACGGGTGAGCCGGCCGCAGTTTGCAATGCGGACGAGCGCGTGAGTTCGGGCAGCGGCGCGGCAAATTTCGGCGCGGCCGCTTCTGTGACGCTGCCGCCCTCTGTGGGTGCTGAATTCGACGGCAGCTTCACGGCTGCAATCGTCGAAACGCCGGACGGCGTCGGGGCTGCGATTGGCGTGGCCGAGGTCGCCGGGATTGCGGGCGTCGAGTCGGCAACCGCCGGGTCGCCGTGGATGTCGATCTGCGTGGCGATCTCGGATCGCTCCGCGCCTCTTGGCACCGCGACGGTGCGCAGGGAATCCGTAGGTGGCGCGACGGCCGCCACTTCCGGACGGGCAATGGCCGCAGCCGGCTGAATTTCCGGCGTGTTCGCTCCGGCCTCGGCGGCGCTCGCTTGCTGCACCGCTTGCGGGACGGCCACTTGGCTGGGAGCCGGATGAGCGGGAGTGTTGGCCGTTATGGATGTTTCCGAAATCTCGCCCGGCGTCGATTCACCGACGGCCGTGTCGGATTTCAGCGGCTCGGCCTCAATCTCGCGTTTGGCGACGGTCGTCTCCTGGAGCGCGGTTCGCACGTCGGCGGGCAGGTCGCTCTCGGGCCGCGCGATGGCGATGTCCGGCGCATCAGGCGCGGAGACATCGACAACCTGGCCCGTGAGTTGCAGCGAAAGCTCGCCCGTGCCGTCGAATGGCAACAGCGAAACCTGAACCGCGCCGCTGCCGTGCATCGATTCGACCAGTCCGGTCGTTACCTTCCAAAAGCTGAAGCAGAGCATGAGCAGGCAGTGCGCCAGCAGCGACCCGAACAGGCAGCGGGCCATCAGGGTCAGACGCTTGTCGCGCACCTTGCCCCAGAAAATGAGCATGAGCACGATCAGCAGCAGGCCGGCCAGCAGCCAAAGCAATGTGGTAGCGATTGCGTGCCAGTCGACCCGCGCGCCCGGCGCGTACTCGCTTTTGCGGAAGACCTCGCGCGCGTCGGTGTAGTAGACGGCGTATTTCCGCTGGTCGTCCGGCTTTACGGTTACGCCGGCAGGGGGGCGGTCGGAGCTGAAATAGAGCGCATAGCCGAGCTGCGCGAGGCCCGGATCGAGCTCGTTGGCGGGAGTATTGATCGAGCGATCGAGCCCTTCGGGCGTTTGCGGCACGCCGGCAATCAGACGGCAGCGGTAAATGTCATAGCCGCCACGTCCGCCCGCGCGATCGGATGCGAAATAGAGAAAATCGCCGACCGGACTGACACACGGCGCGCCATCGTTCGACGGGGTGTTGAGCTGCGCCAGCGGAATCGCCTGTGCGGGGCCGGCGTCGCCGAGCTGCGCTCCGTACAGGTCGTATGTGCGGCGGTAGATGTCCTCGCGAATCGTCGCGGGCCAGGCGTCGGGATTCGGTTGGGCCGTGTCACCTGGTTGTGGCCGATTCGACGCGAAGTAGAGCGTCTTGTTGTCGGGGGAAATCGCCGGGCTGTATTCGTTAAAGCCCGAGTTCACGGCCGGACCGAGATTCGTCGGTTCCTGCCAGTCGTCTTCGCCGCGCCGCGCGACCCAGATGTCGTAGCCGCCCTGACCGCCGGGCCGATCGCTGTAGAAATAGAGCGTTTGTCCGTCGGCCGACGGTTCGGGGCCGAGTTCGTCCGCGTCGGGCGTGTTGACGGCGTCGAGCGGTTGCGGATCGGTCCAGCCCCCGGCGGTGCGCGATGTGACAAAGATGTCCGCCTGGCCCCCGGCCTTGCCGCGCACGAAGTAGACCGTCAGGCCGTCCCACGCGACGCGCGGCTCGTAGACCTCGCCGCCCGTGTTAATGACCTCGGAGAGCAGGCGAGGCGGGCGCCAGAGCACATCGCGCGGCGTGGTGTCGCGCGTCCCGGTTTTGATCTCGGCGCCGTCGGTGAAATAGTCGCTGCGCGTCGGCATCAGCCGCCACGCAATCCCGGCCGCCAGCAGCAGCGCGCCAAAGATTCCTCCGCCGAGCAGCAACCACGGCCAGGCGCGCGCAATTCCCGTAGCAGCGGAGTGCGCTACATCACGCGGATCGCGCGCGGCAGGGCCCTTGGGCGCAAACGAATTCATTCGCCGAGCCTCGTGTCGAGATAGGGCTGCTGAATCCCCGCGGCCTTGCAGATATCGAGCACGGTGACGACGCTGGCATAAGCGGCCGCTCGATCGCCGCGCACAGTGACTTTCTGAGCGGGATTGGCCGCCACTGCGCCGGTGACGATTTCACGCAGTTGCTCAGGAGTGCTCTGGCGGCCATTCACAAAGATCGCGCCCTGCTTATCGACGTTGACGACCATATCGCGCAGCATCGAACTGATCGGCGCGCCGGACTTCGCGACCGGCAGTGCGATGTTCATCTGCAACTCGACCTGAGCGACAGTCGTCGCCAGCAGGAAGAAGACCAGCAGATTGAAGAGCACGTCCGCCAGCGGGACGAAATCGATGTGAATGTGCGATTCAAGTTCGGCATCACGGATGAGCACGACCGTACTCCTTGGAAAATCGCGAACCCCTGGCGCTTAGTCCTGCCGGATCATCTCGTTTTCTCGCTGCCCGAATTTCGTTTCAGTTCGCCGCAGCCAGCACGCCGTCATTCCGAGCCGGCGGGGCGACGGCGCTTTCCAGCTCCGTCCGCGGCGCCATCGACACACCGCCGTGGCCGCGCAGACGCGTTCTTTCGCTCGTCATCCAGTCGGTCACCGCGCGGTCGAGCATGGCCACGATGCCGTCCATGCGCGACATGAGCGTGTGGTAGGCAACGATGGTCGGAATCGCGACGATCAGGCCGCCAGCGGTGTTTGTCCAGGCTTCGAAGATGCCGCGCGCGAGCAGCTCTGTTTTGCCGATCGCATCGGCCGAAGTCGCTACGGCCTGGAAAGTCTTGATCATGCCGAAGATCGTGCCGAGTAGACCCAGCATCGTCGCGACCTGGGGCAGCGCACCGAGCAGTCGCATGCGGGCCCGCAGCCGCACAAGTTCGCGGCGCCCCGCACCTTCGATCGCCTTTTCGACAATCTCCGGCCGTTCGCCGCGCACGTCGATGGCGGCGGCAAGGATGTTCGCGAGCGGGCTGCCATCGGTTCGGCACAGTTCGAGCGAACGCACGCGATCGCCGCTGAGGGCTTCGAGCCGCGTCAGTAGATCGGGAGGCGCAATGCGGCGGCGCTGCAAAACGATGAAGCGCTCGACGACGACCGCCAGCGTGACGAGCGAGCAGAGGACGATGAACATCATCGTCGGTCCGCCCTTCACCACGAAATCCCACGCCGATTCAATCCGCGGCGCGGCCGAAGCGGCCGGCGTAGCGGCTTGCGCGATCAGAAGGAACAGCTCAGACGCCATCGGTGTGCTCCAAAGAATCTACCGAACCAGAGGAGAGAATCGAGAAGCGAGAAACGAATTCACCCGGCTTCTCCAGCGACAGCCACTATTTCTTTAGCCATTAGCAATCAGCCATTCGCCATTAGTGCTTACCCCCCACGCGGCCCGTCCGGCTTGATCGCCGACAGTCGTTCGCGGCTAAGCTGCGACCACTTGGTCTCGGCGTATTTCTCGACCACGCGCTGATACTGGGCGCGGGCCTCGGCCGGCTTGCCGAGTTTTTCAAAGCACCGGCCGGCCTCGAAAAGTGCTCCGGCCCACTCGGGGTAAGCGAACAGAATGTCGACCTTTAAGAGTTCGCGGGCGGCCTCGTCGTGGCGATTCATCGCGAACAGGCACTCGCCGATCTGGAACTGGGCCCGCGCGGCAGTCGGACCTTTGTGCTTTTCGACGACCTTGCGGTACGCGGCCATCGCTTCTTCAAAGCGGCCGAGGGCTTCGCGCGCCTGACCGACGCCGAACTGCGCTTGATACCACTGCTCGCTGTCGCCGAAACGTTCGAGAAAGTCGGCGAACGCCTGCTCGCTCTTGGCCCACGTCTGCATCGCCGCGAATGCCTCGCCGCAGCGCAGCAGGGCGGGGGCGTATATCGCATCGGTCGGCTTGGCGTTTTGAAGGACGGTCGCCATCCGCTCGGCCGCGCGGCGCGGGTTGCCCGCGCGGGCGTGCGAATCGCCGGCGAAGAAGGCGGCGGAGACGGCGCTGGTGCTCTGCGGAAAAGCCTCCAGGAACTGATCAAACGCCGTCGCGGCCTCGGCATAGCGGGCCTGCTCATATTCGCAGACGGCGATCCGGTAGCCCGCCGCTTCGCGCACTTCGGCGGCCGTGTCTTTCGATTCGAGCACGCGCTTCAGCAGGGCGGTGGCCTGCGGATATTCCTTGGCGGCGATGTGAATTTCGGCCAATTCTACGGCCGCGTGACGGGTCTCTGGCGAATCCGGCCCCGCGGCCAACTCGCGCAGGATGGCGGCGGCGTCAGTCGATTTGTCGAGCTTCCTCAGGCACCAGGCGTGCTCGTAGCGCGCGGCCGCCAGCAGCTTCGGATCGAGGCGGGCCGCATTTTCGCGCTCCACGCGCTCCAGGGCCGCCGCGGCATCAGCAAAACGATCCTGCCGCGCGAGACAAATCGCTCCACGGGCGGACGCTTCGGCAGCACGCTCGTGGTTGGGATAGTCACGCGTCAGGCTCTCAAAGGACTTCTGCGCGTCCGCAAAGCGCTTCAGCGCCATGAGCGCCGCGCCGCGTTGGAATAGCGCTTCCCCGGACACATCCGCGTCAGGCTTGCGCGCGAGCAGGGCGTCAAAGTGCCTGAGCGCCGCGTCATACGCCCCGCGCTGCATGGCGAGATTCCCCAGGTGGGTCAGCGCGAGTGCTGCGATAGGCGAATCCCCATCGCGCGCCAGCACCTGCTGGAACAAGTCGGCCGCCGCTTCGGTCTTGCCGAGTGCGAGTTGGCATTGGCCGCGCTCGAAGAGTGCCTGCGTCAGTTGTGTGCTGCGCGGGAAGCCCTCGATCAGTTTGCCGAATGTCAGCAGGGCGGCCTCGTATTTTTTCTGACGTTCCTGTGCAACGCCGAGCCGCAGCAGGGTGACGTCGACGTCGGCGGCTTGCGGATCGCGCTGGAGCGCCGCCAGCAGAGTCGCCTCGGCGCCAGCCCATTCGCCGCGATCGAACGCCATGTCGCCCAGTGCGGCCTGCGCGCCCTTGAAGCGCGCGTCGCCGCCGACCTCCGCGAGCAACTTCGCGGCCTCTTCCGCCTTTCCAGTCTTCGAGAGGGCCATCCCCAGTCGGTACTTCACCGCGCCCGTCTGCTCATCCTCCGGATAGCGGTCGAGAAACGCCCGGCAAAGCTTGATGCCCGCGTCGTCGTGCTGTTCGGCGAATTCGCACTCAATCCCGAGTACAGCCACCGCACTCGCGCGGGCGTGATCCGGATAGCTCTTCGTGAAGCGCGCCACGTCGGCGCGACAATCGGCGTAGGCCTTCAGCTCGAAATGACTGGCGGCCAGCAGATGCAGCGCGTCCGGTGCGAGCGCGCTGCTTTCAAATTTCGCGAGGAATGTTTGAAGCGCCTCGGCGGCTTTGGCGAATTCTTTCGCCTGATAGCACGCCACGCCGAGGTCATAGGTCATCTCGGCCAGCAGGCGGCTCTTCGGAAAGTTCTTGAGCGCCGTTGAAAGGCGGGCGACCGCATCGACGTACCGCTTGCCGCGCGAATCCAGCTTCGCCAGCCAATACGCCGCCTCGTCCGCCAGGTCCGGGCCGGCTGACTCGACCTCGTGCAACAGAGCGTCGGCGGTTTTTGCATCTCCAAGTTCCAGTGCGGCGCGGCCACGGGCGAGCTTGGCGGGGAGCAGTCGCGGCTCCGGCGTTCGGGTCAAAACGCGCTCGAATTCTTCCGCCGCAGGGGCGAACTCGCCGCGCTGTAGCAACACGCCGCCCAAACCGAAACGTGCGTCGAGCGCTACGTGTGCGTCGTCGTTCTTTAGCAGTTGTCGATAGGCGCGCGCGGCGTCGTCGAGCTTGCCGGCGTTCTGGGCGCATTGCGCGAGAAGCAGCATCGCCGGGGCGGCCAGTTCATCGCCGGGGCCGCTCTTCAGCAGCGACTGGAGCCGCTGGACGGCCGGTTCGTATTTCTGTTGCGCCGCTTCGGCCGCCGCGGCGAAGTATTCGACGCGCGGGCGAAGGGGGCTATCGGCAAAGCGTTCGGTCATCTCGCGGGCCGCATCGAGCGCGCGGTCGAGCGCACCGGCTTGATAGAGAGCTTCAACCGCGCCGGACTGCGCGTCGTCGGCGAGGTCGTGCTTCGGCCAGCCGCGTGCGACGCGCAGAAACGCGGCCGCAGCGGGTTCCGGTTGCTTTCGCGAGAGTTCGCACTGCCCGAGCAGATAGCCGGCCTCGGCGGCGAATTCAAAGTCCTGCGCGGCGACGACCGGTGTGAGTTCGGTGGCGGCCTCGTCGAACTTTCCCTGCCGCGTTAGTGCGACGCCGAGACCATAGCGCGCGGTCAGCGCCTTCGGATGTTGCGGCTGAGCCTTGAGAAATTTGCGATACTCGGCCGCGGCGAGGTCATTTAATCCGCGATTGAGAAATCCATTACCTGCCAGGTAGCTTTGCAGCTCTGGCGTTTCGGCTTCCTGGGCGTGCGCCGTGCTCGTCGCGCTCCACGCGACGATCGCCGTCAGGGCGAGCATGACCGGCGCGACGCGTCCTCGCGGACCGCTGCGGACTGCCTGCAAAGGACGATTCGCAGCAATCCGAGTTTGAACGATTGGCAGGTTCATGGTCCCACTCCTTTCGCGGACGGCATGAAACAAATGCACGGGCGGCCTGGGTAGTCGCCTGCGCCGTGCGCTGCAATGGAAGTGGTTCTGGCTTCAGTTCTCGCGCGCGGCCCCATCGGAGCTGTGGCACGCAATGCCCAGTCCGTTGCTTGCCGCGTCAGGTCAACTTCAGCGCTGCTTCACCGCGACCGGCGCCACGGCAGCCTGCGCGGTCTGTCCGACCGATGCGACCGGCGCGGGAGCGACTGCGGTCGTCGTCTTCACCGGTGCGTCGGCGCACTTGGCCGCCGTCACCGTCGTGACGGGCACCGTGATCGACGCTTCCTCTGCCTCAACGCTGTCAGTCGAATCAACGTCGGATTCGTCCGTCGCGTTCGATTCTTCGGCCTTTTGCTCCAGAAACTCCTGAATTGTGTCAGCGGTGGACTCGATTACGTCGGCCATGCCTTCGACCTGATCGGCGCGGGTCGTGATTTCATCGACCTGGGCGAGCAGGGCGTCCATCTCGGCCGCCTTGGCATCGGCGGTCTCCTGAATCGAATCGGCTTCGCTCTCACTACGCTCGCTCTTTTCGCCCTTCATCGAGTCGGCTTTTTCGCGAAGCTGCTCCGCGCGTTCACGCAGGCGATCCATCTGACGTTCCATGCCTTCGGCCTGCCGCTCGAGCGCCTCCGCCTGGCGGCGAAGTTCGCCGGCCTGATCCTGGCTGGCGCGGGCGTGCGAACGAAGGCGAGTCAACGCTTCTTGAACGCTGTGCTGGCTGCCGTCCACATTGGCGAGCGCTTCGGCGAGCTTCTCGCGCACGGCCGCGTCGGTGACGTGGGCCGTCTGGGCGGCGATCAGCTCCTGGAGCTGCTGGCGATACTGATCGCCATTCACGGCGTAGAGCTTCGCCCATTCCTTGCCCGCGTCGGCGAACTTACCGGCGCGCTCCGCGTAGACCTTGGCGAGTTCCTCGGCAGCCTGAGCACTCTTCTCGACTTTCGCCTTCTCGACTGCGCCGAAAAGGTTCTGACCGGTGCCCATGCGGAATCCACTGGCGCCGCCGGACTTGCCTTCGATCATGTCGAGGAAAGCCTTGAACGTTTCCTGCTGGGCCGGCGTGCCGTGCACTTCGATGCCGGATTCCTGCGGGCTGACGCGGATCGGCACGTCCTGGCGAATCATGAGGTCGCACAGCGCCTTGGCCTTGCCGGCATTGGAGATCTTGTAGGTGCGGACTTCCTCAGCGCCGCTTGGCACCGCGCGAGCTACTCCGCCACCCGAGCCGCCGAACCCTCCGCCGGCGGACGCGCCGCCGCGGCCGCCAGCGCCACCGCCGAGCGCCCGATTGGTCGAGCGGGCCTTCGCCTTCTGGCCGAGCGACTTCGAGAGCGCCTGCAACTCGGCTTCGAGCTTGTTCAACCGCTCGCGTAGCTCATCCATGTTGCCGTCATCGCCACCACCGCCGGACTGCGCCTGCGTTTGCCACAGGCCGCCGTTGCCGAGCGTCATGACCGGGGTGGATGCAGTTCCTTCGAGGAGCGTCAGCGCGCCGGAGGTCGTCAACGGCGTCGCCGTTCCGCCCGGCTGAAGGACGTACGTTCCCGCAGGGAAGCTGGGCGTGCTGTGGACGACCGAGCCCTGCGGCGCTGTGTACGTGAGTACGCCGTTCGTGGCCGGGGCCATAGCCTGTCCCGGTTTGATCACGTCAGTCGGCTGGGGCGTCGCGATCGTGTATGTCACCGCCCCTTTTTTCTGCGGGCAGTCCTTCGTGCATTGCCCGTCGTGCGTGCAGGTCCTGACCGCAACCGGAGTGCTGGGCGTCAGCACCTTCGCCGCTTTGTCGTCGGCGGCGCTGGCGGGAGCAGGCGTGAGCAGCCAGCTCGTCGCGAATAGAGCGCAGGCCAGGCCCATGCCAGTCAGCGACAGGCGTGGGCGATTCGAAGCCGTCATCACCATCGTCAATCTCCTTGCGAAACGTTGGGTACGACCGGAAGTCATTCCGAGCGCCGCGGCCGGGAGGCCGTCGTGCGTTCGAGCGAGGTACTGTTTGGTTTGCAGCAGCGCTTGGGCGTAGGCGCGACGATTCTCAGGCATGAGCCAGACGACCCACGCGTCGCAGGCGAACTCGGCCTCTTCGCCGAGGCGCTTGCGCGTCCACCAGACCAGCGGATGCCACCAGAGCAAACTGCAAATGAGCATTTCGAGCCAGCGCACGCGGTGATCGCCGCGGCGAATGTGCGCGAGTTCGTGATATACGACCGCGCGGCGGCCCTTGCGGTCGAGTTGTCGCCACAGGCGTACGGGCAGCACGAGCGTCGGCGTCAGGCCGCAGGAGACCATGGGTGAGACGTTGTCATCGACGAAGACGGTGCGCGGGGCACGCTTCAGGCCGATCGAGGCCGCGACTTCCTCGATCTGTCGCGCGATGCCGGCCGGCGCGGGGACGCCGCGGCGCACGCGGCGCATCAAAAGGAGCGTGCCGATCAGGCGCAGCGACACGAGGCCGAGTGCGCCGCCGGCCCAGACCCAGGTGGGAATCGGCGGGATGCGTAGCAGCTCTGCGCCGACGACCGCGACTTGGGCCAACCAAGCGCGCCACGGGGCGAGGTTTTCCAAGACGGCGTCACGAC
>JBGAJB010000135.1:2063-9814 GCA_044225155.1 Phycisphaerae bacterium | reverse complement strand
AAATCGATCCGGGCGGCGATATTCGTTTTTTCTCCGGTTTGGGCGATGCGCGGCGCGAACTCGAGCATCTGGCAACAGAAAATGTCGTGCTGGCAAAGGTGCGCGACGACCTCGACGACGACGCGTGTCGCTTCCGCTGGGGGCAGGTATTGCTCGCGCCTTACGCGTTTCGGGCGGTCAAACCCGGCGACCGCTGGCAGCGCGAAATTCAGCAGGCCAATCCCAGCACCGGAAAGTTGACTTATCTGTTTGATTTCGAGCTGCGCGAAGTCGCCACCAAGGATTCCCGCCCGAGCGCCGTAATCACTTACAAGGGCACGGTGCGCGGCGCAGAGAAGGCCGCGCCGCGCCCGGACGGCTTGGAACTCGCGCTGCGGGACGGATCGTTTACCGGCGTCGCCCACTACGACATTCAGCGCGGCGAGATCGTCGCATGGGCGCAGGATGCGGAACTCACAGTCGATGTGACGCGGCGCGGCAAGGACGGCGCGCCGGGCCCGGCGCTGGTGTTGAATCAGAAGATCGGCACGACGGTGCGCGTCCTGACCACGGAGCAGCGCGAGGCCCAGCGCGCCGCGCGACCAGCCTCTTCCGGCGGCTGACGCGGCTCAACTCAACCCGCCGGCATTTGCAGGAGGGAAATCCCGATGGCCCATATCGATCCGATTGAGGCATTGGCCGCCGCCCGGCATGAGTTCGGCGAGCACGGCGGCGTCAACCTCTCCATCGAGGCCAGCACCACGTTCACCGTGATGGAAGCACACACGCTGCCCGAATTGTTCCAGGGGCGGCTCGGCCCGGATCAGGGTGGCTGCTATCTCTACGGCCGGCATTTCAATCCGACCGTCTACGTGCTCGGGCGGCAATTGGCGGCGATCGAGGGTTCGGAGGCGGCCTATTGCACGGCCAGCGGCATGGGGGCGATCGCGGCCACGCTGATGCAACTTTGTGACAGCGGCGATCACGTCGTTTGCTCCAACACGGTCTACGGCGGCACGTTTGCTCTGCTTTCGGAATACTTGCCCGCCAAGGCCAACGTCCGGGGCACGTTCGTGAACGTGCGTGACCATGCGAGCATCGAGCGCTCATTCACGCCGCGCACCAAGGTGCTGTACGTCGAAACGATGGCGAATCCGACGCTGGTCGTGGCCGACATTCCGGCGCTGGCGAAGATCGCGCACGATCGCGGCGCGGTGCTCGTGGTCGACAACACTTTTTGCCCGCTGCTGGTCTCGCCGCTACGTCTGGGTGCGGACATCGTCGTCCACAGCCTGACGAAGTTCATCAGCGGCGGATCCGACATCATTGCCGGAGCGATCTGCGGCCGGATGGAATTCATCCAGCGCCTGATGCATGTCCTCAACGGTTCGTTGATGCTGCTGGGGCCGACGATGGATCCGAAGGTGGCGTTCAATCTTTCGCTGCGCATTCCGCATCTGGGACTGCGCATGATCGAGCACGGCCGACGCACACAGATTTTCGCCGAGCGGTTGCGAGAGTCGAAAATGCCCGTCACCTACCCCGGACTCGCGGAGCATCCCGATCACGCGCTGCTTACGCGGCTGCGCAGCGCCGAATACGGATATGGCGGCCTGATGACGCTCGATTTGGGCACGCCGCAGCGCGCCGAAAAATTCATGGAGTTTCTCCAGAACCACGAGCGGTTCGGCTTCATGGCCGTCAGCCTCGGCTATTTCGAAACGCTGATGTCCGCTTCGGGCAGTTCGACCTCCAGCGAATTGACCGATGACGCGAAAAAGGCGGCCGGGATTTCGCCCGGGTTGGTGCGCATGTCGATCGGGTACACGGGAAGCGTCGAGCAGCGCTGGCGGCAGTTGCACGCTGCGCTGCGGCACGTCGGATTGATCTGAGTCAACGCGATTCCCAACCGCGCGGAAAAAAGGGGGCAGGGATGGCGAAATTCGAGCACTTTTCGACCGGGGCAAAGTGGAAGGCATCGTCGGATATAGCCGGGCCCTGCGCGCCGGCAATCAGATCTTCGTCACGGGCACCGCACCGGTGGCCGACGACGGCTCCGTGTTTGCACCGGGCGACGTACCCGGCAGGCGCAGCGCTGCTTTTCCATCATTTCGCGCGCATTGGCGCATTTCGGCGCATCGGCCGCCAATGTCGTGCGAACGCGGCTCTACGTCACCGATATTCAGCGGCTGGCAGGACTTTGGCCGCGCGCACAAGGAATTCGTCGGCGACCACCGGCCCTGCACGACGATGGTGCAGGTTTCGCAGTTGATCGACCCAGCCATGCTGATCGAAATCGAAGTGGATGCCGTCTTGGATAGCGACTCCGGTGATCCGAGCCGCGACCGTGACGGTAGCAGCTCCCGGCAAACCGCCGTCGACCTGAGCGCGCCGCGCGCAGGAAGCCGGCGACTCAGGACGCGATCACAAAAGTGTTCCTTATCCGGGTCCTTCACGATCGCGTAGGTGCCCCAGGGCTGCTTCGTCGGCGGCGTTTCGAACTCGACCCCGCGTTCGAGCAACTCGCGATAGGTTCGCTCGACGTCGTCGCACTTGAACGAGAGATTCTGGAATTCGCCGATGCGCCGCTCGTGGCCCTTGGGCGTGAACAAGGCGAGCCCCGCTTCGCCGTGCGGCGTGCGCAGCTCGATCCAGCGCTGCCCGGGACCCATCGGCTGATCCGTGACGATCGAAAAGCCGAGTTTGTTTGTATAGAAGTCGAGCGCCACGTCCTGATTTCGCACGGGAATTCCGGCGAATTTCATCGATCGGATCATTTCGCGTCCCTCTGAATGTGCTTTCTCGCGGCCGTTCCGCGCTGACTCATCCTAGGGAATTCCGCACGCTTTCTCCTGCGATCGAGCGGTGATTCGCGCAGATTGCGGCGCTAGTTACTAGAGTAATAATCGGTATAGTGCGGCGATGAACTCCGAGAACTGGCCGGCGCTCGATCCGTACATATTCGATGTGCTGATGGCTGACCTGGTGGGCCACGATCAACGCGCATCGGCGTTCCTGGTCTATCTCTGCCTGGCCCGTCTGGTCGGGAAGGAAAAGGGTGAGAGCGTGCGGGTGAGTCTCCAGCGTCTCGCGCTCGCGACGGGCTTGTCGCGGAGCACGGTCCAGGATGCGCTCGCGCACCTCGCCAAGCGCCAACTCATCACAACGAAGCGCGCCTCGCCGACGGCCGTTCCGCAGCACACCGTCCATCGACCCTGGGCACGGAGGGGAATTACCCCATGATTCATGTCGGTGACGCGTGTGCTGGCGGTGAATAGGTCAAGCTGTGCGCATGCAATGGGTCATCACGCTGGTCGGACTGTGGCTGTGCTGGACATTTCTATACCTGTTGCTCTTGGGGCCGGCGGCGTTCTACGTTGGCGTTCGTCAAACATCTTTCGTCGACCGACCGGCCGAACTTGCGGACTTTGGTCCCGTCAACTTTGCTGTCGCGACTGTTTTCCTAACGGCGCCGTTTGCCGGAATTGGTCTGACGGCGCTGACGGTAGGTCTCGCGCGGCGACATTCGGATGAGCCGGGCCGATGTGGCTTTTGCGGATGGAAACGTGGATCGCGCAATACCTGTCGGGTCTGTGGCTGCCCGGTTCGATCGAATCGCTGTGCTCGTTGCGATTACGACCTGCGGGCGACGCCCGATCGTTGCCCCGACTGCGGAAAGGAAACCGCTCGTCCTTAATAGGCAGGGCGTGATTCAAGGCGCATTGAACGAGATAGACGGCTACCGCGGCCGATTCGCACCCACGATATCCGCCGCCAGCCCCACGCGGCCGGCCGCATCGCCATCCCAGCGATGCTGCTGGATGGCCGTGACGATGCGCTCGGCGAGCAGCACGGCCGCGGCGCCGTCTTCGGCCGAAACCGGTGGGCGCGTGTTGTTTCGCACGCATTCAAGAAACGTTTCCAGCTCGGCTTGCAGCGCATCCTTGTTTTCGATCGTCAGCGGCTCGACGTGGACCATTTTGCCGAAGTCGAGGCCCGCGAGCTGCGAGATGTCTTCGATGTTCCGTTCGCGGGCCAGCTTCATGATGTCCAGGTTCTTGTCGAGCGTGATCGCGATGCCGGCCTTCTTCTGGTAGTCCAGCGAGATGTAGGCGTGTTCGCAGAAAACGCGCAGCTTGCGCTCGGTCTTGAGCGCCAGGCGCGAGGCGGTAAGGTTCGCGACCGCGCCGCGCGAAAACTCGACCCGCACGTTGGCGATGTCCTCGTGGCGGCCGAGCACGTTGACGCCGACGGCCCGCACTTCGCGCGGCTCCTCGCGCACCAGGTGCAGCACGATGTCGATGTCGTGGATCATCATGTCAAAGACGACCCCGACATCAGCGGAGCGGAACGTGAACGGGCTGATGCGGTGCGTTTCGACGAATTTCGGCGTGAGGCCGAGGCGCTCCGCCGCGCGCACGGCGGGATTGAAGCGCTCGGTGTGCCCGACTGCAACGACGACGTTGTGCTTCTTGCCGAGTTCCGTGATCTCCCGCGCCTGCTCAAACGACGGCGCGAGCGGCTTTTCGATCAACACGGAGATGCCGCGCTCGATCAGCGGCTTGGCGGTGTCCAGGTGATGAATTGTCGGGACCGCCACGCTGACCGCGCGAATCTCTCCCAGGGCCGGGGTCAGCCGATCGCTCCATGCCGCGCCGAGCGGCTCGGCCATCGCTTTGGCTCGCTCGGTGTCACGGTCGATGACGGCGACAAGCTTGGCCTGGGGAATCTGTGAGTACAGCCGCACGTGATGCCTGCCCATGTGTCCGGCACCGATGACGGCGACGGGAATTCGTTCGCTCATGAGTGCTTGCCGCCTCTCATTTGACCGCGCTCGTTCAGTGACTCTGTGTTGCGTCGTGCGGACCCGTTCCGCCAACTCTGCGGACCCCTTGGTCGAATCCGGCAGAGCCGGCGTGTCCTCACGCCGGATTGGGCCGAGGGTAGTCCATCTGTTTGCCGAGCCTCCAACCCTTCCGCTGCCGGGCTGGGGACAGCCCGGCTCTGCTAGACAATCGGCACGCCTCAACCGTGTGCGTCGAGCACCTTGCGCGCGATCACGAGCCGCTGAATTTCGCTCGTTCCCTCGTACAGCTCGGTGATCTTCGCATCGCGCATCAGCCGCTCGGCCGGGTAGTCCTGGCAATATCCGTAACCGCCAAAGACCTGCACCGCCATGTTCGTCACGCGGCTCGAAAGCTCGCTGGCGAACAGCTTGGCCATCGCGGCCTGCTGGCCGAAGGGGCGTTTGTTCTGCTTGAGCCAGGCCGCGTGCCGCGCGAGCAGTCGCGCGGCGTGCAGGCCGGTGGCCATGTCGGCCAGCTTCCACTGAATCGCCTGAAAGCTGGCGATCGGCTGATTGAACTGCACGCGTGTTTTGGCGTAGCTCAGCGCCGCCTCATAGGCCGCCTGGCTGATGCCGATCGCCTGCGACGCGACGCCGATGCGCCCGCCGTCGAGCGTCGCCAGCGCCACGGGCAGGCCGCGCCCGCGCTCGCCGAGCAGATTGGCCTTCGGGATGACGCAATCCTCGAAGATCAGCTCGGCCGTACTGCTGGCCTTCAGTCCCATTTTCTTTTCGAGCTTGCCGACCCGCCAGCCGGGCATGTCGCGATCGACGACGAACGCGGTCATGCGGCGCTTGGGATTGTCCGCGTCGGTCACCGCGAACAGGATGACCACGTGCGCCTCGGCCCCGTTCGTGACGAAGCACTTCGTTCCGGTGACGTGCCAGCCGTCCGGCTTTTCGACGGCCATGCAGCGCGCCGCGCCGGCGTCACTGCCGCTGCCAGGCTCGGTCAGCGAAAAACACCCCACCCACTCACCGCTTGCGAGCTTCGGCAAATATTTCTTTTTCTGTTCGGCGGTGCCGAAGTTGAGAATCGGATCGACGCAGAGCGAGTGGTGCGCGGACACGAGGATGCCGGTGGCCGCACACGCCCGCGAGAGTTCCTCGACGGCCATGATGTACGAGGGCACGTCGAGCCCCGCGCCGCCGAATTCGCTCGGCACGTACGCACCAAAGAGACCCAGCTCGGCCACCTTGGCGATGAGACCATCCTCAAAGCGCCCATGGTGGTCGCGCCACTCCGCCTTGGGCGCGATTTCTCCGTCGCAGAAAGCGCGAATGGAGTCACGGAGTTGCAGTTGATCGTCGGTCAGTTCGAAGTTCATTAGCTAGCCGGGCTCTCCGCCGTCAGTTGCCTACTCATCGATGCGCGAGGAGGCGTTCGTTGAACCTATGCCGCGCCAACCGCCAGCAATTCGCGGGCGATAATGATCCGCTGAATCTGGCTGCTGCCTTCGCCGATCTCGCACAGCTTCGCGTCGCGCATGTATCGCTCGACCGGCAGATCTTTCGTGTAGCCGTAGCCGCCGCAGATCTGGATCGCGTTCAGGCACGCCTTCGTGGCGATCTCGCTCGCGAACATCTTCGCCACGGAACTCTTGATCCGGTCGCTGCGACCTCCGTCGAGGGTGATGGCCGCATCGCGGACAAGCAGCCGCGCGGCGTCGACCTCGGTCGCCATGTCCGCCAGCATGAACGCAATCGCCTGGTGATCGACGAGCGGTTTGCCGAAGGACTTGCGCTCTTTGCCGTACGCGACGGCTTCTTCCAACGCGCCGCGTGCCAGGCCGACTGACAGCGCACCGATGCCCACGCGGCCGCGTTCGAGCACTTTGAGTGCGTCGGTGTAACCCTGCCCGAGCTTGCCGCAAAGCGTCTCCGGGCCGGCGTAGACGTTCTCGAAATTCAGCGTGACCGTGTCGCTGGCCCGCATCCCCCTCTTGTCTTCTTTGTGGCCGACGGAAAAACCAGGCGCGTCCTTTTCGACGAGGAACGCCGAGATACCGCGCGGGCCGGCGGCCGGATCGGTGATCGCGGTCACGACGAAAATGGAGGCGCGCGTGCCGTTGGTGATGAACTGCTTATGACCCGTAATGCGCCAGCCGTCGCCGTCCTTGACGGCCCGTGTGCTCATCGCGGCGGCGTCCGATCCGCAGCCCGGCTCAGTCAGCCCCCAGGAACCGATGATTTCCCCAGTCGCCAGGCGCGGCAGGTATTTCTTCTTTTGCTCGGGATTCGCTGCCAGGCGGATGTGCGCAGTCGCAAGGCCATTGTGTGCCGCGAGGAAGAGGGCCGTCGCACCGCACTGCCGGGCGATTTCTTCCATGACGATCGAGTTGGCCAGGTAGCCGAGTCCGGCCCCACCGTATTCCGTCTCCGTCAGCACGCCCAGCAAGCCGATCTCCGCCATTTTGGCGATGACTTCGTCGGGCAGGTGCTGATCGCGATCCCAATCGCGCGCGTGGGGCCGAATCTCGTTCGCAGCGAAATCGCGAACGGTGTCCTGTAGTGCGACCAGATCTTCCGGAAGGTCAAAACTCGTCATTCCAAGTGCCCCGCTACCGTTAACGGATGGGTCGCGAATTTCGGCCGGCTTCGACCTATGCGCGACGCGCTGCCTGGGTCATGATAGTGATGTGAGCGAGCCTTTCCTAGGCACGGACGCCGAGCGCCGTCTTCATCGCGGCGATGTCTCGCTTCGGTCCGAGATTGCGCTCGCTCGTACGTCGATTCCAGGTGACGTGCGGCGGTCAACATTGCGCATCGCGTTCGACCGATAGAATGAACAGGGTCGCGGCGCGAGCGCACGCGAACATCACGAGCCAGCCGCCGGTGCAGATCGGCGAGCGAACATCCGGCGGGACCAGAAATGTCCATCAAGAAGTTTGGTCACAGCGAAGATCCCGTCCATTGGTCGCGGAAG
>JBGAJB010000135.1:0-2047 GCA_044225155.1 Phycisphaerae bacterium | reverse complement strand
ATGGACGAGATGCTGAAACGCACCTTCGTCCACTTCCGCGACTCGGCCGCATGGCAACCGGCGGTCAACGTCTATGAAACGCGCTCCGATTTCCTGATCGTCGTGGAGCTGCCCGGCGTACAGGCCGGCGCGGTCGAAGTGACCTGCGCCGACCAATGCCGCATCACGATCTCCGGAACGCGGGCTCAGCCGCGGCCGGATGGCGCGCCCAACCCGCTCAGCCTGCATGTATTGGAAATCGAGGATGGACCGTTCCGGCGGGAGGTCACGGTGCCGGAGCCGCTATTGGTCGACGATATTCAAGTCACCTATGAATCGGGGTTCCTATGGATAACCGCGCCAAGGGCGAGGAAACGGTGAGCCAAAATCCGGAAAACCGCCCCGCGCGTGTTTCCACCGATCCGCTCCGACCGGATGTGCCGACGCAGCTTCCCGTACTGCCGGTGCGCAACTTGGTGGTCTTTCCCGGCACGGTCGTGCCGATTTCCGTCGCGCGCGAAAAGTCCAAACGTCTGATCGACGCGGTGGTCGCCGGCGACAAGCTGCTCGCCGTCTTCGCGCAGCGGCGCGAAGACGTCGAAGACCCCGGCATTGATGAAATCTATCGCGTCGGCACGGCCGCACAGGTGCTCAAGCTGATGCGCGCGGCCGATGGCACGTTCAACATTCTCGTCCATGGAGTCGCGCGCGTCGGATTGGAGCAGATCGTCCTGACCGAGCCGTATTGGCAGGCGACGATCAATCCGCACGAAGACACGAGCCCGGCCAACATGCAGCTCGACGCGCTCGCGTTCAACGCGCGGCGCCTGGCCGAGCAGATCATCGAACTCAGCCCCAACGTGCCCGAGGAAGCGGTGCAGGTGCTGCGGGCGATTGAAAAGGCCGGCCCGCTGGCCGACTTCCTGGCCGCAAATTTGTCGCTTGGGATTGTGCAAAAGCAGGAGCTGCTCGAAACCTTCGATATCGCCGACCGGCTCCGCAAGATCACGGCCACGCTCCAAAACCAGCTCGAGGTTCTCGAGTTGGCGCAGAAGATTCAGACCGACGTTCGCACCGAGATCGACAAAACGCAGCGCCAGTACTTCCTGCAGGAGCAGCTCAAGGCGATTCAGAAAGAGCTGGGCGAGGGCGACACGCGTGCCGCCGAGCTGGAAGACCTGCGCAAGCGGCTCGATGGGGCAGAGATGCCCGAACCGGTAATGCGCGAAGCGAATCGCGAGTACACGCGCTTGCAGCGCATTTCGCCCGTGTCGCCGGAAAACGCGGTCATTCGCGACTACCTCGAGTGGTTGATCGAGATGCCTTGGAGCCGCGAGACGGAGGACAACCTCGATCTCGCCCACGCCGAAGGCGTGCTGAACACCGACCATTACGGCCTCGACAAGATCAAGCGCCGCATTCTGGAGTACCTCGCCGTCCGCCGGCTGAAACCCGACGGCAAGGGCCCCATTCTCTGCTTTGCCGGCCCGCCGGGGGTAGGAAAGACGTCCCTTGGGCAGAGCATCGCCCGCGCCCTCGGCCGTAAGTTCATCCGGATCGCCCTCGGCGGCGTGCGGGACGAAGCGGACATTCGCGGGCATCGTCGGACGTACATCGGCGCCGTTCCCGGCCGCCTGATGCAGGAAATTCGCAAAGCCGGCACGCGGAATCCGGTCATCATGCTCGATGAACTGGACAAGCTCGGGCAGGACTTCCGCGGCGATCCGGCCTCGGCGCTGCTGGAAGTGCTCGATCCCGAGCAGAACCACAGCTTTACCGACCACTATCTGGCCGTGCCGTTCGATCTTTCGAAAGTGCTGTTCATCGGGACGGCCAATTACATGGACCCGGTCGAGCCTGCGCTGAAGGACCGCATGGAGGTCATCGAACTGCCGGGCTACACGACGCAGGAAAAGATCGAGATCGCCAAGCGCTATCTCGTGCCGCGCGAGCTCGAGCGCACCGGCCTGGCGGCCGGCACGGTGAAAGTCCCCGAGGAAATGCTGCAATTGATGGTGGAAGGGCACACGCGCGAGGCGGGCGTGCGCGGCTTTGATCGCGCGCTGGC
>JBGAJB010000134.1:0-9134 GCA_044225155.1 Phycisphaerae bacterium | reverse complement strand
TTCCCGGTTGACGACCGCACGCTGGAATATCTGCGCCTGACGGGCCGTGCCGCGGCCGAGATCGATCTGGTCGAGCGCTATGCCAAGGAGCAGGGCCTCTTCCGCACGGATTCGTCGATCGAGCCGACCTATACCGCGACGCTGGAACTGGATCTGTCGACGGTCGAGCCGAGCCTGGCCGGCCCGAAGCGCCCGCAGGATCGCATCGCGCTGTCGAAAATGCAGTCGTCGTTCCGCGACGCGCTGCGCGCCCCGCTCAAGAAGCAGGGATTCGAGTTGAAAGACGCGGACCTGACGCGCATCGCCGCCGTCAAGCAGAACGGCACGGGCTTTGATCTGAAGCACGGTTCGGTGGTCATCGCGGCCATCACCAGTTGCACGAATACCAGCAATCCCTCCGTGATGATCGCGGCCGGCCTCGTCGCGAAAAAAGCGGCCGCGCGCGGGATGCACGTAAAGCCGTGGGTGAAGACGAGTCTCGCGCCCGGCTCGCGCGTTGTGACCGACTACCTCGACAAGGGCGGGCTGACGCAGCCGCTCGAAGCGCTCGGATTCCACACGGTCGGCTACGGCTGCACGACCTGCATCGGCAACAGCGGCCCGCTGCCGGATCACATCCGTGACGCGGTGACGAAGACGGATCTGGTGGTCTGCTCGGTGCTCAGCGGCAATCGCAATTTCGAAGGTCGGGTGAACCCGCACGTGAAGGCCAACTACCTGGCCTCGCCGCCGCTGGTCGTGGCCTACGCGCTGGCCGGCACGACTGACATCGATCTAACCAACGAGCCGCTCGGCGTCGGCAGCGACGGCAAGCCCGTTTTTTTGCGGGACATTTGGCCGACTCAGCAGGAAGTCCGCGAGTCCGTGGCGAAGTTCGTCACGCCGGAGATGTTCACGAAGCGCTATGCCGACGTATTCACCGGCAGCGATGAGTGGCGGGCGATCAAGGTCGGCGAGGGCGACATCTATCCGTGGAACTCCGAAAGCACTTATATCCAGGAGCCGCCGTTCTTCACCGGCATGAGCGCCAAGGTTCACCCGATCCAGCCGATCGAGCATGCCCGCTGTCTGGCGATCTTTGGCGATAGCGTGACGACGGATCACATCAGCCCGGCCGGCGACATCGCCCTGAATTCGCCCGCGGGCCGCTATCTCCAGGATCACCACATCGCGAAAGAGGACTTCAACAGCTACGGCTCGCGGCGCGGAAACGACCGCGTCATGACGCGCGGCACTTTCGCGAACGTCCGCATCCGCAACCTGATGGTTCCCGGCACCGAGGGCGGCGTAACGATGCATGTGCCGAGCGGCAGGCAGATGTCGATCTTCGAAGCCTCGCTGGAGTACCACAAGAACGGCACGCCGCTGGTGGTCATCGCGGGCAGGGACTACGGCATGGGCAGTTCGCGCGACTGGGCCGCGAAGGGCACGATGCTGCTCGGCGCCAAAGCCGTGATTGCGGTCAGCTTCGAGCGGATCCACCGCAGCAATCTGGTCGGGATGGGCGTGCTGCCGCTGGTTTTCAAAGAAGGGCAAAATCGCGAGACGCTCGGCCTCACCGGCCACGAGGTCTTTGATATTCGCGGCCTGAGCGACAATCTCAAGCCGCTGCAGATGCTGACGGTCGTCGCGAATGATCAGAGCAGCGGAAAAACGATCGAATTCGAAGTGCAGTGCCGCGTGAATACGCCGGTTGAGGTCGAGTATTACCGCAACGGCGGCGTGCTGCAGACCGTGCTGCGCAAGATGCTGGCGTAGGTGCCGTGCGCTCCGTCGAGATGTACGCGAACGGGTGGAATTCCTCCTTGAATGCGGTGCGCCTCGTGGCGAGCGCGCGGTGCGGGTGATGTTCTCTTCATGCGCTCTTCAGCGGCGTCCGCCGATAACTATTACGAAAATCTGGAGAGCAATGCGCGCCGCGGACGAATTCGCGGCATATAAACGATGCCACGGCGCGCGTGTCCAGTCGAAGGGGCGACTCGACACCATGCAGGGTGGGCGGGTATTGGATAATGCGGTAGGGGCTGGCCGGCCCGGCGCTTTGTCGGCCGATCGCTCCGCGACGCGAAGGGGGCGTCGACCAACATGAACCTGGAACTGATCCGAGCGCAGTTCCCCATCACCCGGAACTACAACTTCCAGAATCACGCTGCCGTTGCGCCCATTTCGCTGAACGCGGCCGAGGCGATGGCCGGCTACGCCCGTGAACTGGCCGAAGCAGCCTACCTGCGTGGAACGTTCTACCGCACGGCCGAGCGCGTGCGTCAGTCCGTCGCGCGTCTGATCAACGCCGAGCCGGGCGAAGTGACGTTTCCCAAGAATACGTCCGAAGGCATCCACTACGTCGCGAATGGCATCCAGTGGCTCAGCGGCGACAATATCGTCTCGACGTCGATGGAGTTTCCCGCCAACGTCTACCCGTGGATGGCGCTGGAGTCGCGCGGCGTGACGCTGAAACGCGTGCAGGAGGAATCCGGGCGCATCCCCTTCGATCGCATCGCCAAGGCGATCGACCGCCGCACGCGGCTGGTGGCCGTCTCCGGCCCGGCGTGCAGTGGTCCAACGGCTTCCGCCTCGACCTGACGCGGCTGGGCGAGCTGTGCAAGGAAAAAGGCATCCTGTTTTTCGTGGACGCGATCCAGATGCTGGGCGTTCACCCGATCGACGTCCGCTCCATGAATATCGACTTCCTCTCGTCCGGCGGGCATAAGTGGCTCGTCTCGCCCGAAGGGACGGGCGTCTTCTACTGCCGACGCGAGTTGATCGGGCATCTGCGGCCGAGCGAAATCAGCTACATGTCGGTCAAGGTCGGCTACGAGCACGAAGCCACGCACCTGCGGCCGGACGACTTGCATGACGACGCGCGGCGTTTTGACAGCGGCGCCTATAACCTCGCGGGTATCTGCGGATTGGGAGCGTCGGTCGACATGCTGCTGGGTGTCGGCGTCGATGAAATTCAGGTGCGGATCAAGCATCTGACCGATCTGCTGGTCGAGGGCCTGCGCGGCAAAGGCTGGCAGGTTCACAGCCCGCGCACCGCCAGCGAGTGGAGCGGCATCGTGGCGTTTGCCTCGGAGCGCTTCGACACGGACGAACTCCGGCGGCACCTCCGCAACGAGTTCAAGATCGTCGTGGCGACGCGACTCGGCCGGCTGCGGGCCAGCCCGCATTTCTATAACTCGCCCGAGGAGATTCGGCAGCTCCTGGATGCGCTGCCGACACACTTCTGATGTGGCGCGTCGAATCCAACCTGAGACAGGGATTTACCTCCTCCGAAGCGGACCAGGAAGGCCACGGCCGAGATTACCTGCGTTCTTCATGCGAATTTCGCGCCCCGGTTTTTGATTCGTCGCGAAAATGCCGTATAATTCAGGCGATGGGCGCGCTCGCGGGAACCGGGCGCGAGGGGCAGCCGTCATGAGGAAGCTGGTCACCACCAAACTTCGCTGCATCCCGCGCTTCGGCTACGAACACGCCGACGTCCGCTCCATCGATATTGATCTGCCGGCCGAGGCCGACGAAGAACAGCTCCGCCGCACGGTCAACCTCTGGTTTGCTCATCGCGGCATCGCCGACGCCGTGTACGACATCGACTACGACGAAAACGGCTTCCTCGCCATCGTCAACGACGAAGCTTTCCACGAGACGTGGGGCGAACCGCTTTTTTAGCGCTGATTTCCCGTCAGTTCACGTTGGGTTGCGGTGTTTCCAGATCGGCCATTTTTGCGCGCCAGCCGTCCGCCCCGTCCGAGTCGCCGCGCTTTTCCGCCAGGTTGATCAGCCTCTGAAGCGCCTCGCGCTGGCGATCCACCGGCGCATGACCCGACGCCAGCCCCGCGTATCCATCGCGCAATAGCGACTCGGCTTCGTCGGGGTGAGCGAGCCCTAGCTCGGCTTCGCCCAGCAGACTTTGCAGTTGCGCGGTTGTCCACGCCGGCTGGCCGGCGGGCGGCTCGACATTCACGAGCCCGCGAAGAATCTCAGCCGCCGGCGCGAAATTCCCCAGCTTGATTTCCGTCGCCGCGAGGCGCGCGCCATTCGTGAACGCCTCCACCGAACCGGGCGTCGCGCTCGCCAGAATTCGGCGATAGATCTCGCGCGCCTCGGCGTATTTCCCGGCGGCGTATTTCACGCGACCCAAATTCTGCGAGTTGCGAAGGCAGGCCGGATTGTCATCCCCGTTCTTGCAATTGATCTCTTGCGCACGGCTGAACGCTTCTGCCGCGCCCGCCCAATCCTTCCGCGCTTCCTGGATTGTTGCCAGCCCTTCCCAGCTCAGCGCCAGCTCCGGATGATCGGGCGGCAGGCTTTCCTGCCGAATGGAGAGCGCCTCGCGGTGTAGCGCCTCAGCCCGGTCGAGCTGGCCGAGCGATTTCAGAATGATGGCAAAATTGCTCATATGGATAGCGCGGCGTGGATCGCGCGGGCCGAAGAACTTGGAATCGGCCGCCAAGACTGCTTCAAAAAGCGGTATCGCCTCCGCCGCCCGCCCATTGCGATAGAGCCAACTCGCCAGATCATTGCGGGCCGCGGCCGTGCGCGTGTCATCCGGGCCGAATTGGTGCTCGTCCATCGCCAGCGCATCACGTAGCAGCTTCTCGGCCTCCTCATTACGCCCCAGTTGTGAGAGCAAACTCCCTAGCTGTTTCATGGCCGCACTGAGGCCCGACTGGCGCTCGGGCGGGGCCGCTGCGAAGCGCTCCAGCGAACGGCGGTATAGCTCCTCGGCCTGTCCGGCGTTGCCGCGCGCCACCGCCAGATTGCCCAGGTTGTAGAGCGTGTCGGCTTCCAGGCATTGCGGATCGCCGCGTGTCGCCTGATCGATCGCGAGCGCCGATTCGTACGCCTGCTGCGCGCCGTCGAGGTCGTTTCGCGCCAGGCGAACGCTGCCCAGATTGTTCAGCATCTCGGAAACGCGCGGGGCATGCGGCCCAAGCACGGCCGTCGCGATCTCGACCGCCCGCGTAAACATCTGCTCGGCCTTGTCGAATTCCGCGAGGTTGTAAAAGGCGTTGCCCAGCGTCAATCGCAAGCGTAGCTCTACCTCCGGCTGACTCTCCAAGCCGGTAAAGACCTTGGCGCCGTATTCGTCGATGACCTGTTTGATACTGGCATCCGGTCCCGGAAACTGATAGGCGTCGGACGAACCAAACATCTGCTCAAGCAGCGTCGTAACACTGTCCGCCTCGGCGCGCTTTGTCTGGGCTTCGCGTTCCGCATTACGAGCGCGCTCGGTCTCGCGCTCAGCGTCCTGTTCAGCCGCATGGGCCCGCGCCGATTCACGCTCCGCCTCGACTCGCCGCCGCTCGGCCTGTCGCCAGAACGTCAGGCTGGCGACCAGCCCGATGACGATCGCCGCGAGCACGAGGCCGGCCGCCGTGACCGCGAGGCGATGGCGGCGAACCTGCTTGCGCAGCATGTAGGCAAAGGAATCACGTTTCGCTTCGATCGGCGCGCCGTCAAGACAGCGCTGCAGGTCGCGCGCCAGGTCGCCGGCCGTCTGATAGCGCCGCTCGCGCTCCTTTTGCAGGCACTTCAGAACGATTGTCTCGACTTCGTCGCTGATGTCGCACATCACGCCCAACGGCCCCGAGGCGGAACTGGGTATGCGACGCGCATCATTCATCGCACGCGGCGCCTGACTGCGAATCCGCTCGATCGTTTCGGCGTTCGGGCCCGTGACGCGATAGGGGAATTGGCCCGTCAGGCTCTGGTAGAGCAGCACGCCGAGCGCATACACGTCGCTGCGCGTGTCGATCTGATTCGGCTCGCCGGCCGCCTGTTCCGGGCTCGCCCACGGCAGTGAGCCGACGAATTGGCCGGTGATGGTCATCGGGTCCGCGCCCGAGGGATCGTCGAACGTGCCGGCCGTGAATTTTGCCAGACCGAAATCGAGAATGTGCGGCTGCCCCGCGCCGTCGATCAGGATGTTTCCGGGCTTGAGATCCCGGTGAATCACGCCGCGCAGATGCGCCGCATTCACGGCATCGCTGATCCGCACAAACAACCTCAGCAGCTCACCAATTTCCTCGCGCACGCCCGCGCGCGAGCCGGTCGCGACGGCCGCGTCGAGTCGCTTCTGCCTTTGCTGCTCGACCCAGCGATCCAGCGGCACGCCGGCAACGAGGTCCATGACGTAGAACGAGCGACCGTCGGCCGTCCCGCTGTCGTAGACCGTCACGATGTTCGGATGGCGGAGCTGGCTGAGGATTTCGATTTCCAGCTCGAAGCGGCGGCGCTGATTGACGCTCTGGTGCGGACCGTCGTAAAGAATCTTGACCGCGACCTTGCGCTTTGTGGCCCGCTGGAGAGCTTCGTACACCACGCCCTGACCGCCGCGGTGCCGTTCGCCGAGCAGCTCGTAGCCGACCAGCGAGTCGGCCGACATCTGCGAAATGGTCTTCCTCGCGACGGCGCGGGCGTCGAGCGGCGTGTCAAATCGGCCGCCACCGGGCGTCGTCGGCCGTGGGCGCGCCGACTGAAACTGCCGCAAAGCGGCGTTGATCAGCGCATCATCCGACGGCGGTTGATTAGGCTGCGACATCGAATCTCTCGACCGGACCGGCGGACCTTACCGGCCGCCCCTCACCGCTCTGAAGCGACAAATCCCCATCGGCCTTCACGCGGTATTGGAAAAAAAATTCGATTCCGGCCCCAGGGACTCGCGCAGGCGGTCATGGGCACGGGCACGCAACATGTGAATCGCCCCGGTCGTGCGGCCGAGCGTGGCGGCGACTTCGGCAATATCCCGACCCTTCAGGTCGTATTCGCGGATGACGGCCGCGTAGTCAGGCGGCAGCGACGCCAGGGCGGCCTCCATGGCGCTCTGCATCTCGCCGACGGCGGCCGTGCGGCTCGGCGTGGTGCTGACACCCAGATAATCGAGCAGGGCGACCACGGACTCGTCGCCGACCGGCGTATTCAGCGAAACCCCGGGCGGCGGCCGCTTGCCGGCCTCGAGTCCCTTGATCGCGTCGCGCAAGTTGTTTTCCGCGATGCGCCGCAGCCAGCCGAAGAAAGCGTTCGGCCCGCCGGGCGCAAACGTGCCGACCTTCAGAAACGCTTCGAGGAAGGTGACCTGCAACACGTCTTCGACGTCGAGCGTGCTCTGCCAGCGGCGATCGATCGAGAGAGATTCTCGCAGGCGCGGCGCGCCCCGCTGCGTGCCGAGATCGTCAGACCTCCTTTGCACTAACCGATACAAAACGCGGCCAGCCCTGAGGGGAATCCCCAGGGCCGGCCGCCGAGAATCCGTGTTTTCGGTCTCTTTATTCGGCGATGTAAATGTGGAACGGCCCGCTGAGCTGCGTCCGCGCGCCGCTGATCGTGCGATCCGGAGCAAACGTGCCGTTCCGGGTGGCGAAATCATCGAACACGTAGATCGAGTTGGTCGCGTAGTCGGCCACATAGCCCGTGCCGTTCGTGTCGACTGCAATTCCCTGCACGGTGTTCGCGCCCGTGATTGTCAGAATCGCGTCCGGCATGCGGTTGCCGTTCAGCGAGCGGGCTTCGGCGAAAATCGCTACTCGGCCGCTGCTGAGCAACACAAACATCGTGTCGTTCTGATCGATCACGACATCCTCCAGGTAATTTCCCGGTCCCACGAAGGCGGCCGAGCTGATCACGCGGTCGGCGGCCCGGCTGCCGTTGATGTTGGTGGCATCGGCGAACACCGCGATGGTGCGTTTGTCCACGTTCGTGACGTAGAGGTCGTCCTCATCCGAAAGCGCGATGGACGTCGGTGCCCCGATGTCGCCGCTGGTGATCTTGTGCAGCGGCGCGAGATTGCCGAGTGTGCCCGCGGCGCTGATGTTCGTGAACATCAGGATCGAGCCGGGTATCGTGCCATTGTCGCCGACAAAGAATGCGTCGGTCTCGGCGTCCCGGGCGATTCCGAGCGGATACGCCAACGCGGTCGCCGCGCCCGCAATATTCCGATCGGGCCGAATGTTGCCGTTAGCGGCCTCTCCGGCCGTATGAATTGTGAGCGACTTGCCGGCCGTGTTGGCGGTGATCAACTCACCACTCGCGTCGAGCCGCACGTTTGAGGGTGAACCGAGCCCGGTCTGTCCGCCCGCCAGGTTCATCGTCGGCGTGACGTTGCCGTTCAGCGTGCCCGGATCGGCATAGCCGGTCACCGAGTTCCCGACGTAGTTGGCCACCAAGAGCATTGGCGCCTTGGGAGCCGGAGCCGGAGCCGGAGCCGGGGCCGGGGTCGGCGTCGGGCTGGGTGCCGGCGCCGTCGGCCCGGGCAGCGCTCCGCCCATCATTTCCGACATGTCCGACATGCAACCGGTCGTCGCGAGCGAAGCGAAAGCGGCGGCGGCGACTGCGAATCCCTTGATGTTCTGAAAGCGACGCATGGCATTCTCCCTGGTTTCCGGCCGGACAGCAGTGATCTTGGCAACCAGGACGACGCGTCCTGCGTGGGGATTCGCATGCACCGTTTCGCTCGTTTGTCCGCGACGTCCAAGCCGGGATTCGTCGCGGCGCTGGCGGGTTCCGGTGCTGGTTGCTGCTCTGCTCATGCCAGAGGGAGCGAAGGAAGGCGGGTGACATTCACGCGCCGGCGGCGAAAAGAAAAGAAAAAATCGTAGGCATCCTTGTTCTAGCTCAGATTTCGTGCCATGAACCCAGTTTCGCCCGGCAGGGCGGGCTATGACTCGTTTTTCGCCAAGCAGATGGGCTATGCCCCGATTCACGCCGGCAGGTGCGCCGCGCCCCGTTTTCGCCCGGCAGGGCGCGCGATCGTTGCCAGGCGTTTCAACGCCTGGTCCACGTGGCCTCCTTTTCTTGCTGACAGTCCGGAGGACTGACGCGATTCCCGTTCGCCCTCCGGGCGACAATCAAACTGGTTTCGCGATCCGGCGCCTGAAGTCGCCGGCAACGATCGCTCGCCCTCCAGGCGGCAGCCGGGTTTGAAACGGACCACAGGAATTCGCCGTCACTGGGCGACGATTTACTCATTCCCGTTCGTCCGTCCGTTGCGGCTCGCGCGCCCGGTCGTGGTAACATTCCTATGTGTCCACGGCCCCGCTCAGAAAAACCGCTGCCCGCGACGAGGAACTCCTCTCCCCGGAGTTCATGGCGCGTCTCGACCAACTGGAGGTCCTGAGCCGCAAAATCTTCGCCGG
>JBGAJB010000133.1:0-9700 GCA_044225155.1 Phycisphaerae bacterium | reverse complement strand
CGGGTCGGCCGAGAGCGTTGTTTTGCCCGTGCCGGAGAGCCCGAAGAACAGCGCGACGTCGCCGCCCTGGCCGATGTTGGCCGAGCAGTGCATCGACATGATGCCCTTCAGCGGAAGCAGATAGTTCATGATGGTGAAGATGCTCTTCTTCAACTCGCCGGCGTAACGCGTTCCCGAGACGAGCACGAGCTTCTTCGCGAAGTTGATCACGATGAACGCGTCGGAATTCGTGCCGTCCGCGGCCGGGTTGGCGGCGCAGGTGGGCGCTCCGATCACCGTGAAGTCCGGCGTGAAGTCACTGGTCTCCTCGGCCTTTGGGCGCACAAAAAGCTGGCGCACAAACAGGTTGTGCCAGGCAAATTCGTTCACAAAGCGCACTTTCAGCCGATTGGCCGGGTCCGCGCCGGCATAGAGGTCTTGTACGAACAGGTCGCGGCCGGCCAGGTGCTCGGAAACTTTGGCTTGCAGGCGATCAAACTTGGCGGCGTCCATGGCGACGTTTACATCGCCCCAGTGGACGTTCTTTTCGCTCTCCGGATCGCGGACGACAAACTTGTCCTTGGGACTGCGGCCGGTGCGCGGCTTGGTCACCGCGACCAGGGCGCCTTTGTCCGAGAGCGTGGCTTCACCGCGGCGGAGGGACTCGGCGACCAAGGCCGGGGGCCGCAGGTTCCAGAATTGAACCCCGCGGTGCGGCAGGCCTATTTTGTCGAGTCCGTGGCGGCTGGGATTGACGGATTCACTGCTCACGAGATCGCTCCTCGATGCTTCCGGCCGCCGCTGCGCCCCTTCGCAGTAGGCCAGCCGTGTCGAATTTCATGCGTTTGCCATGTTATCCCGGCCCGTCGGGGCTGGCGAACACGGTAGCGCTCGTCCGTGGTGGTTTCGGGCAAACGGCGCGCCGGGGATTAGGACTTGTCAGTCGGAGACCGACAGTCCGGCTGCCGCTGCGCGGGTGAAAACCCACAGTGATTTCGTTTCGGCTTGACTCCGATAGATGGGTATGCTAATTTCTTAGCACTCAGCTTCGGCATGGCGCACTCGCGCTATGGGAAGGGCGGATTCAGGGATGCCGGAAAAAGACGCCAGATATCAATCGCAGCTTAGCCGCCGCGAGCGCCAGATCATGGACATCGTCTACAGCCGCGGTCAGGCTGCGGCGGGCGAGGTTCACGCGGCGCTGCCCGATCCCCCTTCGTACTCGGCGGTGCGGGCGCTGCTGCGCATTCTCGAAGAGAAAGGTCATCTAGCACACGAGCGCGTCGGATTGCGCTACATCTATCGACCCACGCAGACCGGTGAAAAGGTTCGTAGTACTGCGCTCCAGCATCTGGTCAAAACGTTTTTCGGCGGCTCGATCGGCGATGCGATGGTCGCTCTTCTCGATCAGGACAACGTCGAGTTGAGCGATGCCGACCTCGAGCGCATTGCCAAGATGATCCGCGACGCGCGAAAGAGAGGACGCCAGCCATGACGACGGCGTTCGAGCTTTCGGCGCTCGCCTGGCTGCTCGATGCGGCGCTGAAGGGGCTGGTTCTCTTCTCGGCCGTCTGGCTCTTCATGGTTGGTGCCGCTCGGCGGCCGCCACGCGCAGCCTCCTGCTGGTTACGGCCTTGGCAACGGCGGCTTGTTTGCCGCTGCTGACGCCCTGGCTTCCGGCGATCGATCTGGGTTGGCTACCGACGATCGGGGGAGGTGTCGACGCCTCCCGTTCCTGCGAGACCGCCACGGCGGACGGAGGCGATACCTCCGACACGGCTCCGGCTGCTGAGCCGCGCATGAGACGGAAGTCGCGGATAGCCCGGGGTGAGCGCGCTCATGCCGCTGTCGTCGGCCCGCGCGGCGCGCCACGGAAGCGCGCCTCTCGCTGCTGATGCTGAGCATTTGGGTCATCGGCACGGCAGTTGTGCTCGCCCGCCTGCTGGTGGGCGTGCTGCGGCTGCGCGGCGTGGTACGCCGCGCGCCGCGGCTGCGGGTTGGACCCGCGGCGCGTATTTCCGCGCTGATCAGCGCCGAAAGCGGTGCTCGGCGCATGCCGGAACTGCGCGAGTCCGACGAACTGGATATTCCGATCACGGTCGGCTGGCGAGCGCCAACCGTGATTCTGCCGCGGTCCGCGCGTACCTGGTCGGCGGCGCGGCTGCGTACGGTTTTGCTGCATGAGCTGGCGCACGTCGCGCGGCGTGATGCCGCGCTTCAGTGGTTCGCTCATCTGGGCTGCGCGCTGCACTGGTTCAATCCGCTAAGTTGGGCCACGGCCCGCCGCTATCGCCTGGAGCGCGAGCGCGCGTGCGACGACTTCGTCTTGCAGCGCGGCGTTGACGCCGCAGATTACGCCGATGCGCTGCTGTGCGTCGCACACGCGGCCCGGCGGCAGCGACTGGCCCGCGTCGCGCTGGCGATGGCCTGTCGTAACGATCTTGAGCGCCGTGTGGCGGACATCCTGGACCCGGGGCGGAGCCATGGGAGCCTCCGTTCGGGTTCCACCGCCGCCGCGGCGCTCATTTGCATTTGTCTGCTAGGGACGCTGGGAACGCTGCGCCCCTGGGGGCGATCCGAGGCCGCGTCGCGGGATGCGGTCTCGTTGTTTGCGCATTCCGCCGCGCCGGCGCCCGCCGGCGGGCTTCCCTCCGCTATCTCAAGGACACCGGACATGAGACGTTCAGGATTCGCGTCATTGTTGGCGGCCGCCGCGCTGACCAGCGGTTCTTTCGCCCAGGATAATCAGTCAAGCGATCAGGATCGGCCGCAGCCGGCTCGACCGGAACGGCGCGACCGTGGCGGTCCCGGCGGTCCGGGCGGCCGCGGCGGACGTGGTAATTTGATCCAGCGCAGATGATGATGCCGCATGGTCGACCGCATGAGCGACGAGCTGGAACTGGACGACACGCGCGCGCCCAGGTCAAGGAGATCATGGACAAGCAGCGCGCCGATCAAGTCGCGTCGCGCGAGCGCTACGCCAAGCTGCGCGAAGCCCGCGAGAACGGCGACACCGAGACGGTGGCGCAGCTCGAGGCCGAAATCGGCCAGCAGCCGCGCCGCGGCGGCCCGGGCTTTGACCCGATGGGCCAGGTTGCGGACCAGATCAAGGAAGTCCTGCGGCCTGATCAGGTCACGAAGTTCGATGACATGCGGTCGCGTTTCCAGGAAGGCCAGGCCCGTTTTCGCGGCCGGGGTCCCGGCGGCGACGATCCGGCCGGCCGGCTGGCGCGCGAGCTGCCCGACGCGCTGAAGTTGGACGATGCCCAGCGTGAGGAATTCAACGCCCTGTTGGATTCGGATCGTGCGAGCCGCTTTGAGGCCATGCGTCCGCTGTTCGAGGAAATGCGCGAGGCCCGCGAAGCCGGCGACGACGAAAAAGTCGAGGAACTGCGCGGCAAGATGGAAGCCGCTCGCCCGAACGAGGACGAGTCGCTCGCCAAGCTGTTCCGCTCGGTCTCGGCCATGCTTCACGACGACCAGAAGCCCTTGCTGGCGGACTACAGGAAGGAATTCGACGAGCAGCGCAAGGGCGAAAAGGCGATGGGCGACGACGTGCGCGGCGTGCTGCGCGCGGCCAAGCGTCTCCGCCTGAGCGACGAGCAGACGCAGCAGCTGCGCGAGATCGAGCGGTCGGCGCAAAAAGACGCGCGCGCGCTGAAGCACGACGACAAAGAAGGTCAGTCCGAGCTTGCGTCGAGCGTGCGCGGCGAGATCGAGAAGATCCTTACCGAGGATCAGCAGAAGGACTTCGAGCAGAATCTGGAGCGCGGCAATGATCGCGGTCGGGGCGGACGTGATGGTCAGCGCGGCCAGCGCCGACGTGGCGGAAACGCCGGCGGCGCGGAAGGGCGCGCGCCTGAGTAACGCGAGCGCTGCTTCGAAGAAGATAGCTGCGACATACTGATCGTTGTTGTTCGCACGAGGCCGCGCCCTCCGCAAATGCGGGTGGCGCGGCCGACGTGTTTTCCGGCGGATCCCCGCGCCGGCCGCGAAATTCAGGCTGGTATCTCGCCTCGCGATTCGCTCTAATGGCAGAGTCGTATCGCTTGAGTCCCGACCCCGTTCAGGGGCCACTTTGGAGGCGAAGATGCAACGCAGTTCATCGCGTATTTCCGTCTGGTGCGTAGGATCCGGATTCGTCGTGCTGAGCGCGTGCCTACCCATGGCGATTGGGCAAACGGTGCCGGCGTGTCAGGACCTGCTTGGACACCGGGCAGCGGTTGCCAAAGTTCAATCGGCCGACGGGCTCCAATCCGAGACGGCCGAGGGTTTGTCCTCCGAGCGCGGCACTTGTTGCACGTCCGATTGGTCCGGGCTTGGTCCTTACGGCGGCGATGTGCAGGACGTCGCGGTTGATCCGCTCGATTCCAATATCGTGCTCGCCGGCGTGGCTCCGGCCAGCGGTGGAGCGGGAAATCTCTATCGCTCGACGGACGGCGGTGCGACGTGGTCGATCGTCACGAGCGTGGCGCGCAGCGTCTACGACATCGCGTGGTCGCCCACCGGAATCGCATATATCGGGACGCTCGACGGCGTCTGGAAGAGCACGAACGCCGGTGCAAGCTTTACATCGCTCGCGCTCGGAATCGGCGCGAACGATCAGGTATTTGAAGTCACAATCGATCCCAATAACGAACAGACGATTTGGGCCGGCGTGGCCGACGCCCTCGGCGCGCAGACCAAAAATGTGCTCGTTTCGACGAACGGCGGAACCACTTGGACCAATAAGACTCCGCCGCTCGGGGCCGCGCAAAATTGCCGCGGCATCGCGGTCAAGCCCGGCGACTCGAACACGGTCTATGCCGCGTTCGGCGGATCGTTCGGCGGCGGTCAGGTATGGGTGACGACCAACGGCGGCACAAGTTGGACGAACCGCTCAGCCGGCCTGCCCGCTAATCCCATGAACGACATCGTGCATGACGGCACGCGTGTGCTGGTCGCCGGCGGGCAACTCTTCGGCAGTCAGAACGTGGGTCTCTACAGTTCGACCAACGACGGCGCGACGTGGACCGCGGTCCATGACGGCACTTGGCCGACGCAGGTGGTGAACGACATCGAGATTCAGCCGGGAAATCCGCTGAATATTCTGCTTGCGACCACCCAGGGCGTGTTTTCTTCGACGACCGGCGGCGTCAGTTGGACTTTTGGAGCGGGCAACACATCATCGCTTTCAGTGAACTCCGTGCGATTTGACCCGTCCAATAGCACTCGGCGATTTCTCGGCGCGTCATCGACGGCCGTCTTTCGTAGCACCGACGGCGGCGCCAGCTATCCTCAATCTTCCGTCGGCATCGGGCAGCTCAACGTATTTTCCGTCGCGGCCAACCCGATGAACCCGAACGAATTGGCGATTGCTTTCCAGGGCTTGAACGATGGCGGTCTGTACACGTCGCTCAATGGCGGCGGAACCTGGTCGCTTGAAACCGGCGTTCCCGGAGCGCGCTGGAACACAGTTGCCTTCGCTCCGAACGGCACTCTTTACGCGATTTCCGATGGTCCGAGTTCGATCGCGCCGGAAGGCGTCTATCGCCGTCTGGCGGGTACTTGGACGAGCATCGGCCCGGACCAGGGCACACTCTTCGAAAGCGAACTGTTTGCGCTCTCATTCAATCCGGTTGACCCGAGCGTCATCTACAGCGGCGGAAATGACTTCGGCGTAGCCGGCTTCGAGTCCACGGTGTGGCGCTACAACGGCACGACCTGGATGAAGACCTTCGAGGGCATGACGGGTACGGAAGATTTCCGCAGCATTCAGGATATCGAAACGCTGGCAGACGGCACCGGGCTGAATCTCGTCGCCAGCTTCATCGATAACAGCGGAAATCAGATGGGCGGCGTGCTGGTGTCGTCCGACGGCGGCCAGTCATGGACGCGCGTCACTACCGGCCTGCCCGCGCTGCGTCAGTGCTACTCACTTTGCCTTTCACCGAGCAGTTCCAACGTCGTTTTCCTTTCCAACGGCGTTGCGGGCGGCGGACTCTACCAGTCGACCGACGGAGGTCTGTCCTGGGCTTCGACGGGACACGTCGGAAACATGCGGAATGTCGAATGCGACGCCTTCGATGACCAGATTCTGTACGGGCTCTATTTCGACGGCTCGAAGGTGCGCATCTCGTGTGACGGCGGCGCCACGTTCAACGCGTTCGATGTCGGGCTCGCAACCGCCGGCTTCGGGCAGGGTCTGTTCTACGCACGCGGCAGTTCACCGCGCCTGTTGATTCCGACGACGACCGGCGTCTTCGCAACCGCCGCTTGCGGTGCGTCGTGTCCGTCGCCGCAGCCGGGATGCGCGAACAGCGACATCTTCCCCATTGGCGGCGACTGCCAGGTGACACTCGCCGATCTGGGCGTCGTGCTTTCGGGCTATCAGCCCGGGGTTCCGGGCAATACGCGCGACCACGGTGACATCTTCCCGCCCGGCGGTGACGGATTCGTCGATTTGGCCGACTTGGGGCAGGTGCTGAGCGACTACGGCACCGATTGCCGCTGATCGTTGATCGAGCACAGTAAAACGAAAGAGGGCGAGACGCGCCGCATGCCGGACAGGGTCTCGCCCTCTCTCGTTCAGCTGCGTCGCAAGTCTGCTACGCTTTAGCGCGCGTGCCGTCCGCCCAGGACCGCCGTCAGCAAATACCCCGCTCCCGCCAATACGATGATCGTAGCTCCGGCCGGCAGGTTGAATTGATAGGCCGTGCCCAGGCCCGCGAGCGAGAAGGCGAGCGTCAGCACAATCGAGCCGGCCATGATTCCCCACAGCGTGCGAGCAAAGCGGCAGGCGACGGCGATCGGCAGCGTCAGCAGCGCGATCGCCATCACGATTCCGACCACTTTGACGAGCACGACGACCGTCAGGGCTGTGAGGCAGAGCAGCAGGATGTAGTACGCCTCGACGCGCAGGCCGCGCAGTCGTGCGAACTCCTCGTCGAAGCAGACCGCGAGAAACTGGTTGTAGAACAGATATACCAGCCCAAGCACCAGCACATCGAGCAGCCCGATCAGCCAGAGATCTTCCGGCGACACCATGAGAATGTTGCCGAACAGATAACTGGTGAGGTCGATGCTGTAGCCCGGCGTTTTCCAGATGAAAAGCACGCCGATCGCCGTGCCGACTGCCCAGATCGCGCCGATCACCGTGTCCTCGCGCTGTCGCGCCCACAGGCTCACCGCCCCGACGACGACGGCCGCCAGCAGCGCCGCGGCGATCGCGCCGTAGATCGGGTCGAGCCATTCCCAGCGGAAAACGACCTGGCAATAGCGGGCCGCGCCCATGCCCGCCAGAACGCAGTGCGCGATGGAACCGGCCAGGTAGGTGATTCGGCGCACGACCACGTAGGCGCCGACCACGCCGGACGCCACACTCGCCAGCAAGGCCGAGAGCAGCGCATATTGCAGGAATGGCGTCGTCCACAAGTCGACGAAGAAACTCACGAGCGCTCCCGTGGCCGCAGTTCATGTTCAACGAGCCGCACCTGCCGGCCGAAGAGTTCGCGGATGACGTCGCCGGTGACTTCGCCTGTCGGATGCGTGTGGACAGTGCGGTTCACGCAGACGGTCGTTTTCACGTGTTGCGAGACAAAGCCCAGATCGTGCGACACGAGCACGATTGTCAGCCGGCGATTCAGCTCGTGCAGCAGGGCGTAAAGCTGTTCCTCGACCTGGATGTCGAGATTCGAGGTCGGCTCGTCCAGCAGCAGCAGTTCCGGTTCGCAGGCCAGGGCCCGCGCGATCAACACGCGCCGCCGCTGGCCGCCGGAGAGCGCCGCGAACGGCCGTTTTTCGAGGCCGCTCAGCCCCACTTCGTAGAGCGCCTTTCGCGCGGCTTCGCGATCGGATGCGCCGTAGGCGCCGACGCTGTGGCCGCGCCCGAGGCGTCCCATCAGCACAACTTCCAGCACGCAGACCGGAAATTGTGGATCAAGCTGGGCGTGTTGCGGCATATAACCGATGCGGGCCCGGGCCTCGCGCGGCGGCTTTTCAAAGACGCGCACGTCGCCGCGTCGCGGTTCGATCAAGCCGAGCGCGAGCTTGATGAGCGTGGTCTTGCCTGCGCCATTGGGTCCGATCACGCAGGCAAAGTCGCCGCGCGGAATCGCGAGCGTCACATCGTGCAGGATGTCGTTTTCGTCGTAGCCGAAGCTGACGTTTCTCAGCGATACGACCGGATCACGGACGGCCGCCGCGGCGGCCTCCGCCGGTGACACGACGCGCAAGCGCTCCTGGAGATTCATGGGCGCTTCTCCGCGAGCGCCTTGCGGATCGTCTGGGCCATGCCGCGCATGTTTGCGAAGTAATCGTGCGAAAGCTCGTCGAGGGGAACCGGGATCACGCCCAGCTCGCGCGCCATTGTGTCGATCGTCGTACGCGCGAATTGCGGCTGGTAGAAGAGCGCTCGCGTTCCCGCGCCGCGTGCGCGCTCCAGAATCTGCCTAAGCTGGCGCGGGCTGGGTTCCTTGCCCTCCGTCTCGATCGCGACTTGCTTCAGGCCATACGAATCGGCGAAGTAACCATAGGCCGGGTGATAGACGTACAGTTCCTGCCCTTTGAGCGGCGCGAGCGTCTGCGTCAATTCCGCGTCGAGTTCGTCCAGCTCTCTCTCGAACGCGGACAGGTTTTTCTCAAATTCCGCGCGATGTTCCGGCATGGCGCGCGCCAACGCGGTTTCGATCGTGCGGGCCTGAATCTTGACGCGCTTCGGGTCAAGCCAGATGTGCGGGTCCGGTGCGCCCGCCTCGTGTTCGTGATCACCGTGGGCGCCGGCAGCATGGTTGTGATCGTCGTCGTCATCCGCGGTCATCGCGAGCAGCGGAACGCCGATGCGCGTGTCCACGATCTCGCACTTCGCATTGGCGGATCGAATCTGCTTCAACACGCGGTCTTCAAAACCCAGGCCGATTTCGAAGTAGAGCCGCGCCTTCGCGAGGCGTCCCATCTGCTGCGGCGTCGGCTCGTAGGTGTGCGGCGATTGCCCGGGACCGGCGAGGAATTCCACTCGGGCGTACGGGCCGGCAATTCGTTCGACAAAAAAGGCCTGCGGCGGAATGGCAACAAATACAATCGGCGCCGCGTCATTTCCGGTCGACGCCGCGGGGCGGTCGCAAGCCGCCACCAACGACAGCAAAAGCCCGCCGCACGCGAACGAAATGGCGCGCCTCGCGCGCCTTCCCAGTCTCCGCATTGCCGCCTGCCCCGCCATGTTCAGACTCCGGCCGCGCGACGTGTGCTGGTGCGACTGCGGGGACTCTTGTGTCGCGAATGCCGCGCCCGCGAATGGACGGCCGGCTCAGGCTGTTCGCTGCACACGAGATGCAGTTCGTGGCAATCGCCGCATTCCGTCAGATTGTGGTTCGCAGCGAAGGCGGACCAATGGCGCTTCTGATTCGGCGTCAGCAGTCCGCGCCCCTTGCACAGCGGACAGGTGTTGTCGAGTGCCGCGAGCAAGGCGGCCCGAATGAACTCCGAGCGGTTGTCGACGCCTTCGAGCGCATCGAGCAGCGCCTGATCGGCTTTGAAAGTCACGATTTCCTGCAACGGGCGAGATCGCATGTACGGCTCCCGGGAATCCGCCGGCCGCGGAGCAGCTGGCCACGCCACGGCGGGATTCTTATTACGAGATAATACGCCGTCATGCGCTCTTTGCGGTGGTGAACTATCTGGTTGCTCAGAAAAAGAGGGGGGCGCGCCGCGTTGCGACGCGCCCCGCCCGTTTTCCATCCAAACC
>JBGAJB010000132.1:2709-9526 GCA_044225155.1 Phycisphaerae bacterium | reverse complement strand
GGGACAGCGTTTTTCAGACGGTGGAGGGCGGGCTGGGATATTGGGCTGGAAATCACTTTCGCTACGGTCCGCCGAAGTTCAGCATGAACGCGACGCCGCAGTGCTATGACTACGAGATTGGCTCGCCGGGCTGGTCGTTTTTTTACAGCGATCAGGCGCTGCCGGATGAGCGGCTGGGCATCGCGCAGCTTAGCAATCGATTGCTCATCCCGCCCGACGGTTTGCCATTTCAGGGCCGGCCGAGCGGCGAGTTTCTCGGCTATGCCTGGATGGCGCTGCCGTTCACCGACCCGACGAGCGACGATCCGCCGACCGGAGATCAGAGTTGGACGTGCTTCTTGAGCGCGGCCAATTTCAAGGGGCCGATCGCCTACTACATTCCCGAGACGTGGAGCAAGATCGGAAAACTCTTCCACGAGCCGTTCCTGCACGGGCGCGGGCTGGATGCGCGGCCGGGGACGGTCGGGGGCGGCGCAATCGAGATCAACACCGTGCCGCACTTCGAGTCGCGCGACGCGCAGGGCGTGACATATTCGAAGATCCCGAGATTGCAGTTTCCGGTCGACGATCGGGGCCGCACGCTGCTTGTTCAGGACGTCACGTATTTTTCCAAGGCGGCATTGTTTGATGCGTTCAAGGTCTGGCGCGATGGAGGGGTCGCTTGCTCCGGCCAATTCGGAGAGCGCGGCGCGTGGCGGCCGAAGCTCGCGGCCGTGCCAACGGTGTACGACCTTTCCGGCAAAACAATTTCAGGTGTCAGTCACGCGTTCGAGAACAAGGCGTTTGCGGAACACGAATGGGGACTCCAGTGGAGTACTGACGATCTCAGTCCCAAGGGCGTGTTCCCGCAGTATTTCAAGCACGTCGACGATCAGCGCGTGGCCATCGCCGCGACGCAGATTCCGCGCGAAACGCGTCTAGTCGAGCAGGAATTCCCGCTGGCCGGCAGGGGGGCGACGTACACCTCGCCGACCGGCGGGGCGTGGAGCACTCCGGGACCGCGCAGCAAACCGCTTACCGTGACGCTGTCGGACGGATCGATCGTGACGTATTCGTGGTATCGCTTCGTGGATCAGCCGTCTTTTCAGCAGTATCACTGGAGCGCGGAGAAAAAAGCACGTTTGCAGGCGCTCGTGGAGAAGATTCACGCGGCCTGGCCCATTGATCGCGAGTACATGCCGCCGCCGACGCACGGTAAACGGGTGAGCCTCGATCCGGCCCTGCTCGTGACGCCGCCCGCCGGCATGGAAGTCGGATACGTGCCGATCGTGACGGGACAGGCGGCGCGCTGAGCCCGCCGCGCAATCACCGCTGAACTGACGCAAACAGTCCAACGAATCGGAAAAAAGAAAACCGCACCGTTCTCCAGCCGCGCGCGATTTCTCTTCGCGTGCCGGCCGGAGAACGATGCGGGCTCACTGCTTCAGCGACAATTCTCCCTGAGCTTTACGGGCAGGGGATCCCATACCCGGACAGCACGACGCCCAGATCGCTCAGATCCGTGTCGCCGTCCGCGTCGATGTCGCCGTCCGTCGTCTGGCCATAGGCCGAGAGCACGATGCCGAGATCGAGCAGATTGACCGTCCCATCGTGATTGAGATCGCCAAGGCACTGGCACGTGTCCGGCACTCCGTCTCCGTCGTAATCGGGCGCGTTGAACAGCGCGATATCGCACGAATCCGGAACGCCGTTTTCGTCGCAGTCTTTCTCCGTTCCGTTGGCGATGTCCGTGCCGTCCTCCACGCCGTTGCCGTTGCAATCCGGGAAGAACGTCGTCGCGATCGTGCGCGAATAGCGCGACAACCCGCCGTCGAACGTCTCGGCCTGGAAGCGGTAGGCGTAGTTTTCGCCGACAACCAACGCGTCGGAATCGGGATAGAAGCACGGAATCGGCGTCTCGGTCGTCGGTGCGATCGTGGTCAGCGCGGCGAACGGACCCGCACCCTTGGCACGCTCGATATGCAGCTTGGCGTACGTGTTGTGCCACGCAAATCGCAGCGTGATCGCGTTCGACGGCGCAGGCTCGCGCGCGTCGGACGTGTTGGGATCGATCGCCACATCCATCGGCGCCGGAATCGTCAGGTCGTCGGGATTCGTCGGACAACGGCCATGGTTGACTTCAGAGCCATCCATTTCGCCGTCGCCGTCGGTGTCGCTGTCGAACGGATTGGTGCCGAGCTTGAACTCGTCGCCGTTGGTCAGTCCGTCGAGATCGGGATCGTCCGGATCTCCCGAGTTGAACGGATCCAGGCCGTAATAGCGTTCCCAGGAATCCGGCAAATCGTCGCCGTCGAGATCCTGCACTTCACACACTTGGAACGACGTGTCATCGATGCGCGAGAATTCGACGCCGTCGTTCGCGCGCCCGACCGCCGTGACGCGCACCTGGTAGCTGCCGCGCATTCCCGGAATCACCGCGCCGTTGGGATCGTTTACGACGCCGCCCGTGTGGCCGAGCGCCGTCTCGCTGTAGATCACGCCGTAGAGCCCGTCGCCCGCCTGACCATCGTTGTGAGCACCGTCGTCGAACATGCGATAAGGGCTGCATGAGCTCGATCCGTCGGGTCGCGTCACGCGGACCGTGACATCCGCGGCCGGCAGGACGCCGAATTCGTCATACACCGAGGCGAGGATCGTGACGGGCACACCTTGCTCAAAGTCGCAGACCTGCCGCCCTTCGGCCCCACCCTGCGGAACGGCCTGCAAGAAGACGTTCAGGTTCGGCGAACTGGGATTGTGGCCCAACACGCCCGCGATGTAATCACTGTCTCCAGCCGTCGAAAGCACGGCACGGTAGGTGCCCGCGACCGGCGCGCTGTTGAAGCGATACACGGCATGCGAGGGCGACGTACGAATGCTCGCCAATCCCGCGCCGACGAGTACGTCACTCGGGTCGTAGAGATCGACTTTCAGGTCGTCGGCGCTGCTGGCCGTGTTGAAGAAGAAGATCACATCTTTCAAATTGTCGTCGCTGATCGGAATCAGAATCTCGGCTGACTTTGACAGCGCGTCCGTTTCATAGAAGAACCGCTCGTATTGGCGGGCCGCCTGCAAGGCGTCGACATACGCCTCCGCGAGCATGTTCGCGATCGACATCTTCGGCGGGCCGAAGCTCGCCGCCGGCACGTCCACGTAGCTGTAATCGCCGCCGGTGCTGGCGGCGATGCTCTGCATGAGCGACTGATTCGAATCCGGGCCGAATGCGATCGACTCGATCGACGTCTTGGTTCCCAGGATCGAAGCGGATGCCGAGCTGCAACCCGCCACCGCGCTCCAATAGCGGGCTTCGTTTTCGTCGCCATCCGAGAGCAGGATCATTTTCCAGATGTCCTTCGCGGCGACCGCCGTGGCGCTGAGCTGATTCTGGCCGCGATAGAGGCCGTCGCCGATCGACGTCCAGCCGGTCGCGCTAAGGCCGCCGAGCTTGGAACCTACGAGATTTTTCTGCGTCGTATCCGCGAATTTCAGCGACGTTTGTGCCGTCGCGTCGTCGTCGCAATCCACGTTGTTGCCGTTGAAGCTGACCAGGCTGATGCGATCGGCCGGAGAGACCGAGTCGGCGTAAAGGCCGGCCGCTACCTGCGCCGCCTCCAACTTCGACTGTCCCACCGCCGGATCGGCCATGCTGCCGGACTGGTCGATGACGAGCACGTGATTGAACTGCACGTCCGCGATCGTGACTGAATTCGGGTTGACCGCCGCAAGCGAGTCTCCGCACAGAGAGACCGTCAGGTCATACGTATCCTGAGCGAGGGAAGCCGGCGCCGCCGCCACCAGCCAGTAGTACTGCCCGACATAGGCCGCCGAGACGACCGTACAGTCCGTCGTATCGAGCTGAACGTGAAAATCGTCCGGGTGCAAACCGAGGATTGAGCGCGGCCCGACGCCGTCGGGTTTCAGATTCGCGGGGCCGTCGACTTGCACGCGCGTCAGGAACGGACGATAGCTGTCGTTGCTGTTGATGAACGTCGGATGAAACATGTCGGGCCGATAGATCGTGACGGTCGGCGTGCCCTGGTCGAACCAGTAATCAAAGCCCGTGGAATCGCCGAGCCCGGCCACGACCGCGATCAGGCGCGTGATCTTGACCTTCGCCGGGTCGGCCAATACCGACCGCCCGAACTCTTTGCCGATGCCTTTCGACAATCCGACGACATGATCTCCGGTCGTCAGCGCCAGCAAGGCCCAGCCGACTTCCTGATCCGCTTCACCTCGAAATCCGACGGCCGTACAACCGCGGCTATCCAGCGGCAATTCGTAATATCGAGTCGAGTAGGGCTCGAGCGAGTTGGAACCGTTCGACGGCAGACTTACGGTCGTTCGGTCGACCGTGTCCCAGCCACCTTCGCCGCCCTGATTTTGATCGACGTATCCATAAAGTTGCCCGTCCGGAACCTCGGAGACGTCGAAATCCTTCGCGATGTTCGCGATGGCGTAGTCAAGCCACACGTGATCGAGCGAACCGCCGCCGTTGGCTTGGATGACGTCATTCAGCGATTCGGCCGCGGCGGAGCTGCCGTCTGCGCCGTCGGCCGCCAGTTCCTCGTAAAACGAGCGGATGAAATCGGCCCCGAATGACGGCTCCGAGCCGGTGCCGAAACGCTCAGCGACATACGTCCAGAAAAGGCAGCCGCGATAGGAAAGATCGAACAGGCTTGTTTCGGTCTGGTCGAGGGCCTTGTTCACCTCTTTGTGAAATCCGGCAAATGAATAGTCCGTGAAATCGAGATCGGCGAAGAGCTTGTCCTGCATCATGCGGGCCGACCCTTCGACCACCCAGTCGCCCCAGCCCGCGTAACCGTCGTCAAATGTGTGCCAATATGCGAGCTGAATGTGATGAAACATTTCGTGTTGCGTCACCATTTTCACGAAGAGATCGTCGATCACGCAGGGAGTCTGGTCCGTGTTCGTGATGTCGGTGCCGTACGTTTCGCAGGAAAGCGCCGCGTGTGCGTTTCCCAGATCCGTCACGTCCGGCACGATCTTGTACTCCGGAATCCCAGTCTGATACGGATCGAGAAAGTCGAGCGAGCGGTACTGGCTCAGCGCGAGGCTCGCGACGTCACGCAGTGTGATCGCCCAGCTTTGCGGCCACTTGCCGACGATGCTGCAATCGCCCTCGTCGCGGCTGGTAGACGCGGATCGTGATTTCGCCGTTTTCGACCGAAACTGTTTGTTTATCGTCGTTGATCCCACAATCATTCGCCATGACGATCGCCACTGCACGACTGCAAGTCCCGCCCGACTCCACATCGAATCCATGATTGCAACGTGTGCATAAGGCCTCCCTGAGTGTTCGTTGCCGGGCCGACCGCGCCGTTCCCCCACGGCGCGCGACCTCGGTAGATCAGTCGTGAGTGACAGGGGCACGGCGAATCAGTGAGACGAAAGACGCGAAATTCGATTCACCGGTGTTACGGTAATGGGTCAGCTGCGCCTTTGATAACGCGTTGCAGGGCGAAATCGCTTCGGATACAGTTTTTCACCAGAATGGGCGAGTTTGCCGCTACACAACTGATCTTTCGCCTCGCCGCCAGTCTGGGCGTGCTGTGTCTGCCGGCGCTGTTTCGCAGCGCGCAGTCGCTCGACGCCGCCGTCGCCGATGCCGTGCCGGAAGTGCCGAAGGATGCGCCTTTCGGCTCAGATTCCAAGCGCCCTGCGCCGCGACTGGTCAGCGTGCTTCCGGATGCGACGCCGGCCCGTTCCTCGCTGACCGCCACGACGCAGATCGCGAGTGACGACCCGTTCGGCGATCAAGCCGGCCGGATTCTCGGCGATGGTCCTCGGACCGCGACCGCCTTCGCGACGCTCTCGCAACTGGTTCGCTGGGGCGCTTGCGGTCTCGTTTCTCCGGCGCCGATCGTCGCCCCACAAAACAGTGCTCGCCTACCGGAATCCTCGGCGCGCCTGCGCGCCATTCCGCCGCTGGGACCGCCGCGCGCCTAGCCGCGGCCTTCCGAAACCTTCGCAGTGTGTGACTTCGATATCGCGGTCCGGTTCGGACCGCCGTCTCCGCAGCCGAGGATTTTTTTGACATGCTCGAAAAAGGACTGACACAGCGCCTGCTGCTGATCGCGGCGGTGCTGATTTTCGCGATCGTGCTGATTACTCCGCCCTCGACCAAGCTCCGCCCCGGTCTCGACATTGCCGGCGGCGTCTCGATGATCTTCGAAATCGACCAGCCGCCCGAGGAACTCGCCGGCGGCACCACCGTGGCCGAAGAATTGAAGCGGCAGCTCCAGAAGCGCGTCGACCCGAAGGGCGTGCTCGACATCGCCTGGCGCGTGATCGGCAGCAACCGCATCGAAGTGCAGATGCCGCTGCCGCCCAAGGAAAATGCGGCGCTGCGCGATGCTTACCTAAGCTCGTTGAAAGCGCTGGACGACACCAACATCGGCCGCGGCGCACTCGACGTCATGGTCGGGCTCCCCCCGGCGGAACGGGCGGCCTCGATCGCGAAGCTCGCGGGTGGTCGTGCCGACCGCCAGACGCTGCTCGAACAGGCCGCATCCGCCTGGGATGCGTATCAAGCGGCGCGGGCGGCGACCAGTTCTCAGCCGGCCACGCAATCCGCCCCCAGTTCGCAAGAAACGGCTCATGAGGTCGCGATTCGCGACGCGCTCGAAGCCTACGAAAACGTGCTCGACAAGATCCGCGCCACCAATCTCGACACGCAGCGGTTCCGTGACATTCTGGATCAGGACGAAGGCTCCAAAACGCGGGCGCGCGATTTGGAAAAGCTGAAGGCGGATCGCCCCGATCTCGCGGCGCAGATCAGCAAAGTCGTCGCCGCGCACAAGGCGTGGCGCGAGCGGCG
>JBGAJB010000132.1:0-2702 GCA_044225155.1 Phycisphaerae bacterium | reverse complement strand
GGCGCGTTCCGCTGGAAAGCCCCGACGATCTGAAGCGTCTCGTCCGTGGCGCTGGCGTGCTCGAATTCCGCATCCTCTCGCCGGTCATCGCCGAGAACATGGCCAAGTACGAGCGTTATCGCAAGCAGCTGCAGGAATTCGGGCCGCGCCGGCAGAAGGATGACACCGAGCAGTGGTTCCGGATCGACAACCCGGTGGCGTTCTTCTACCTCGACTCGCAGGCCGATCTGGCGCGATTCGATCCAAAGACGGCGTCGGCCTACATCGTCGACAAGCATGGGAATGATTGGTACGTCCTCGCGGAGACGTCGCCGGATGCGGTGCTGCTCAATCCGCGCGGCGATGCGAAGAAGCCGCAATGGTCGCTCACACGGGCCGGAATCTCGCGTGATGAGCGTGGGCGGCGGGCCGTGCACTTCGAACTCGACAATCCCGGCGGCGATCTCTTCCGGCAACTCACGGGTTCGCACATCCATCGCCAGTTGTGCATCTTCCTGGACGATGTCGCCTACTCGGCCGCGAATATCAACTCGGCCATCGGCACGAGCGGTCAGATCAGCGGCGACTTCAGCGGCGACAAGCTCTCTTATCTCGTGCAGACCATGCAGGCCGGCGCGCTGCCGGCTCGCCTGAAGGACACGCCGATCAGTGAAAAGACCATCGGGTCGAGCCTGGGTCAGCGCAACCTGGAACTGGCGTTCCGCGCCGGCATGATCGGCCTGGTGCTCGTCATCGTGACGATGGTGTTCTACTACCGCTTCGCGGGCATCGTCGCCAGCTTTGCGATGCTGATTAACGTGCTGTTCACCCTCGCCGCCATGGCGATGCTCGGGGCACGCTTCAACCTGCCCGGCATCGCCGGCATCATTCTCGGCATCGGTATGGCCGTGGATTCAAACGTGCTGATCTACGAGCGCATGCGCGAGGAAAAGGAGCGCGGCAGTTCACTGCGGCTCGTCATCAAGAACGGCTACGACAAGGCGTTCTCAACCATTTTCGACTCGCACGTTACGACCTTCCTGACCTGCGTCATTCTCTATTACGCGGGCAGCGAGGAGATCAAGGGCTTCGGCCTGACGCTCGGCTGGGGCGTCGTGTTGAACCTGTTCACGGCCGTCTTCGTCACGAAAACGATGTTCGGCGTGATGGTCAAGTACGGCCTCGTCAAGCAACTGAACTTCGCGAAGATCATGGGCGTCCCGAACATCAACTGGTTCGCGATGCGCAAGTTCTTCGTGCCGATGTCGATCATCCTGAACGTCATCGGACTGACGGCGCTCTACTTCCGCGGTACCCGCGACACGTTCGACGTCGAGTTCCTCGGCGGCGTCAGTGCGGAAATCGAAGTGAAGCCGGAGTTTGCGAGCACCGTGAACGACGAGACGATTCGTCGCGCGCTCGGCGAAGTCGGCGCGGCCATCAAGGCCGCCGGCCGCAAACTCGCGGACGCCAAGGTCACTGAAGTGGAGGGTACGAAGTCGGTCTATCACGTGGAGGTTCCGGGCGTGAAGGCCCGCGAATTGGCCGCGATGATCCACGAGCCGCTGGATGACGGCAGCGCCGGCCGACTGCTCGAACGCGACGGACTGACCTACGCCAGCACGGATAACGCCGTCACGGTTCGCGTAAAGCCCGATGTCACCGCGGAAAAGCTTCGAGCAGTCATCGCCTCGCTGGCGACTTCGGGCTCGGGTGCGGAGAGCATCACGGCGGCCGGTGACGATCTGGCCCGCGCGAACATCGGCGCGGTGCTCGACACCGGAGGCGAAGGCGATCGCAAGACTTCTTCCTGGAATGTGACGACCACGGTCACGAACAAGCGCCTGGTGCAATACGCGTTGGTCGAGGCGCTCGGCGACAAGCTCGTGATTCAGCCCGGACTCTCATTCACCTTCCGCGGCAACGGAGACGACGCCTTCCCCATCACGGAGAAGCGCCTCGCTCAGGTCGTGCCCGGACTTCCGGCAGCCGCTGACGCCGACGTTTCCGAATTCGTCGGCGGCGCGGCCATGTGGTTCGACAATGTCGATCCGCCTGAGCCGCTGGCGACGATTCAGCAGCGTCTGGAGAGCATGCGTCTCCAGCCTGACTTCCAGAACTTCGCGTTCCGCACGTCCAAGGTCTTCGGCGTGATGAAGGCCGAGGGCCAAGACGATGCCTACCGATCCTTTGTCGTTGTCGTCCCGGCGACGGATCACCCGTATCAGGATGATCACGACGTGTGGCAGAGCGAGGTCTCGACCAAGGAGTTGATCCTCTCGAAGGCCGCGCTGAAGCGCGAACAGACGCTGCGTAAGACGACACAGTTCAAGCCGCAGATCGCCAGCCAGGCTCAGAGCAAGGCCATCATCGCGCTGGTTCTCTCCTGGGTGATGATCGTCGTTTACCTCTGGATTCGCTTCGGTAAGCCCAGCTTCGGTTCGGCCGCCGTCGTGGCGCTGCTGCACGACGTGTGCATTGCGCTCTCGGCCGTGGGCATTGCCGGCTGGATTCCGGCGATCATCGGCCGGCCGCTGCTGATCGAGGATTTCAAGATCGACATGACGACCATCGCCGCGCTGCTGACGATCATCGGCTACTCGGTCAACGACACGATCGTCATCTTCGACCGTATCCGCGAACTGCGCGGGCGGCTCGGCGAGATCACGCCGAAGATGATCAACGACGCCATCAATCAGACGCTGGCGCGTTCGATCATGACC
>JBGAJB010000131.1:0-9272 GCA_044225155.1 Phycisphaerae bacterium | reverse complement strand
CCGGAATGATTCCGGCGGAATACCCGATGGCGACCTTCGGCCCCGAGTACCTCGATTCGGCGAAAGTCGCCCTCGAGCGCACCGTGAAGGAGCACTTTTCCGGCCTGTCCCATGTCGCTTCGGAAGCGTTCATGGGCAACCCGTGGCAGGGAGTCTGCGACTATGCCGCCAAGAACGGCATCGATCTGGTCGTGATTACGACCCACGGCCGGCGCGGACTCAGCCATCTGCTCATGGGCAGCACGGCCGAGCGAATCGTGCAACATGCGCCGTGTCCAGTACTTACGGTCAAGCCCGGAGCGCGGGGGCTGTTGGCCTAGGCGTGAAAATCCGCGCGCGAAGCGGAAATAATCCGCGGCGCGCGCGGAATTCCCTTTCGTCGCCTCAAACCCCCAACCGGGGCTTCGGGCTTTTTCGGCGAACTCGTCTGGAGAAGGTAGATGCTGACATTGGCAACGACGACGCTGCTGCTGGCGCGGGGCGACGAGGGTGTCGCGGTTGCGTTCTTCGTGATCACGGGCATCGTGGCGATCGTTTCCACGGTGTCTTGGAATCGGCGCAAGGCCCAACAGGCTGCCTACAACGCGCGGCTGAAGCAGATGATGATCGAGCGCGGCATGAATGCGAACGAAATCGACATCGTCATTCGCGCCGAACCTAACGGAAAGCGTACGCCCGGTGCCGAGTACGCGGCCCGCGACCCGCAGCGCAACTGGTAGGCCGCACTCGGCTAGCTCTTCCCGATCCGATACAGCCTTGTCATCGTCCGAATGAAGACGCTGCCGTCCACCACCGCCGGCGACGCCATGCACATTTCGTCAAGGCTGTTTTTCCCGAGCAGCTCGAATTTTTCGCCGGCCTTGAAGACGAACGTGTCACCGTCCTCGCTGAGGCAGTAAACCTTTCCGTCGCACGCCCAGGGCGAAGCAGTAAACGGCGGCGATGAGTTTTCGCCGATGCGTTCGCGATAGAGCTGTTTGCCGTCGGTCAGGTCATAGGCGCCGAGAAATCCGCGGTCGTAGAGGACGTAAGCTCGCCCGTCGTACACCACCGGAGACGGGATCGACGCACCCGCCTTCGGATTACGCCACGCCACGAACTGCCCGTTTTCCTGCTCCGGCGGCACCGTGATGTCGCCCTTACCCCCCGGCCGGATCGCCATGAGCGGGCGGATATTTCCCTCGGCCTGCGCGGCACTGAAATAGAGATAGTCGGCCGTTGCCACCGGAGTAGAGGCGACTTGCAGCGCCCCGACGCGCATCGTCCACAGCTCATCACCCGTCTTCGGGTCATAACTGACGATCGTCTTCGGACCGGCGGCCACGATCTCCGTGCGCAACTTGTTTTTCCAAACCAGCGGCGTGGCCCACGAGCTCGCTTGATCGCGCTTCTTTTCCCAAGCCACGCTTCCGGTCTTTTTCTCCAAGGCGCGCAGGTAGCACGACTCTTCGTTGTCATTGAGCAGGTAGACCCAATCGCCGTATTCCGCCAGCGAGGCGCCATCGCCGAAGTCAAGCCGCGTGTGCGTCGGTGCGACCGTATGCGACCAGAGCGGCTCGCCGGCCATCGTGTAGGCGTAGACGCCGATATTGCCGAAATAGGCGAAAATCGCCTTGCCATCCGTCACGGGCGAGCCGGACGCGTACGTGTTCTTCCGATGCCGGCCGAATGGCGGCACGCCGCGCTGCGCTTCGCGCTCCCAGACGATCTTGCCGCTCTTTGCATCGAGGCAGTAGACCATCCGGTGCACGGTGACGGCCTGGGCCGGGTCAGTTGTGTTTTCGATATCGCGGTCGAGAATCTTCTTGCCGGCTTCTTCCTCGGACATGCCGCCCTTCACGAGCTCAGCGACCTCCGCGTCGCCGAAGATGCCCTTCGATGGTTCCTTAAACTTTCCATCGCTGATGGCGCTCGTCACGAACACGCGATCGCCCCACACAACCGGGCAGGACCAGCCGCGACCGGGAATCTCTACGACCCACTGTACGTTCTCCGTCTTGGACCAGTGGTCGGGCAGACCGTGCGTCTCGGCCACGCCGCCGGCCGGGCCGCGGAAACCGCCCCAGTTTTCGCCGCCGGGCGCAGGCGCTCCCGCAAAGCCCGCCACCGCCATCAACGGGCCGGCCAGCGCGACTCGGAATTCGCGCTGCGGGCCGGAAAACGCGAGTATGGTGCGAAACGTACGAACGCGGCGCAGGTGACACATGAAGGTCATGGCGACTCCGGATAACTCAGTCGATCGACTCAAGGTGGCTGGCGACCGGAAGCATGGACGAGCGGATTTCAACCAGCCTGTCGGAAAACGGGCAACTGCGTTAGCGGCCCAATTGCGAAATAACGGAAGGACTTGGGCGAAAGGAGCAACTATGAAACTCACGACTTGCAGCGGCGACAATCACAATCCCTCGGCCATGGATCTCGATCAGGCCTTATGTGCGCTTGATCAGCCGGACGGTTTCCTGATTCTCGCGCAGGCGCCGGAGGAGTACGTGCAGTTCGGCACGGGCGTGCTCGAGTATCGCGACGCGCGCGGGCACTATCGTGCCACGAATCAAGCCGGCGCTGATGAGGCGCCAGACCGCGAAACGCTGCGCGCCGTGTTCATCGACTATCTCTCCGGCCGGCCATCCTGGAAGACGCACGTCTCGCATTGGCGCGAAGTGAGCGCGGAAGTCTCGCGTTCGCAGCCGCGAAAGTCGTGGTTAGCGGTCGTCATCGTCGCGGTGGTCGCGGCCCTGATCTGGTTCCTCATCCGCTAGTCGCCGGACTTCTTTTCTTTTTATTTGACAAATCAAACAATACGGCGACACTTATTTCAATGGAAATCGCCGCCGCGGCCGATGCGCTCATCCGTCATTACCCGCGCATCTACTTCGCCTGTCATCGGCGGCATGTTCGCGATCCGGCCACCGGCGCGGTGCTTTCCAAGCATCAGGCCAGCGTGCTCGATCATCTGGACGAAAAGGAGCCGACCAGCGTGTCCAAGCTGGCGGCCCACATGGGTGTCAGCGTGTCGACAATGTCGCTCACGCTGGACCGGCTGGAGGAATCCGGACACGTGCGGCGCGTGCGCGACCGCATCGACTCGCGCCGCGTGGGGGTCCGCCTGACGCGGGCCGGCGAGCGGATTCGCAGTGCCAACAGCGTGCTCGACCCGTCTCTAGTGGAGCGGCTTGTGCAAAGTCTCTCGCCGGAAGAGCGAACGACGGCGATCGCCGGCCTCGCCCTGCTGGCCGAAGCGGCCGAGCGAACCGGGAGGGATGAACGAAAGACGCTGCGCCGCCCGACGGCGGAGCCGGCGCGGAACTAGCACGCGGCGCGAAGCCCCCTTTGTCGCCTTCTTATGAGAAAGGACGAAATCATGATGTGGATGGCATGGCTCTTCGGCGGCGTGCTGCTCATCGTCGTCGGGACCGTTTTCGCTGTCGGGGCTTTGCTCCCGCGCGAGCACATCGCCACCGGCTCCGTCTTGATCGCACACGCGCCCGAGGAAATTTGGCGCGTTATCCGACGCGTGGGAGAACTGCCGGCTTGGCGGAAGTCGGTGACGCGCGTGGAGATCATCGAGGGACCACCGGAGTCACCCACTGCCTGGAAGGAATACAGCGGCCGTGACGCTATTCCGCTGCGGCTGGAGCACAGCACTCCGTCGCGCTCACTGACGACGCGCATTATGGACGAAAAGCTGCCGTTCGGCGGAACGTGGACGATCGACCTTACCCCCGATGGCAGCGGCACGCGCGTCCGCGTCATCGAGAATGGCTTCGTGAATCCGCCGCCGTTCCGATTCATCGCGAAGTTCTTCATGGGGCACGCCGCGACGCTGCGCGGCTATCTCGCTGATCTCGCGCGAAAGTTCGGCACAGAGTCACCGATCGAGCCTTGAAGCTGGGAGATTCAACATGGGCAAGGAAATCGAAACCACGGTGCGCGGCCCGGACGGTCTCGCTGAATCGCACGTCTTCCTCGAGCCGGGCGAGATCATCTGCCGCGGCGGATTGAAACGCCGCTTCAAGCTCGCCGAACTCCGCGACATTGGCGTCCGCGGCGACTGGCTGAGTTTTCTGTCCGACGGCGAGAAATACGCGATCAATCTCGGAGACCGCGCCGCGGCCTGGCTGGATGCGATCCGCAATCCGCGCTCACGCGTGCAAAAGCTCGGAGCGGCCGCCGGCATGAAGGTGTGCCTGCTTGGACCAGCCGAAATCGGCGTCAGCGACGAACTCGCGGCCGCGACGGGCGACCAGCCGAGCACGCGCCTCTGCGCCAATTCAAACCTCGTCCTGTTCTTCGCCGACGAGCCGGAGGAACTCTCGCGTTTGAAAACCATCGAATCCAAACTCGCCCCGGCCGGCGCTGTCTGGGTGCTCTGGCCGAAAGGCCGCCGCGATTTCGCCCACGAACACGTCGTCACCGCCGCGCGCGCTGCGGGACTCGTGCAGACGCGTTCGATGGGATTCTCAGACGCACGTACTGGATTGCGATTGGTGCGGCCGAAGGGCGCGTAACCAAGTTGGATACTTGGCTCCAGAAATGGCGAACTTGCCAGCCGAGTATCCGTATTCAAAGCGTGACCATCAAGAGCTGCCTTAGGGCGCGCTTGGGCTTTCGGCCGATTTTGATTGGCGTTCTCCTCTTCGCCGCCGCTCTCACGCTAAGGGAAGATCGGCGCTCACACCGATTCCCGTTTTTCCATTTTCTCTGGAGCGACCTCCCGCTTCATTGCAAGGGGACACTGGATGGTTGGCGCTTCGAACCACCCGTTGTAGATCCACCCGTCACCGCCACAGTGCTTCTGAGTGCGGCCGGAGAACTCCGTCTGATCACGAATGCAGATGCGATCGTGAAGGAGGACATGACCCCACTCGAGGTTTTCCAGCGGGACAAGGGAATTCAATTGGCGCTACCGCTCCGCTTGATCGCGACGGTGTTCATTCTTGCGGCTGCGTCGCTGGCTGCCGTCCCGATCCTGCGCCGCAGACGCCGCATTCGTAGACGCCAATGCGTTGCGTGTGGTTACGACCTGCGTGGCTCCCGTCTGAGATGTCCCGAGTGTGGCGCGCTGCGACCGCGCCGCAGAACCTTGATCTGGCCGACACGAAAGTCGGCGTTTCGAATATAGCCGGGAAACCCGCTTTCTCTCGGCCGCGCTACACGCCCCACATCGCAAACGCTGCCCGCATCGCCAGGTATGCCAGCAACAGCCAGATCGCCGTCTGATACCGTTGCAGAAAGCTGAGCGTGCGATCCCACATGGTCTCGCGATACGCGGCGACGCGCTCGCCGCTCAGGAAACGGGCGATCTCACCGCGCAGCTCGCCCGCATCGGCGTAGCGCTCGCTGCGCTCTTCCCGCATCGCGCGCTGACAGATCGCCGTTAGCCGGCGTCGCTCGCGCCCGGGCAATTGGAACGGCCGGGCGGACAGGAGCTCGGTCATCACGGTCCGCACACGCGTGTCGCGCTCGCCGTCCGCGCGCGGCGCCTCCGCTGCAATCAGGAAGTACAGAACCGCCCCGAGCGAATACACGTCGCTCCGCGCGTCCACTTGTTCCAATTGCCCGCGCGCCTGCTCAGGGGCCATGAAACGGGGCGTGCCGACGACCGCGCCCGCCCGGGTTTCGAGCAGCGCCGTGATCGTGCGCGCCTCGCCGAACGCGGAATCCGTAGTCGTCGCACGCGGAATCGGCTCCTCTGACTTACTCACGGTTGCCGCCGGAAGGGCGCTCGCAGGTGTCTCCTCGACATCCTGCCCGTGTCGCCCCGTCAGCGCCTTCGCGATCCCCCAGTCCAGGACGAGCACCTCGCCGAATTCCCCGAGCATGATGTTCTGCGGCTTCAGATCGCGGTGAATCACGCCGTGCGCATGTGCGAACGCCGCCGTCTCGCAGATGCGCTCGAATACGCGCAGCCGCTCGCTGAGCGGCCCGGCCGAGCGGACGAACTCGTCCAGCCGCCGCCCGCGCACCAGCTTCATTACGTAATAGAGCCGCCCGTCAGACGCCCGGCCGATGTCATGCACCGGCACGATCCCCGGGTGCTCCAGCCGCGCGATGATCTTTGCCTCACGCGCGAGCCGCGCCAGTGCCCCCGGATCGTCGGCCGCGGCGCGCACCAGCTTCACCGCCACGATGCGATCCAGCTCATAGTCGCGGGCCGCGTAGACCGCCCCCATGCCGCCCTGGCCGAGCACGTCGACGATCGAGTAGCGCGGATTGCCCAGCTCAGGCCACTCGGCCACCTGCTGCAAGTGCGCCACGGCTGCGTCCGACAGGTATCTCATTCCCCGCCCACGCCGAAGAGCGCTCGGGCCTCCGCGCGAAACTCGTCGTCGCTGCCGGTCAGCTCGCGCAGACGCTCCAGTGCGATGCGCCGGAATTCACGCCGCGCCACCGCCAGGAAATTCGTCACCTGCGTCACCGGCAAACCAAATTCCTGCGCCAACGCGTCATACGTCACCCGTCCATCCACTGCCGCATCAGCCAAGTCGTACTTCTCAAAGAGCCGCAGATGCACATCGCGCCCGGCCGCCGTAAGTTCGGTGCGCAGGCGACTGACCGCGCTCTCAAACAGACTTCTTACCCATTCGGCGCGAAAGCATTGCTCCGCGTCGCGCGGATCGGCGGGATCCATCTGGCGAAGTTCGTCCTCGGCACTCGCGAAATCGAGCGAGAGCGGCGCGACGCCCCCGCCGCGCTTCAGCCGGCCCTCGGCCTTGTGCTCGTTGGCGAGGAACGCATCCAGGCAGGTGCGCAGAAAGGTGCGAAAAGCGGCGCGGCTCGGATCAAACCCGTCGAAGTAGCCCTTCTCAAAAACGCGGGCGAAGAATCCCTGCGTCAGGTCCTTCGCAGCCTCATTGCCGATGCGCCACTTCAGCCGGATGTACTTGTAGACCGGCTTCCAATAAACCTCGGTCAACGCGTCGAACGCCCCGCTGCGCGCGCTTTCGTCGCCTTCGCGCAAGCGGACCAGCACGGACTGCTGTGTGGCCGGAAACACACCGCCACCGCCCGCCAAGGACGTATCCGAATCCATCGGTCCGCGACGTACCCTGAAGTGCCACGCGTGCATTCCGTCAGCTTATCACGCCTCTCCGCCCGTCCGGAGCATTGGGGACCGGTCTCCCGACCGGTCATTTCAAGTGCGTTGCTCTCGCTGCGTGGCCAAATAGGCCAAGAACCGTGGCGGACTACAAACACTTCCCTACTTTCGCATTGCTCACAGCCGTCCCGCGAGATAGCCTAAATCTTTAATTACTCGCGCCGCCGCCGACCCGCACGTTCCTCGCCGCTGTCCGCAGCGCGCGGCCGTAACCGGATCGTCCGCGCCGCACCCAAACAACGGGGACCCGCTTGGCCAAATCACCCGAGCCGCGCAAGTTCGCCGCCGAGGAGCTGCTGCCGCGCGTCTACGACGAGCTGCGCCGCGTCGCACGCCACTATCTGAAGCGCCAGCCGGTCGGCTTCACATTACGGCCGACCGAACTCGTCAACGAAGCATGCATGCACCTCATTCAGCATGGCCAAACCTCCTGGCAGGGTGAGACGCATTTTCGCGCGATCGCAGCCCGCAAGATCTGGCAGGTCGTCGTCGATTATCTGAAGCGTCGCGCAGCCAAGAAGCGCGGAGGCGGCGGTGTGTACGCCGATGGACCCCCGCCCGTCGATCCCGCGCAGCCGCGAACGCCGCGCCGCCGCATGGACCTCGACGTCGTTGCGGTCGAATGGCACGATCGCCCGATCGACGTGCTTGACTTGGCCGAGGCCCTCGAAGAACTCGCGCAGGAAAGCTCGCGGCTGCGCGACGTCGTGACGCTTCACTGGTTCGGCGGACTGACCTATGCCGAAGTCGCGGCCACGCTCGGCGTCAGCGCCAGCACGGCCGAGAAGGATTTTCGCTATGCGCTCGCGTGGCTGAATCGCCGCCTCTCTGGCAGGACGAGCACGTGAGCACGTCGTATCACGAGAAAATCCGCGAGCTGCTCGATCAGACGGCTGCGCTGCCGGTCGATCAGCAACGCCCTTTTCTCGAACAGATGTGTGCCGGCCGCGCTCAGATGGTCGACGACATCCTCTCGCTGCTGCCGCACTACGAAAACGCGGCCGACCTCGCGCTGCGCCCGATCGACGCGGCCGACTGGGAGCTGCCCGCCACTACCACGGCCGCCGACGTCGGCCTCGACACGCTCAGCGCCGATGTCGAGCCGCTGGTCGAATTCGAACGCCCGCTGCCCTTTCTCGTCGGGCCATACGAATTGACGGAAGTGCTCGGACGCGGCGGCATGGGCCTCGTTTATCGCGCGCGACACGCCCGCCGCAGCCTGCCGGTCGCGATCAAATTTCTCCGCCGGGCTCTTACGCGCGGACAGGACCTCGAACGTTTCGCGCTTGAGATCGAGATCCTGCGCCGCCTGCAGCACGACGGCATCGCGCGTTTGCTCTATGCCGACATGCTCGGCGCGGACGACGACCCGCGCCCCTACTTCGTCATGGAACTGATCGAGGGCCGTCCGCTCACCCGTTTCGCCGCGGACGAAGCGCTTGACGTCCGCGCGCGGCTCGAATTGCTCATCCGCGTCTGCGACGCCGTCGAATATGCCCATCACCGCGGAATCATTCATCGCGATCTGAAACCCGACAACGTTCTGGTTCTCGCCGACGGACGGCCAAAAGTGCTCGACTTCGGCATTGCCCGCATCGAAACTTGGCAAGCCGACATTGTGCGCGAGCGGCACGGCACATTTGCCGGCACGCCGCGCTACGCCAGCCCGGAGCAACTCGCCGGGCGCATCGACGCCCTCACCCCGCGCAGCGATGTTTACACGCTCGGCCTGATCGCCGCGGAATTGCTCACCGGCCACCCGTGGACGCGCACCGGCACGCCGCAGCCGTCGCTCGATCAGGTGAGCTTTGAGCCGCAAAGTCCGCTCGACGCGTATGAAAATCGCACGCCGCGCAGCGAACTGACGGTCATCCTGGGTCGCGCGCTCGCCATGGCCGAGGCCGATCGTCATCCGACGGCCGGTGCGCTGGCCGCCGACCTGCTGCGCGTGCTCGATCTCGCTCGGCCGCGCACGACCTGGGAAATCTGGCGCGAACGCATCCGCGCCTGGCTCGCTCCCCGCGACGCCGGCGACGCCACCACCGGCCGCCCGCTCAGCGCCGTGCTGCGCACGCGCATCGCCAACGCGGTTGAGTCGGAACTCTCCGGAGCAGACAAGCCCCGCGGCGAGCGCTAGCGCTGAGTGCGCCGCTGCCAACAAATCAAGAAGCCC
>JBGAJB010000130.1:0-9758 GCA_044225155.1 Phycisphaerae bacterium | reverse complement strand
GGCGTCGATTTCGCCTACACCGATGCGAAAAACGTGATCGGCGTGCTGCGCGGCACGGAAGCGCCGGACGAGTACATCGTGGTCGGCGGGCATTATGACCACGTCGGCACGACGCGCCGCTTCGACAAGCCCGATGAGCCGCCGCAGGTTCACAACGGCGCCGATGACAACGCATCGGGCTCGGCGGGCGTACTCGAGTTGGCCCGGGCGTTTGCCAAGGGACCACGGCCGCGCCGTTCGATCATTTTCATGACTTTCAGTGCGGAAGAGCTGGGGCTGCTGGGGAGTGAGCATTATTCGAATAACCCCACCGTGCCGATCGACCATATCAAGGCCATGATCAATTTCGACATGATCGGGCGCTTGAATCAAAACAAGCTGACAATCGAAGGCCTCGATACGGCCACGGAGTTCGCGCCGCTCATCAATGCGGCGGCGGCGAGCGCGGGGCTGAAATTCTCCGCGCCCGGCACGGACGACGGCTTCTTCGGCCGCAGCGATCAGGCCTCGTTTTATCACAAGAACATTCCGGTACTGTTTACGTTCACTGGTGAGCACAAGCAGTATCACAAGCCGGATGACGACTGGGAGCTGATTCATCACGAAGGCGCCGTGCGGCTGCTGAGCATGTGGTATCCGCTGATCGACCACATCGCGAACATGACCGACGGGCCGACTTTCCAGAAGCCGGAAAAGAAGGACGCCGGTCCCGTGGCGGCGGCGGATACTTCGGGCGGCGACAAGGGCGACAAGAAGGCTGCGACGACGGCCGCGGGCGGCAGCGACACGGCGCGGCCCTCAATGCCGCGCGTGCGGCTCGGGATCATGCCAAGCTACAACGAGGACGGGAAGCCGGGCATGCTGATCGATGGCGTGGCCGAGAAGGGCTCGGCGCACGACGCCGGCATGAAGGACGGCGACCGCATCCTGAAGATCGGGAAATTCAAGGTCTCGAATATTCAGACCTACATGGGCGCCCTCAGCGAGCTGAACCCAGGCGATGAGGTCGACATTGTCGTCGACCGTGCCGGTCAGGAAGTCACGCTGAAGGCCAAGCTCACCGCCCCGCCGGGGCCGCAACGCGAATAAACTGTCCGCGTGCTGCACGCAGACGACGCTTCGACGCTATTTCAGCAAACCTTCGGCCGCACGCCGGCGGCGGTGGCACGCGCTCCCGGGCGCGTCAACCTGATCGGCGAGCACACGGACTACAACGACGGATTTGTGCTGCCGATTGCGATCGAACAGTGCACGTGGGCCGCGGTCGCGCCGCGTGACGACGGCGAGGCGCGGGTCGTTTCACGCGAGTTAGGGCCTGGCGCGAACTGGCATCTCGGAGCTTGGCCGAAGGATCGGGCCCACGATTGGACTTCGTATGTCGCGGGAGTCGCGGAACTGCTGCTGAAGCGCGGCGCGCGGCTGCCGGGTTTCGAGTTGCTGATCGCGAGCGACGTGCCTCCCGGCGCGGGACTCTCCAGCTCAGCGGCGCTCGAGGTTTCCTGTGCGCTGGCGCTGGCGGGTTTGGCGGGCGAGCCGCTCGAAACGATCGAGCTCATCGACTTGTGTCGCGCGGCCGAGCATCAATATGCCGGCGTGCCGTGCGGCCTGATGGATCAGACCGCCTCGCTACTGGGTCGAGAGGGCTGTGCCCTGTTGATCGATTGCCGCACGCGAAAAGTCCAGCCCATTCCCCTGCCTGACGCTGATTGCGAATGGATCGTGATCGATTCGGGCGTGCGCCACGCGCTGGCGGCCGGCGAATACGCGAAACGGCAACGGGAATGCCAGGCTGCGCTCCAGTATTTCCAGCGCGTGCAGCCGGGGATTCGAGCCCTGCGCGACGTATCGTCCGCGATGGTGCGGGCGCACGCGCTCCAGCTTGACCCCACGGCCGCGGCCCGGGCGCTGCACGTTTGCACGGAGAATGAGCGGACGCTGACGGCCGCGGACGCGCTGCGCCGCAGCGACGTGGAGACCGTCGGCGAGTTGCTGCGCGGCTCACACGTGTCGCTGCGAGACGATTACGAGGTTTCCTGCGCGGAGCTTGACCGCATCGTTGAGGCGGTGACGGGCGTCGCGGGCGTGTATGGGGCGCGGATGACGGGCGGAGGGTTTGGCGGCTGCGTGATCGTGCTGGCGCGCTCCGAGGCGGCCGGCGAAATCACGGCCGCGCTTGGAAAAAAGCTGCCCGCGAACGATCTGGCAAAGACACGCCAGTTTGTCGTGCGCCCCGGAGCTGGTGCGGAGTTGGTGCGACTTGAGGGCGGCTAAGGGCAACGTCGTCTGAGAGACGCGCACCTGAGTAAGTAGGAATCAGGCAGAGTCTTCCGCGTTCGTGCGGCGCTCTCGGGATATCCCCGCTCCCTCACGGTCGCGGCTCGGCCCAAGCTGACGCTCGACCGATTTGTCGAATGCCCTTGACGGATCGCGCCGTCTACCTGAAAAGGCCGTCTCCGCGCGAGCCGCGCGGCCAACATTTGAAAACACGGAGCCATCGATGCCTGTCTGTGTCATCCGGGGCGCGGCGCCGCGCCGAATTCAAAATCTGACAATTCTGCTCGCGCTGTCCTGTTCTGCCGCCGCCGCATTCGCGCAGGATTCAACATCTACCGCACCGGCCAAGAAGGCGCTGACTTGGCAGGCGGTCTTCGGCCCCGACAAGGTGGATTTCAACGGCTCGGTCGCGAGCGGGATGTCCTGGACCGGCGATGGCCGCACGTTTTTTCATCGGCGCGACGGCAAACTGCTGCGCGTCGATGCGCAGACCGACGCCGGCGAGCCGGCCTATGACGCCGAGGCGATGGCGAGCGCTCTCCGGGCCGGCGGATTCGACGAAAAAAGTGCCGAGCGGAATTCTCGTTCCCTCGGTCAGCTCAGCAAGGACCGCTCGGTCACCCTGATTCAGGAAGACGGCAAGCTCTACGTCTACCGGTTCTCCGACCACAAGCTCCGCCGCGTGGCCGACAAGGGAGAACGGGATCAGATCGCGCTTAGTCCCGCGGGCGGCTACGTGAGTTTCGTGAAGGGCAACAACATCTATGTCATCGACGCGGACGGCGGTGGGGCGCGCCGCCGCACGCGCGACGGCAGCGCGACGGTGCTGAACGGCGTGCTGGACTGGGTTTATCAGGAGGAGATTTACGGGCGCTTTAACTTCCGCGGCTACTGGTGGCGCGACGACGACAAGTACATCGCCTACCTGCAACTCGGTGAAGAGAAAGTCCCGACCTACACCGTCATCGACACCACGCCGACCCATCCCACGCCGGAAGTGATGCGCTATCCGAAAGCCGGAGATCCGAATCCGACGGTGAAGGTCGGTATCGTAAAGCCCGGATTGGGCCGGGCGTGGGCGGATCTCTCGGCGTACAAGAATCAGGAAATTCTGATTGCGGGCGTGAGCTGGGCGCCCGACGGCAAACTGATCCTGATGGTGCAGGATCGCGAGCAGCGTTGGCTCGATCTGCTGGAAGTCGATCCGTCCAACGGCCGATCGAAAGTTCTGCTCAAAGAGACCTCGCCGGCCTGGGTGGACAACATCGGCGCGCCGGAATGGCAGAAAGACGGCTCATTCCTCTGGCTCAGCGAGCGTGATGGGTATTGCCACATCTATCACTACGCGCGCGATGGACACATGCTGGGTCGCGTGACCGAGGGCGAATGGACCGTCAGCAATCTCACAGCGCGGTCGATGAGGCCGGTGGGTGGTTTACTTCACCGGCACGCGACACGGTGATGGAGTGGCCGCACTCCGCTCGCGGGCGGGAACATCCAGCGCTTGACCGAGCCGGGTTCTTCGCATCGCGTGAACGTCGATCCGACCGGCGCGTTCTTCTTCGACAATATCTGCAACGCTTCCACGCCGCTGGCTGCGCGCGGCGACGGAACGCCTGGTGCGCGTCGTCAGCGAAAAAACGACGTGCCGCCGGCCGTGCGGGAGTACGAGCTTTCGACTTCGTCGAGACGAAAGCGCGCGATGTCGGCCTCGGCAGGACGTCTGCTGGCGGCCGGCGGATTCTGGATCCGCACCGCAACCCGTGGTGCGAGATTTGTCGGTTCGAGTCGCCGACGGTGCGCAACTCCTGGGCTCCATGAGGATCAGTATTGGGCGCAGCAGGGGTTGATCGTCTGGCGGCTTGATCCTCGCCTATCGGTGAGCGAGAGCGCCAAGTCATCGTGGACGTGTTACGAGAAGATGGGACCGACGGAGCTGGCGGACATTGAAGACGGCGTGAAGTGGCTGATCTCCCAGGGCTACATCGACGACACGCGCGTCGGCATTCATGGGCACAGCTTCGGCGGCTACATGACCGCCTTTGCCCTGACGCACAGCACGCTGTTCTCGCTCGGAATCGCGGGCGCGCCAGTGACTGATTGGCACAACTACGACTCGATCTATACCGAGCGCTACATGCGCACGCCGGCGAATAATCCGGATGGTTATGAGCAGGGCTCGGTCGTGAACGGCGCAGAGAATCTGCACGGCCGGTTGGTCGTCGCGCATGGACTGATTGATGACAACGTGCATTTCCAGAACACGGCGCAGCTGATCGACGCGCTCCAGGGCAAGCGCAAACAGTTCGAACTGATGGTGTATCCGCGCGATCGGCACGGATTCGGGAATGGGGGCAAGCATTTTCAGGGGATGATCCGGGCCGAGATTGAGCAGCATCTTTTGCTGCGGACGCCGAGCGAGGAATAGGTCTTCGTTTGGGGAGGGGTTGGGCTGAAGAATCTTCTCAACTTCAAGCGCGCGTCTCAAATCGGGACGTGATTGCGCGGAGAAGACCGGTCGGACCTCCAGCGCCGCGCGCGCGACGTGCGAAAGTGCGATCTTGCGGGTACCGGGCTGCGAGTAGGGCGGTTGGGCGAAGGCGGAACGCGGCCGATATGCTATCGCGATGAACACGACGCCTATGAAAGACTTTCACCACCGCCAGGGCGCCCGGCTGGTCGATTTTGCCGGCTGGGAGATGCCCGTTTTCTATACCGGGCTGATCGAAGAGCACAATTTCACGCGCCAACACGCGACGTTTTTCGACGTTTCGCACATGGGCCGCGTTTACTTCGAAGGCCCGGGGGCCGAGGCGCTGCTGGAGCGGCTGAACACGCGCCGCATTGGCGACATGAAAGTCGGACAATGCCGCTACAGCCACATGTGCCGCGAGGACGGCGGCATTCTGGATGACGTAATCGTTTCGCGGCTCGAAGAAAAGTGGCTGGTAGTGTGCAACGCGTCGAACCGCGAGAAGCTGGTCGCGTGGTGGGAGAAGCAGCGACGCGGCTTTGATGTAACGATCGACGATCGCACGACCGAAACGGCCATGGTCGCGATTCAGGGGCCCGAGGCGCTCGAATCGCTCGATCGTCTGCTGCCGTTCAAGGTCTCCGATCTGAAGCGCTATCACTGCAAGACCGGCTCGTTCATGGGGCAGGCCTACTACGTGGCGCGCAGCGGCTACACCGGTGAGGACGGCATCGAGATCATCATCCCCGCGCATCTGGGCGAGGCGGCCGTCGGCATGCTGGTGGAGAATAGCGCCGACATCGGGCGGCCGATCAAGCCGGCCGGTTTGGGAGCACGCGACACGCTGCGCACCGAAGCCGGCATGCCGCTCTATGGCCACGAATTGACCGAAGAATGGGACTCGATCACGGCCGGTCAGGGCTGGGCTGTGGACCTGACCAAGGAGTTCATCGGCCAGGCGACGTGCGCGCGGGTGAAGGAGGCCGGCCCGGCGAAGGTGATGATCGGGCTGGAAATCGACAGCAAGCGCACGCCGCGGCAGGGCGCGACGATTCTCGCCGGCGGCGCGCCCGTCGGAACCGTCACGAGCGGTACCACCAGCCCGACGCTGGGCAAGGTCATCGCGATGGCTTTTGTGCAGCCGCAGCATTCAGCGGTCGGCACGGCCCTTGAGATTGATCTGCGCGGCTCGACGCTCCCCGCGAAAGTGGCGGCGCTGCCGTTCTACAAGCGCGGAAAGTAGTTCCTCTCTATTTCTTTCGTCGCCGCTTCGCTGCATCGTGCGCGATTCGTGCGTGCGCAAACCAGCCGTCACCGAGCGGTTGGAGCATGAGATCGGCTGGTCGCACGGCTTGGGAGACGCGGGCCGGGCCTGCGGCCGCGAGCGGGTGAATCGCGTCGCGGCCGCCGATGAGTAGCGGCGCGATGTAGACGTGCAGTTCATCCGCGATGCGGGCATCGAGGCACTCGCCCAGCACCTCGCCGCCGCCCTCAAACAAAACGTTCGCGCAGCCTTCCGCGCCGAGGATGCGCAGTAATTCGAGAATGCGCGTCGCGCGTTTGGGCGTCGAAAGTGGGAGAACACGGCAGCCTTGGCGTTCCAATTTGCGCCGGCGGCGTGCGGACGCCTCGGGGCCGCATGCGAGCCACGTTGGGTAGTCGCGTGCGGTGCGAACGAGCTGGCTTCCAAGAGGGACTTCAAGACGTTCGTCGAGCACGATGCGCCGCGCGATGCGGGCCGGCCGGCCGACGCGGGCGGTGAGCAGCGGATCGTCGCGCAGGGCCGTGTTTTTGCCGATCACGATCGCATCGAGCCGGCCGCGCACCTCGTGAGCATGTTTCCGTGCGGCCGCGTCGCTGATCCACTTCGCGTCGCCGGAGCGCGTGGCGATGCAGCCGTCGAGGCTTTGAGCCCATTTCAAAATGACCCAGGGCAAGCCGGTCGTCATGAGCTTCGCAAAGGGCGCGACGAGTTCGCGCGCGGGGCCGGCCAGTAGTCCGGTTTCGACCTGAACGCCCGCGGCACGCAGCGCGCGCAGGCCCCGGCCGGAGACGCGCGGATTCGGATCGGTGGTGGCCGCGACGACGCGTTTGATGCCGGCTGCGATCAATGCGTCAGTACACGGGGGCGTCTTCCCGAAGATGCAGCAGGGTTCAAGCGTGACGTAGACCGTCGCGCCGCGCGCCGAATCACGGCAAGCGCGCAGCGCGTGAACTTCGGCGTGCGGTCTGCCGAATTTGCGATGCCAGCCGGTTCCAAGAACTTTTCCGCCGCGCGCGATGACGCAGCCGACCATCGGATTCGGCTCGACGCGGCCGCGCCCCCGCAGAGCGAGACTGAGGGCGAGCTGCATCATCTCTCGGTCGATCTGAGGCGCGGAGGTCACGGCCGGACGCCGCCTCCCGTGGTTGGGCCGGCGCGGACGGTGTTGTTGTTCAGGTCGATGACGAAGTCCGGCCCCTGGGCGATGGTCTCCATGCGCTGCGAGGCGGTGTTCGAGTAGTCGACGCGGGCATTTGATGATCCGTCTTCGGCGCCGCGGACTCGGACAGTGGCGTTCGGGCGATCAAATTCCACGTGACGCGCCCAGATCTCGCGAATTCCCGCGCCGATCTGATCGCGGACGTACGTCTCGCCGGAGGCGATCAGGCTCTCAAGTCGCAGGCCGTCGGCGGCGAGACCGCGCCCGGTCGTCTGGTTGTCGCCGACAAAAACACATTCGAGGCGATCGCACCAGGTGCGGAAATTGCGGCTCTTGAGCTTGGCGAGACGCTGCGGATCGCCGGCCAGCTCGGGAAGGAGCGTGTCGAGGTCGGCGATTTCGCGGCCCGTCAGATGCACGAAACGCACGCTACCCTCGAACACGACGCCGTCGCGCCGCTCCGTGCCTTCCTGGCCGACGCGATAGAGCATCCCGCGCGTGCAGACCATGGCCGTGTGGCTGGGGCCGCGGGAAACGAGCGCCGAGGGCAGTCCGAGTGCGTCGCCGGAGTTTTGACTGCCATCTTCGCCCGGCAGGCGGAGATCGATCATCTCAAGGGTCGTCAGGCCGGTCGTGTGGATCGTCCGGTTGCGGATGTCGACTTCCATCTCCGGAGCGCTGATCTGCTGGTCGACGAGCGGCGACGAGTCTCCGGGAGCAAGGGTCACGCTCCGCACGCGTGCCTGGCGGGCTAGCAGGCGCGTCGGTTCCTTGCGCTCGGCGCGGCGGCGCGAATCGCGCCCGACTTCTACTTCACGACGATCGCGGCCGGAATAGCTCTGCCAAAGGGATTGCAGCGTGCCCGGCACGCGCGAGAGCGGGGCTTGCACCAAGGCGAGACCCCGGGCGAAAGCCAGTGGGCTGATGTCGCGCTCGCTGCTTGGGGCCGGTGCACCGCCGTCGGCATCCTCCAGAAGGATGGTCAGGCCTTCGGCGTAAAGCGTTTCGTCGCCCGTGCGGGCCTGCACATCGCCGGTGAGCGTGATCGCATTGGCCTTTCCATCGACGCGCAAGGATTGGCGGCTGGTAACCACGACCGGAAGCGGGCGGCCGCGATCCGCACCGCGCAGGCTGCGCTGCGCCAAGAAGGAAACGCGCGACGGACCGTGTACGTCGAGCCGCTCGTCCTCGGGTTCGAGTTCGATGACTTCGCCGCGCACGCGGAACGGCGCGGCCGAAGCCGACGCCCAATGCGTGGGCGTGCCGACGATGCGGGCGTGCCGTACCTGATCGCGACGATCGAGCAGCGCATTCACGGCCCGGCCGCTGGCCGCGACTTTCCCGCCGCGATCCGAGAGGCTGACCGCGCCGCGGCCCTGAACCGAGCGCGGAAAGATCTCGCCCTGCTCATCGCGCGAGTAATTGATCGAAAGCTGGTCGCACGTCATGCGCTGCTCGCCGGCCTTCAGGCGGACACCGCCACTGGCTTCGCTCGAATCGAGCCGCGCTTCGAGCGGCTCATTGCCCTCGGGCGCGCGGAAGCTTGTTTCGAGTCGGTCGGCGTCGAGTACACGGCCGGACATTTCGACGTGAACATCGCCCACAAACGTCGCGCGTTCCAGCTCGCCGAAACTGCTGAGGTCCGTGCCGGTCGGCTGGCTGGCAGGGTTCTTGCTCGCGGCGAGATTGAGCGTGCCCCACAGTCCACAGGTAATCACGAGCGATTCGCTGCGTTTGGATTTATCGCGGGACCAGAGCCGCAGCGGGCCGACCAGCTTGACGAGGTCCGCGGCGCGATCGACATAGACGCCGGCCGCGGTCAGGTGTGCGGTGGTCGAGAGATCGACTTCCACGCCCTCGCCGGGCAGCGGGTCGATCCACAGGCGCTGCGCTGTACCGTCGTATTCGAGGCGACTCCCGCGGATCGAGATCTGACGTGAAGTCCAGCGCACCGGCGCTCCAAATGCCTCGATCGATTGTTCGCGGCGAGCGCGCGCCGTTTTTCCGATCGGCGTCAGATGGAGCGCACCCTTCCAGGTGACGACCAGCCGCTCTTCGCGCGGCTGCGTGGACGGCGACTTGTCCGACGCCGGCTTGCGAGGCCTGTCGCTTGCTACGGCGGGATTCGTTGTGGTTGGCGCAGTCGTGGGCGCCGAAGCGGAACCCTTCTCAGCGGGACCGCCAAGCGCGGCACGGCCGCGCGAACCGACGTCGAAGGTCAGATGCAGACGTTCGGCGTCCAAACGACCGACTTCTTCGTCGCCGCGCATCTGTTGAGCGACGACCGGACCATCGAGGGCGATTTCGTACACGGTGCCCGCCGTCGGTGGCGCCGGCTTCGAGGCGGCCGTGGTCGGCGCGCTGGACGTCGGTTTTTCGCCAGCCAGCTCACCAGGCATGCCGCCCGCCAGGGTGAGCGTCCCGCCCGGCGCCATGCTCAACTTCTCGATGCGGTTTTCCGCGCGATTCCAGAGCAGCTCGAGTTCCCGGCCACGCAAATCGAATTGGGCGGCCGCAGCGTGGATGGCACCCTTGGTCTTGATGAAGCCCAGATCGACGTCGAATTCGAGCGTCTCGTCGAGGTCGAC
>JBGAJB010000129.1:0-9352 GCA_044225155.1 Phycisphaerae bacterium | reverse complement strand
GCAGTCATCGGCGCCTGGTTCGCCGCGTGGGGCGAAGCCGACGACGCACGGCGCAGCGCGCTTCTCGCCGATTGCTGCTCCAGCGACGTCCGCGTTCGAACCGGCTTCGCGGCCACGGACGACCTGGCGAGCCTTTCGCGGCACATCGCCGGCTCGCTACGCCACATGCCGGGCATGCGGCTGGTCGGCTCGGGGAATCCGCAGGAACTTCATGGTTGGGTGCGGTTCGGCTGGGAGGTTCAAACGCCGGACGGCCGGGCCGTCTTTCGGGGTGAAAACGTCGCCACGCTGGACTTGAATACGCGTATCACGAATCTCGTTTCGTTCACGGGCTGAGTTCGCACAACCCGACCGCACTTATCACACGGAATCCCTGCGCGCCGCGAACCGAGCGTTCTTCCCTTCGGTTAGAATCCTCGGGCGGCGCACCGTGCCGAGCGCCCAAACTATCGTCGCTTCATTTCGGCGCGGCGCGCCGCTGCTCAGTGCGGCCATCGATATGCACGGAGTGTCATATGCTGCTTTGGGCGTTACGAGGAATTTTTGTAATCCTGCTGGCCGCGGTGGCCTTTACCGCGGTCAACGCGGAGAACCCCACGCCGGGGAACGATCTCGGAAAATGGTCCTTCGGTATCATGGCCGCGGCGATCATCGTCGGTCTGGCGATCGTTTCCGTGGACGCGATTCTGCCCCGCAAGTCATTGGCAGCCCTGTCAGGTGCGTTCCTGGGGCTCGTCGCGGGCATGGTCATGGCGTTCGGATTGGGTTTGATTCTCCAAATGACGATCGATGCTTCATTCACCATGCTGTCCAACAAGCCGATCGTGCCTGCGGCCAAGCTGATGATCGGCATCGTCTGCTGCTACTTCTGCATCAGTTTCGTGTTGCAGACCAAAGACGACATCCGCTTCGTCATTCCCTACGTCGAGTTCGCCAAGCAGTCGCGCGGCACGCGGCCGCTGATCCTCGATACCTCGGTGATCATCGACGGGCGCGTCGCGGATATCTGCGATACGCGCATCATCGATGCGCCGCTGATCATCCCGCGCTTCGTGCTGCAGGAATTGCAGACCATCGCCGACAGCAGCGACCGGCTCAAACGCAACCGCGGCCGCCGCGGGCTCGACATGCTGAACAAGCTTCAGACAAACGAAAAGGTGGAGATCAAGATCTCCGACACGCGCCTGCCGGCGGTCGATGACGCGATGGGAGTAGATGCCAAGCTCGTCGAGCTGGCCAAGAAGATCGACGGGCGCATCGTGACGAACGACTACAACCTCAACAAAGTCGCCCAGCTTCGCGGTGTCGAGGTGATCAATATCAACGACCTGGCCAACGCCCTGAAACCAGTCGTGCTGCCGGGCGAAACCGTCAGCGTAAAGGTCATCAAGCCGGGCGAAGAGGCCGGCCAAGCGATCGGTTATCTCGAGGACGGCACGATGGTGGTGGCCGAGGCGTCGCGCGAGAAGCTCGGCGAAGACGTGATGCTCACGGTCACGAGCGTGCTCCAGACATCCGCCGGACGCATGATCTTCGGCCGGCCCGAAGGGATGGCGCCGCCGGTTCGTCGCCGCCCGCACAGCATGGGCTGATCGGTCCTGAAATCATGGCGGGCAGCCCGCACTTGCGCGCGGGCCGCCCAGGCCACGCTACTCTCCCCTCCAGTCTTCAACCGAGCAAATCAGGCACGCGCCCGATACCGAGAGCCTTCAGGCGACCGATCGCGTTCCCGTGGGACGCGGTGACGGACGGCGGCGCGAAATCAAACGCAGCGCCTCGTTCCGCACGTAGTCGAAAGCCCGCAACATCCCGCAGCCCTTCACGCCCAACTGTCGCAATGTCATCTGCGCGTCCGGCTCGCTCCAATGGCCGCAGGCATCCTCGACCAGCGCGACGCTGCGCCCGCGGCGAATCAGTCCGAGTACGAGCATGCGAACGGACGACTCGAGCGGGACGCCGAACACGACGAAACGCGCCGCCGGCATTTCGGTCAGCAGACGGTCAAGCTTGGGATTCGTGAAGGGGTCGCGGTGCTCTTTCGTGAAGACGACCTGCTGATGCGCGCGAAGCACGTCGAGCGAGACGCCGGGGCAATTGTCCGTATCGATTACCGCGTGGCACGGCAGCACGGTGCCGCGCGACTTCACGGCCTGCAGCGCCTGTGTCCGGCGGACCGTGGGCTGCATCTCGTCATCGGTGCTCGGAAACGCGTCGACGCACGAAATGACCGGCACGTGCGCCCAGCGCGCGTACGCCATCAAGCGGTGCGAATTGCGCGCCACCTGACCGTGGTTCAGGCAACGCATGCGCGTATCTTCCAGGTACTCTCGTTGCAGACACAGGTCGACGAATACGTCGGCGCTACGCAGATTCAGCATGTGCACGAACCCTTCTTCGGCGCGCAAAGAACTGATGGCGCGCATCAAGAGCAGTCGTGTCCGATTTGGCCGGTCTGCGAATGCGGGGCGGGCGTGTGAGTTGCCCGATGGTTCGCCGATGCCCCGAGTGTTCGTTCCCCTGCCGGCTCTAACTCAATTCTAAACGCGCTTAAGTGAAGAGGGAAATTGAAGATATGAATTCCCGGCAAAGATTGCGCGGGCGCGTCCGGCAACCCGATTCCACGGCTCAGGGCCGATCTGTATTCGGGTTTTTATCGGATGAAGTCGGTTACCGGAATCAAAAAAAATTCTGCGACCTACACGCCTACCGGCTTGGCAGTTGGCGCCGGTTCGACGGTGATCGAGGCCTTCTTCGTCTTGCGGGTCGAGATCAGGTTGATTCCCAGGGAAATCAGCCACGCCGCGCCGACGATGCTCCAGGCCGTCTCCGTATTCGCGCTGAGCCACGCCAGCGCATCGGGCGCGAGCTTCTGCATCAAGCCCGTGGCGCCGACGCCGCAAATTACCACACCCAACGTCGATGCCCAGATGGCGCGCGACAAACGCGGCAGCAGGAAGCCAAACACGAATCCGGCCGCCAGCGTCAGGCCAACGATCGAGCCCAGAGTCAGCTGAAACTGAGGCACGTTGGAAACGAGGTGGTTCCACAGTTCCCCGGCCGTGTGCCAACCGTTTGCGCCAACCACCTCGCCCGCCGGACGCAGCGTGAGCGTTTCTCCCTCAACACCGCGCGAGACCCAGTTCGCCACTTCCGTATGCAAGCCGCGCGCGTAATAGACGCTGACGCCCACGAGCGCGAGCACACCCGCCATGATCGCCGCCTGCAACACGCGGAACATCAGCAAACAGAGGCCGAGACCGACTACGCCGGCGACCAGTCCCGCCGGCAAAGCGGACGTCGCATAACCGTTGTTCTGAGCGATCGCCGCGGCTCCCGCGCCGCAAATACCGCCGAAAAGCAGGCCTGCCAGACCGGGCGCCCAGCGCGCTCCGCGTACGAGGAGCAGCAAACCGAATAGCGCGCAGCCGCACGACGCCGTCAGCGGCGCCCACTCGAATCCTGCCGGCAACTTCATGTGTTCGCCCGCAAACTGCCACAGCGCGGCCAACGTTTCACTCGCGGACATATGCGGTATCTGCTGCATGGCTCAACCCTCAAAGCGGCGCGATCTCCGGTGACGAAGGCCACCGCAGATCTACGCGCGAGTTCCCCGGCAGGCTGCCGTGAGCGCGATAAAGCCCCTCGATCAGCCCCAGCTTGCGGACGGCGGGAATCTGCACCGTATGCTCTTCGCCCGGCGGCAATCCCCACTCCAGGATGGTATTCCCGCTCGCAAGCTGTATTCGCAACTCGGCCCCCATGCGATCGCGTTGACGCTTGAAATTGCCCACGTCGATCGCCCGCAGGTCCGGTCTGCATTGAAGCGTATTGGCCTCGGCCGCACGATATAAAAAGCCGGCAAGTTTCAACCCGCCTTCGAGGTCTTCGCCCGCCCACCGCTGTCCCACCGGCGGGGCCTTCGCCTGTACGCCGCGGATCAGCAGCCAGCGCTGCGCGTCAACCTCAGCGGCCCGCATGGTGCGCGGCAACAGAGCGCCGGCATCGTCGATCAGGTACGCGTCGCTCCCCTGCTCTACCCACGCATAGGGGCGGCGAAACGTCGCATCGACCTCGATCAATCCATCCGCGCGCTTGGACACGCGCTTCACGCGCTCGATCCAGGCGCAATCGGCAAGCTTGGCCGCGATCACTTCGCACAAGCGCGGAAAGTAGACGTCGACATCGGACGAAACGCCCGCCGCGGCCTCCACTTGCTCCATCACGGGCGACCAGGCGGATTCGCTCAACCAGGCCGGCAGATTGCTCCAGACGACTCGCGTCGGGCCCGACGGCAGCCGCTGCGCGTGCAGTTCCAGGCGATTCAATCCCAATGCGATCATCGCGCCGATCAACCCGAACGCAATCGCCGCGCCGATGTAGCGCGCCAACGCCTGACCACCGGGACTGAGCGCGGGGGCGTTCGTGCGACTGCTCTTCTTGGGAGCGGGCGCGCGGCTCATCGCACGTCCTCCAGCGCCATTCGCACGAGTCGATCCGTCAGTTCCTCAAACGGCACGCCGGCATGGGCGGCCGCCTTGGGCAGAAGCGAGTGACTCGTGAAGCCGGGCAGGGTGTTGACCTCCAGCAGCCAGGGACGTGTCTCGCGATCGATCATCCAGTCGACTCGTCCCAGGTGCCGGCAGCCCAGCGCGTCGAAAAGCCGCCGACTCATCTCGCTGACGCGCGAAAGGACGGCGCTGGGCAGACCGGCGTCGAATAGGTATTCGGTATCGTCGGCCAGGTATTTGGCCTCGTAGTCGTAAAAACCGCGCTTCGGGCGGATACAGATCGGCGGCAGCGCCCGTCGGCCCACGATTCCGACGGTCAACTCATCGCCCTCAATGAAGCGTTCGAGCAGCGCTCGGCCGAAGGGTCGAAGAACCTGCTCCAGCGCCGGACCGAGTTCGCTGCCCTGGCGCACAATCGTGGTCGCCACGCTGCTGCCCTGATCGACGGGCTTGACGACGAGCGGCGGCGCGAGGCGCGGATGCTGGCCGCGCTCCAACACTTCGAATTCCGGAGTGGGAATGTCGAGCGTCGCGGCGAGCTGCTTGGTAGCGACCTTGTCCATCGCCTGGGCCGAGGCGAACGCACCCGAGCCGACGAATCGCAGGCCGCGCTGTTCCATGATGCTCTGGATCGTGCCGTCTTCGCCAAAGGTGCCGTGCAGCGCGGGGAAGATCACGTCGGACGGCTGGTCGAGCGCGCCCAACTGATCGGGCCCGATGTCGGAGACGAAAACTTCATGGCCGCGGCGACGCAGCGCGTCCGCGATCGCCTGACCGGATTGCAGGCTGACCTCGCGTTCGGCGCTCGGCCCGCCGCACAGGACCGTAATCCGGAGCTTCTGCACGTCCGCGGGTGGCACGTAACGCACCTGTTGAATCATCGGGGAATCCTTTCCTCACCAGACCTCAACTTCGAGTTCCAGCTCGACGCCGGTCCGTTCGCGCACGCGATCCTTCACGAGCGCGATCAAGTCTAGCACGTGCTGCGCGCAAGTGCCCTCGCGCGCGACGATGAAGTTCGCATGCCGCGTGCTGATTTCCGCCCCACCGACACGCTGGCCCTTCAGGCCGGACTCGTCGATCAGCTTGCCGGCCGACGCGCCGGGGGGATTCTTGAAGATACAGCCGCACGACCGCTCGGAAACGGCGGGCTGGGCGGCGGATTTCTCGTTCCACACGTCGCGATGTCGCGCAAGGGCAGTCTCAGAATCTCCGCTTTGTAGAGCGAGCCGCGCGCCGAGGACGACGCAGCCGGCCAGCTTTGTCTTGCGATAGCGGAAATCGACCTCTTCGCGAACCAGGGTTGCGAGTTCTCCATCGCTCCGGAGCACGCGCACCTCGCGAACAAAGGAACCGATCTCCCCATACTTGCCGCCCGCGTTCATCCGGACGATTCCGCCGAAACTGCCGGGGATGCCGGCCAGTGCCTCCAGGCCAACCAGGCCGGACGCGATCGTCTTGCGGATCAACTTGGGGAAGTCGGTCGCTGCGCCGGCCGAAACGGATTCGCCATCAATCGTGACGCTTCCGAAATGCTCGCCCGCGAGCTGAATGACGACGCCGTCGACACCGGCATCACGCACCAGCAGATTCGCGCCGCGCCCCAGCACACGCCACGGGAGGCCTTCGTCGCGGCAATGCTGCAAGACGGCCGCGAGCTCCGCTTCGTCGCGCGGCTGCGCGAACCAACGCGCGGGCCCGCCGAGGCGATACCACGTGTAGTCGGCGAGCGAGATGTCAGGCCGGCAGATCGATTCGAAGCCGGCGAAGCAGTTCATCCGCCACCTTCCAGATATCGCCCGCGCCCATGGTCAGGACCAGGTCGCCGGGCTGCGCGCGTGTCGCCACGTGTTCGATGATCTCCGCAAACTCGGGAATAAAGACGGCCGACCCGCCGTGATCGATGATGCGATCCACGAGGTCGCCGCCGGAAACGAGTTCCTTCTCACGAGCGCTGTCGCGCACGAAGTAGATATCCGGCACGACCACAAAATCGGCCTGGGCAAAGCTGGCCGCGAAATCCGCCAGCAGGAAGCGCGTCCGCGAATGCTGATGCGGCTGAAAAATGCACCAGAGCCGTCGCGGCCGAAAACGCTGCTGGGCGGCCTTCAGCGTGGCGCGAATCTCCGTCGGATGATGCGCGTAGTCATCGGCGACGAGCACGCCGTTCGCCTCGCCGCGGCATTCGAGACGGCGCCGGGCCCCCTGAAATTCCGCCAAGCCGCGCTGGATTTGCTCAAAGCTCGCGCCGGCCCAGTGAGCCAGTCCAGCCACGGCCAGCGAGTTCATCACGTTGTGTTCGCCGGACAGGCCGAGCGACACACGGCCCAGCGGATGGCCGGCGTGCCAAAGCAGGTACTGAAAGCGGCCGTCGATCAGCTCGAGATCGCTGGCGCGCCACGTGGCGCTTTCGACGAAGCCGAACGTTTCGACAATGCGTTCGCTCCGCTGCGCTACCTCGTGGCAGCGCGGATCGTGTGCGTTCAGCAGCAGCAGGCCGTCGGCCGGAAGCAGCGTGGCGAATTCCGAAAACGCGTTCGTGATCGCGTTGAGATCGGGGTAATAGTCGAGGTGATCCTCTTCGATGTTCAGGATGACCGTCGCGCGCGGCCGCAGGTTCAGGAATGACCGGTCGTATTCGCACGCTTCCGCGATGAAGTACGGTCCGTCGCCGACACCGCTGCCGCCGCCGAGCTGTGCAACGTCCGCGCCGATCACGAAACTCGGATCGATCTGGGCCTGCCGCAGCAGGAACGACAGCCACGCCGTCGTCGTACTCTTGCCGTGTGTGCCGCTGATCGCGATGCCGCGATGCCGCGCCATTAGCTGGCCGAGCATCTGCGCGTATTTGAGAATCGGCACCCGCCGGCGCCGCGCTTCGCCCAACTCAGGGTGATCGTCGGAAACGGCCGCGGACGCCACGAGCACGTCGACGCGCTCGGGCAGATTCTCCGCGCTTTCGATCTTGCCGATCGTCGCGCCGCGCTCCCGCAAATTCAGCACGGTCGGCGATTGCGTGCGGTCCGAGCCGCTAACGCGTGCACCGCGGCGCATCAGCACGGCCGCCAGGCCGCACATACCGCTGCCGCCGATGCCCACCATGTGAACGTGAAGGTCTTTGAAGTTCTGCGGCGCTTGCCATCCTGGCACGCCGACAGAGCCCATTGGAACTGTCGTAGCTTCCATGCGTTACCCCGAATTGTCACCCAAAGAGTAATCGCGCATTCCCACAACGCAAGTGGAAGTTCCGCGAAACTCCCAGTTTTCGGACACGCGCCGCGGCCAGTTGCGCTTGAGCCTCAACACGAAGCGATCCAATTCGGTGCGCGCGAGTCGCGAATCCTGTAACATCGACGGCTGTATGAAGCAGACCACGGACGACTCTTCCAGCCTGCGGAATCTTTCCCTCACCGAATTCGTGAACCGGCTCGCGTCCGCCCAACCGACGCCCGGAGGCGGAGCGGCCGCGGCGCTCAGTGGCACACTTGCGGCCGCGCTGGGCCGCATGGTTTGTGAACTCACGCTGGGACGACCGAAATTTGCCGCCGTGGAGCCGCAGGTCCGCATGATCCGCGAGGGCCTCACGCACGCCGGCGACATGCTCGAAGTGTTGATGGATGAGGACGCGTTGGCCTACGGCGCGCTATCGGCGGCGCTAAAGCTGGATCGCGCCGATCCCAAGCGCGCCGAGCGCATCGCGGAGACGGCGATCATCGCGGCGGCCGTGCCGCTGCAAACGGCGCTCTTGGCGCGACAGGTGGAGCGGCTGGCGGCCGAGCTGGATCGCATCGGAAATCCGATGTTGAAAGCGGACGTCGCCTCGTCCATTCACCTGGCGCGGGCCGCTGTCGGAGCGGCCGTCGCGAACGTTCGCGCGAATCTGCCGCTGCTGCGCGAGACCGATCGGGCGCGCGTCGAGCATGAGCTGGCTGGACTGGCAGGCGCATGCTGATCCTCTTCGACATTGACGCGACGCTGCTACGCACCGGCGGCGCGGGCATGCGTGCGATGCGGGCCGCGGGCGCCCACGCGTTTCATCCGAATTTTGCGATCGAGGGCGTGCCGTTCACCGGGCGATTGGACCCCGTGATTCTGCTGGATCTGCTGCGCGCGAATGGCGTCGAGCCGACGGCCGAGAATCTGCGGCGAATCCGCTCCGCTTATCACGCCGCACTTCCGGCCGAGCTGGCGACGATGAAGACTTCCGGCGCATTGCCGGGCGTGATGGCCCTGCTCTCCGCACTGGCGCAACGGAGCACGCACGTCATCGGCCTGCTGACGGGAAACTTTCCCGAAACCGGCAAACTGAAACTCAGCGCTTGCGGGATCGCAGTAGAGCAGTTTCGCGTGCAAGTGTGGGGAGACGATTCGCCCCACGTGCCGCCGGAGCGCCATCATTTGCCGCCGGTGGCGCGCACACGCTTCACGGAACTGCTGGGTCGCCCGCTTGAATTTCAGCGGATCACGATCATCGGCGATTCGCCGGCGGACGTGGACTGCGCGAAGAGAAACGGTTGTCGCTGCCTGGGCGTCGGCACCGGGCAATCCACGGCCGACGAGCTTCGTGCGCATGGCGCGGATCACGCCGTCCCGGATCTCTCGGATACCGAGCGATTGCTGGCGTGGCTGACGGCAGGCTGAACAACCACCGCCGAATCAGGCTGATCTTCCAGGGAAAAAACGAAAGCCGATGATGGGAGTTGAACCCATAACCCCGGCTTTACGAAAGCCGTGCTCTGCCATTGAGCTACATCGGCGTCGGAAATCCGACGAACGGGGGCAGCGTAGATAAAGTCGCGCCGGGAATCAAGTTCCGCAGCCCTGAAACGCACCTCCGAACTGAA
>JBGAJB010000128.1:0-9370 GCA_044225155.1 Phycisphaerae bacterium | reverse complement strand
CGGAGGCCGACTCGAAGCGTGCTTCGAGCTTCAGCCCGGAGCGCGAGATACCCCAACTCGTGACGCCGAAAATGATGATGAGCGCGGCGAGTGCGCCCAGACCCACGAGGGCGAATAGGCCGACTGTCAGATTGCGCGACATTTCCTTCACGCGTTGGCTCCTTTGTGCGGGCGCCGAACTCGGGCGCGAATGAGGCGGCCCGCGTACAGGCTCCCGGATGACAATTCAATCTGACCAGCGCCGCGCATGTAAGTAAGCGGGGGATGGCGAACTTCGGTCCACCAGGTGGGACGTTTTTCGGCTGCCCCCGCTCCCTCACGGTCGCGGCTCGGTTCAGATTGCGGCGTTTCCGGGACGTTCCCAGCCCCGCGCGCCGTAATTGTCCGGTGCGAATAAGGAGCCTACACTAAGATCGGACATCGAGGAGATTTGCCCGTGGCTGATGATTATTCAGGGAAGACGATCCTGATCGTGGATGACGACCCGGACGTTGTCGCGGGCATTACGAGTGGACTGGCCGACCTGGGGGCGAAGATCGAGACCGCGACGGACGGCAACACAGCCGTAGCGATCGCGGAAGAAAAGAACCCCGACTTGGTCATTCTGGACATCATGCTGCCACAAAAGAGCGGCTTCCTGGTGCTGGAAAAGCTGCGCCAGGGCAAGGCGCGCGGAGCCAAGCCGCGTGTCATCATGATCACGGGGAATCAGGGCAAGCGGCACAAGCAGTACGCCGAAGCGCTCGGCGTCGACGAATATCTCAATAAGCCCTTCCGCATGGACAAACTGCTCGAAGCCACGCAGAAGCTGCTGGCCTGACCCGCGACCGGCGCCTTGTCACTCCAGTTCGACGCTGACACGCGGGTGCAGGACGTGCTGCCCGAAGACATTTTCAAAATCCACATAGACATCGACCGAGCCGCGCGCCCGCGTCGGGTTGACGGTCAGCTCGCGCGTCGCCCAGTTCACGGAAAAGGGCACGGCCGCGTCGCCGATTTCCACGCGCAGTGAATCCTGAAAGATTTTGGGCGTGTTGCCGCCGAAGCCGCCGCGCCCGGTCAGCCCGTCGTCCAGGCGAATCACGATTGGCTTGCCGTTGCGAACGCGCCGCTCGGTCGGCGCAACGCGCGGCAGGCCGGCTTGAGCCCAACGGCACAGCCCGAGGAACAGCCCATACGCCTCGCGCCGGTTGTAGACGGGATCTCGGAGACGCTCCTCCTCTTCCGGATTCGTATGAAAAGAGGATTCGACGAGCACGGCCGGCACCTCGGCCTGTCGCAAAACGCCGAAGCCCGACTTGGGATAGATGAGCGTGTCGGGCGCGAGCGCGCAACCTTTCTGGTCCTCCAGCCGCAGTGCGTCATTGAGTCCGGTGAGCAAGTAGCGCGCGGCACAGAGACTGGCCGGGCTGCGGTCAGGGCTCATGTGGTAGTAGAGCGAGGTGTAATTCGCCTTGGCGCTGTCAGCCGCATTGTGATGCAGCGAGATCAGCAGGTCCGCCCGGGCGGCATTGGCGACTTCGGCGCGTGAGGCGAGGTCTTCCGGGTCGCTCAGGTTGCGCGATTTGTCCTCGTCGCGCGTCAGGATGACACGCGCGCCGGCGGCTTGGAGGAATTCGCGGAGATAGAGCGCCACATTCAGGTTGACGACCGCTTCGCGCAGGCCGGTCGGGCCGCGTTTCCAGTTACCGCCGGGGTCGCGCTGACCCACGTGACCGGGATCGAGAACGATCAGCACATCCCGCAGGAACTGGGAATAAGCAGGAACTGGAAATGCCGGCTCCGGCTGCGTTGACCAATCGTAATTGCCGGCGGGCGTCGTCAACGGGTTGAGGGCGGTGCCGACATAGCGATGCGTGACGACGGTCGGGAGACGATAGGTCTCGACATACCAAACCGCGAACGCCCCCGCGGCCGCCGACAGCAGGCACAGCACGCCCGCGCGAACGCGCTGGGCTCTGGCGCGTGCGGCGCGTTTGCCAAGCCGGCGACGCTGAGAACTCACGAAGTAACCGCCCGGCGGCCGGTGGGCATTGCAGAAGATGGAACTCGAAACCGCATCCGCACCGTCCCTGGCGCCCCTGGCCGTGTTCGGGAAACTGGATTCCGCGCAGCGATTATTTGAGGCGGCGCAGCGGATCGTCAATCCACGAAGATGGAAACGGCCGGCGCGGCGCGGTTAGGGTGCAAGCGTCAGGGTCGGGAAGCCGGGCGACGCGGAGCCGGCGGGCGCTGCGTCTTGCCCCGGAGCCCGTCAAGCCGCGACTCCGTCTCGGCCGCGATGCCGCTTCGTAATCTGGCGGCCTGGGTATTCATCTGCGCGACGCTGCGATCGATATCGCGCTCGATGCGCGCGCGAATCGTCGCGGCCAACGCGTCGCGCTCCGGGCCCGGTGACGTAGCTGCGAACTTCTGAATGAGCGGCCGCATGTCGGTCGGCAGCTTGGCCGCCTGCGTCGAATCCGTCGTCAGTCGCGTGAACTCCTGATCGACGAGCGCGGCGCGGCGCTCCCGCAGAGTTTTGATCCGTGCGTCGAGCACGGCCGCCTCGATGCCGATGTTCTCGCGCACCAAGCGGCGCGCCTCCTCGAGCGCTCGTTTACGCGGGAGAGCGGAATCATCCCCGGGGGGAAGGGCGCGCAGGCGCCGTTTGATGCCGTCGAGATTGTCGGCATGACGCAGCAGCTTTTCGCCGAGTTCGGGGCTGCGCTCGTAAAGCCGCGCCAAGCGTCGCAGCCGCGGCGCCAGGTCATGCATGCGCTCATCGAAGCGGGCGGGGTTCTGGGACTGCAGGCGCTCCAGCATCTCCGCGATGCGTGGCGTATGAGCTCGCACGAAATCGAGCAGCTTCTCCTGCTCTCCGGGCTGCAGCGGCCCGAAATCCTCGCGCGACGCGACAAAGGGATTGGCAAGCAGGTCGCTGACGAGGCCGGTCTCCATCTCGGAGTCATTGCCGGAATCCGACGGTTCGGCCGACGTGGCGTCCGGCTCGTCTTCACCACCGCCCGCGCCGTCTTGCGCGCGCACCGGCCCGGCCAGCGCGGTCCAGAACAGCACGATCCAGCAAAATCTGATCACATCGCCCCCGCGCATTGAGCGCCGCGGAACTCCAACCTACACGTCGCCCAACAGATCCAGCGATTCGTCAAGCGAATCACGCAAGTCCCGAAATTCGTCGTCGCTCGGGCGCGATCCCTCGTCTTCTCCCGGCATGCGTCCCAGCGTGCGGCCGGATTCCAGCAGCGAATCGCTCCAATCCTGCAGCGCCACCGAAACATCGCGCAGCGCGAGCGAGTCGCTACGCCCGCGCAGCTCCTGACGTACGCCGGGAAAGATCAGCAGCGCGACGGCGGCCGCAATGCCGCCGGCGATGAGCGAGTTCCACCAGGCGACGCGCGCGCCGCCGAGCGCGGCGCGGCGAACCGCCAGCCGCGTCCGCGCCAAAGCCTGGGGGGACACCCCGGCCCCGCCGAGCGGTGCAAGCGCGATGTCGGCTTCTTGTTCCAGCGTACGGGCCCAGTCTTCCAGACGATTCGTCACGAGTTCGCGTCCTTTTCCAGTTCGCCCTTCAACCTCGCCAGAGCCCGGTGCGCTCGCGCGAGCGCCGTGCCGAGCGGAATCCCCAGCAGGCTCGCGATTTCGCCGAACGGCAGCTCCGAATAATGCCGTAGCAGCAGAATCTCGCGATCCATCTCGCTGAGCTGATCCAGCGCCGCCGTCAGTCGGCGGCGATCCTCGTGACCGCTCAGCGTCTCGTCGGGCCGCTCGGCGCGATCGTCCACCGGCTCCAAGCCGATCGCGAGGTCGCCATCCGCGCCGACGCGATCCAGCGTAACGGGCACTCCACGGCGCCGCGTGCGCCGCAAGTGGTCGCGCGCGAGATTCGCGGCGATGCGATAGAGCCACGCGGCAAAACGCCCGTCGTGCTGGTAGGTATCGATCGTACGCACCAGCCGGACGAACGTCTCCTGCAGCAGATCGTCGGCGATGTCGGACGCGCCGCAGATCCGGAGCAGGAAGCCGTGCACGCGCGGGCCGAAGTGTAATCGACCAGCCGTTCCAGCGCGGCGCTTTCCCGGCGCTGCGCGCGCTCAACGAGGGCATCGAGCTCAATTGGTTCCATGCACCCCGCTCTATTCTCAACGTCAGCGACCACGGGCTATTGCGACCCGGAATGGTGAGCCCGTAAGCCGTATTATCGGCCGCCGCATGAGGACACCGTTGGCGAAAACTGGGGAGCGCGGGGGGCGCCTATTCGCCCGACGGTTGAGATTCGGGCAGGGCGGCGAGCAGGGCCGTAAATCCGGTTCGTGAAATGAAATCACAAGGCACACCTTCGGCCAGCGCCTGGGCGATCTCATCGCACCGCGCGCGGTCATCCGACTGGATTCGCACCTTGATCAAGGGGTGCTTCGTAAGCACCTGCCGCAAATGGCTGAGAAGCGCATGGCTCGGCGCCGCGTCACCCACGGACATGAGCGGTTTGAGCGGATTTCCTTGCGCTGCCAGTTCGCGACGCTCTTTCGCCGTGCGTGCCAAATCATGCCCCCTGACCGGATTCCGCGCGCGGCGGCGCGGGTGCGTCCGATCGACCCAGAATTGTAATCCCGAGCTTTTCGGCGAGGGCGATCGTCCGCTCGCGTTCCAAAATGATCGTTTTGCCGGCTTCAACTACCAACGCCCCGGCGTGGGCGGCATGCAGCAATTCAATCGTGCGCGGGCCGATCGTCGGAACGTCGAAACGCATGTCTTGGTTCGGCTTGGCAACTTTGACGAGCGTCCAGCCGCCCTGCGGACAGAGTTCGCCCGCGCGTTGAATCAAACGATCCGTGCCCTCGATCGCCTCGACGGCGATCACCTCGCGCTCTTTGACCGCCAGCGACTGGCCGATGTCGAGCGCCCCCATCTGCTTGATGATCGGCCAGGCAAAATCGGCGGCATCGAGCACGGCGCGCGGGGCCTGTGCGGCGGGGCGCACGCCGCGCGACGAAATCAGCCCCGCTTCCGCGAGCGCTTCGGGGATGTACCGCGTGGAATCGATCATCGTTAGCCCGCGGCGCGAAAACTCGTCGGCCACCGCCCGCAGCAGCGTGTCGTTTCGCTTATCCCGCGTGGCGAAGTACCAGACCCTTATGCTCGTCAGGTCGGGGACATACTGCAACCATTGCAGCCAGCGCGGGCCCGCAAACATCTCGGCCTTGCTCACCCGGCCCACCATGACGACCTCGCGGCAGCCGCGCAAGCGCAAGGCGCGGATCCAGCGGCCGAGCTGAGCAACGCCCCGCACGCAGAAGTGGTCTGCCAGGTCGCGCAGCGAAGGATCCGCATAACCGCGCAGGGCAACGACCGCCACGGACCGTCCCGCGGCGCGCGCATTGCGCGCAACGAGGCGCGGAAGCTCCCCCGCGCCGGCCACCAGGCCGAGCGGCGCGGGCGACGTACGCTCCGATGGTCGCATCGAGAGTCCAGTAAAACCCAAATTGGCCGCGCGGTCCAGTTCCGCCAATCAGACCAATCATGGCCCGAAAACCGCTTCTTACTTTGGTGAAATCCGCCCAGAATTCCCGGTTGCAAGTCCGGCGCGGCTCATCTTTTGCCACTCTCTCTGACGATAGGACTCGATGACATTTTCTTAGGGAGTTGCCGTGTCGACCTACATGTCCGGCTCATGCGGCTTCGCGATCGGTGGCGAGGGGGCACGCCGCGCGAATCAGCGCATCGCCATGCGGGTTCCCTGCCGCGTACGCCCGCTCGACTCCACAACGACTGTCATTCCCGGCGAATCGGTGGACATTTCCGCCACTGGGCTGGCCATCCACGTGGGTACGCCGTTTCATCCAGGCACTTCCGTCGAGGTGATGCTCATCCACTCGGACGGCGAACCAACCTGCTGGTACGGGCGTGTGGTTCATTCGCGCCGCGTCGCGATGGGGACATTTCTGCTGGGAATCCGAATCGACACGGCGCTGCGCGAGACCGCGCCGAATGCGTGAACGCTCCGCTGCCCGAAAGCGAATCGATCGGCGCGACTCCGTCCAAACGACTTAGTTTGCGGCCGCCGCGAAGGGCTCCCGGATCAGTTCGCCGGAAAACGCGCGCGTCAGCGCGTTCACCAGACCGCGCAGCAGCGCCTCATGTCGGCCGCGCGCTGTTCGCCACGTCACCGTTACGTCGGCTTCGAGCCAGCCCTGCACGCGCTGCACCGCCATCAGCACCGTCGAATGGTTTTTGTGTGAAAACGCCCGGGCGATCTCCGGGAAACTCATTGAGCAGTGCTGCCGCACGAGGAACATCGCGATGGCACGCGCTGTGCTCACGGTCCGGTCGCGACTGCGCGAGCAGAGCTGCTCACGCGGCAGCTCAAAACGCAGCGCCACGGCCTGCATGATCTCTTCGGGGGCCGGAGCGCGGCTGCTGAGCGCGAGTTGCTCATCCAGCGCGGCGCGGGCGGCCGCGAGCGTCAACGGATCGCGAATGAGCGAAGCCAGCGCGACCAGCTTGAACACGGCGCCTTCCAACTCGCGAACGTTCCGCGTGACGCGCTGCGCGACGTAGTCGAGCACGTCGTCGGTAACGCGGCAATTCATCGCCGCCGCCTTGCGCCGGACGATCTCGCGCCGCGTATCGTAGTCCGGCGGCTCGATCGGAATCACCATGCCGGAGATCAGACGATCCTGCAGCGGCTCCGAGAGCGCCGCGATGGAACGCGGGTGACGATCGGACGAAAGCACGACGGCTTTGCCGGCCGCATCGATCGCGTTAAACGTGTGGAGAAATTCTTCCTGCGTCGCTTTCTTATTGGCGAGAAAATGAATGTCATCGACCACGAGCACGTCGACCTTGCGGAAGCGCGCCCGGAAGGCATCGACGCGGTTGGCGCGGACGGATGCGACGAACTCGTTCGTGAACTCTTCGCCCGAGATGTAGCGCCATTCGAGCGTCGGGTGCTGACGGGAAACCGCGTTGCAGATTCCCTGCAGCAGATGAGTCTTACCCAGCCCGCAACCGCCGTGCAGCACCAGCAGCTTCAGCGTCCTGCCCGGCTCGCGGGCGATCGTCTGCGCGGCCGCGTACGCGACCCGGTTGTTCGGGCCGACGACGAAGCCGTCGAGATCAGCCCGCAGCGCGAGAGCACGCGACGCGGTGCGTGGACGGCTCTCCGCCGGAGACGCTGAACGCGGCGAAGTGCACGCTTCCACTCGCTGCGGACTACTCCGCTCGGCGACGCGCACTTCGACCCGCGTCGAGGCGTCGAAGATTTCCCGTACGGCCTCGGTCAACTCGTTCAGGTAGTTGGCGACGATCCATTTGCCGACGAACGCATTCGGCACGATTACTTCGAGGACTTCTTCACGCTGCGCGTATTCGGTCGCGTCTCCGAACCAAGTTCGAAACCGGGCGGCGCCGATGCGCGCCGCAAGCGCCTCGCGCAACTGACAGAGCATCTCCGCGGACAATACGCTCACGCGCAGCCCCTTCACGACTTCGCTAGGAGTTCGACGTCACGTTTTACGACTTGAGCCGGTTTGCACGGGGTATTCGCCCGCAACGCTGCCTGATGCGTTGCTCCCACGCGCGGCGGGCAATATATCAGGCGCGCCGGACGCTCGCAATCCCACGGCGCGCTTACAAAAAGTTAGCAACACCGTAACCATCGATAAACGTGCGACGTAGCGCCGAAAAAAAATATTGATGCAACGGTTATCCACAATACGTCCGCTGCTCATCCCGGCGGAGTGATTTCACGCCTCAACTACCGGAATCGCCGCCAATATGCGTCGCGAACGCCCATCGAGCGAAAACCGAATCGATCGTACAGACGACGAGCCGTCACATTGCGCTCGTCGACCACCAGGCTGATCGCGCGGCCACCGAGTTCGCGCGTGCGCGCAATGGCGTGCCCGAGCAGCGCGCTGCCGAGACCTCGCCGGCGAAACTCAGGGATGACGCCGACGTACACGACTTCGAAGACCGGGGCGTGAAACAAACGCGCCAGCAAGAGACAGCCCGCCGGTTTTCCGTCGCAATGGAGCACTTCCCAATGCGCGGCGACGAATGCGCCGGCGGCGCGGTGGGCTGCCAGCACGTCCCCAATCGGGCGGACACCCGTAAGCTCGGGGCAGTCCGCGCTGTCGCGATAGGTCTCCAGCACGACCCGGCCGAATTCCCTTTCACCGATCTGATCGAGATTGACCCATTCGAGGTCAGCGCGTGCCGTTTCTTCGAGCCACGGATAACGAGCGTCCCGCTCCAGGTAGGCGAGGCCGGTCATGCGCTCGAAACCGCCGCCTTTCAGCGCGGCGGCACGCCTGTCGTCGCCCGTCTCGACCAGCGATTGCGCGTAGTGCAGCGGCGATTCGCGTGCCGGGCCGTCGAGCCACCAGCGCAAGATCGGCTGGAGGTCGCCCGGGCCTCCCATCAGCACCAATGCCGTACCTCCGGGCAGAATCGCGACTCCGAGCAACGATTTGCCGTTAGGCGTGTCAAGTTGCCAGGCGCGGCAGGAAACCCCCGCGCCGGCGAGGTATTGCAGCATTGCCGAGGCGGCGACCCGCCCACCGTGCCGATCGCCGGAGGGAGACGCGAGCATAACTTCAAGCGCAGCAGTGAATTGCGCTTTTTCGACTGGCGTGGGGGCGGTCAAACGTCACCTTCCCTGTGTTTCGCCCGTACTGGCCGATTCCTATCGGCGCCATACAATAGCTTCCAACGTTCCAAAGGAGGAACTCTACATGCGTATCGCACGGATTTCGATGGTCACAGTGGGCATTCTTCTGAGCGCGTCGCTCGCGATTGCCCAGGAAAAACACGAGAAGAAGGATGCCAAAGACGGCGGCGACAAGAAGCCGATGCACGGCAAGGTCGAAGTGGGCGCGATGGCTCCCGACTTCACACTGACCGATCTCGACGGCAAGACCGTCAAGCTCTCGGACTACAAGGACAAGGTCGTCGTCCTCGAGTGGACGAACTGCGACTGCCCGGCCGTCAAGGGCGCGCTGCCGACGATCAAGAAGACCGCCGAGGACTTCAAGGCCAAGGGCGTGGTCTGGATCGCGATCGACAGCACGAAGGGGCGCGAGGCGAAGGCCGACGCCGATTTCAAGAAGACGAACGGCCTGATCTCCACGATCTGCCTGGACGGCGATGGTAAGGTCGGCCACATGTACGGCGCGACCAACACGCCGCAGTTCGTGATCATCAACAAGGGCACCGTGGCCTACACCGGCGCGATCGACGACGGCGCGATGGGCAAGCCCGGCAAGCGCGTCTATGTGGCGGAAGCGCTCGACTCGATCCTGAAGGGCGAAGACGTCAAGGTCAAGACGACCAAGCCGTACGGCTGCTCGGTCAAGTACTAATCGTCGTTTGC
>JBGAJB010000127.1:0-9486 GCA_044225155.1 Phycisphaerae bacterium | reverse complement strand
CGGCCCGGGGCACATTTTCAACCCCAGTCAGGTCAATTATCGAGCCAACATCTATGCCCTGAAGTCGCTGGGCGTGAAGCACATTCTCGCCAGCGGGGCGGTGGGATCGCTGCGAGAGGAAATCCGGCCACGCGAACTGGTGCTCGTCGATCAGGTGATCGACAAAACGTATCGCCGCACGCCGACTTTTTTCGATCAGGACCTGGTTACGCACGTCGAGTTCGCCGATCCGTTCTGCTCCGATCTGCGGGGCCTGCTGCTCCGCGTCGCGGACAAGGCGGAGACCAAGGTGCACGCACGCGGGACGTATGTTTGCATGGAGGGGCCGGCATTCAGCACGCGGGCGGAGTCACACCTGCACCGCGCATGGGGTGGCGACCTGATCGGCATGACGTGCATGCCGGAGGCGAAGCTGGCCCGCGAAGCCGAGATTCCGTATGCGCTGGTCGCGCTCGCGACGGACTTCGACTGCTGGCGGCCACATGCCGCGAACGTCGCGCCGCAGACGCTGCTGGAGGAAATCATCGGGAACCTGAAGGCCGCGACCGCGAACGCGATCGCGCTGATGCGCGCGGCGATTGAGGAACTCGCGCGGAATCCGCTCCCAATCAGCCCGATTCACGACACGCTGAAGCTCGCGCTGTGGACGGACCGCACGAAGGTGCCGTCTGAGGTCTGGAATCGCTACGGCGTATTGTTGGAAAAGTATCGCCCGCGCTAGAGGTTTTCCAAAATCCGAATACCACCGGCTGAAAACGGGGCCGCAGGGGTTTTGAGAAAGTGTCGAGACCGGGTGGGCGAGGCTCCCGCCGAGCCGCTTGAAAAAACCTTCTACCGCGTCGCCGTCGGATTCCCGCCGGCCGTCAGCTTCGTGAACGCCGGCAGCGTGAACACAACGCCCTCGTCCGGCGCTTCGCTTTCGCGCCAGGTCGAAGCGCCGCGGGATTTGATGTACTCGGCGACCGCCTGCACGACATCTTCGGGCGCGCTAGCGCCGCTCGTCAGGCCGACGCGCCGCACGCCGTCAAACCACTGCGGATCGATGTCGCCCGGGCCATCGACGAGATAGCTGCGGACACCACGGGCGCGCGCCACTTCCGTCAGCCGCATTGAGTTCGACGAGTTTCGCGAACCAACGACCAGCAGCAGATCGAGATCCGGCGCGATTTCTTTCACCGCGTTCTGCCGATTCTGTGTCGCGTAGCAGATGTCGTCGCTGGGGGGTAATTCCAGTTGCGGAAAGCGCGCCTGGAGCGCGTCAACGATGTCCTGCGTGTCGTCCTGACTGAGGGTAGTCTGGGTGAGAATCACCGCTGGACGACCATCCGGCAGCGTAACGCGCCGCGCGTCTTCCTCGCTCTCCACCAGCGTAGTCTGCTCCGGGGCGTGGCCCATCGTGCCGATCACCTCGTCGTGCCCGGCATGACCGATGAAGACGATGTGATAGCCGCGCTTCACGAAGCGCTTCACTTCACCGTGGACCTTCGTTACCAGCGGGCAGGTGGCGTCGATCAGCTGCCCGCGCTGCCGAGCTTCTTCGTAGACCGAGGGCGGCGAGCCAGCGCGGAAAGGAGGTCGCAGAACCGCGCGGCACATCATCCAGCTCTTCGACAAACACCGCCGCCGGCAGGCGGTTCACAACGTGCGAGTTGTGCACGGCGGTTGCCAATTCCACGACGCGAATCGCCCGTTCCACGCCCGCACAGAATCCGCGCGGCTTCGCAAGCACTGCTTCCATAGATGCGGGATAATAGCCGCCCGCGCCGCGCGGGAACGGCCCGCCGATTAGGGGCAGGCCGTGCCAAACAGCGATAACTCGGCGCCGAGGTCGCTCAGATCGTCATCACCGTCGAAATCAACATCGCCGCCGGCATAGTCGAGGCCCGTCTTGCCGAAATTGGCGAGGATCACGCCGAGATCGGAGATATCGCGGAGCCCATCGTTATTCAGATCGCCCGGACAACCCGGCGCTACCTGCTCGGCCAAAACCATGGCGGCCGCGAGATTTTCCTCGCCGGTGGGAATGATCTGGTCAGGTGGCACGATGAACCCCGGTGAGCCGCTTGGCCGCAGCTCGATCGTCCAGCCCAGGCTTCCGGACGCTAGGTACAGCGTCGCAGTTCACGCCGTGCGTATCGAGGATGGCGTTTTTCAGCAGAGTGTTCAGATTGCGGAAAGTCGTGCGGTCGGGTTCCGCCGGTTCGCCGGTTGAGTACCCCCAAGGCGACAGAATGAGCTAGAATATGTATGTACGCGACGATCTCCGGATGTGCGAGTCCGAAATCCCGGAGACGCTGGGTCTCCGGCTCGGAGAAAGCGGCCGTCCCGTGATAAACGTCGGGAAACTGGCCCCCCACTGGTAGCCCCAGTTGCGATTGAGGTCGACGCCGAACGAGCCGCCGCCATTGGTCCGCCGGTTTTTCCGCCAGAGGCGGTCCGTCGTCCACGTGTAGACGTAGCCATCCGGATTGGAGAGCGGCACAATGTAGTACACCGCGCGGTCGAGCATGCCTGTCAGCGTGGGATCAGTGCCGTAATTTCGGATGAGCATCACGGTCGTGGGGCGAAATCAACTGGCACGAAGAAGATCGCCGGCTTGGCCGCCGTCCCGCCGGCGCCGGTGATTTGCAGCCCATATATCGCGCGGCCCTGAAGCGACGTGCCGAGATTGATCTTGCCGTCCGGCCGCAACGCCACCAGCGTGTCGAGATAGGCGTTGAGGTCGTAGTCGTGGACGCCGCAGATCGTCGGCGAGACGCTCCGCGTCGATCAGCTCCTGGAGATTTTCGCTCGCAACTTGAAACGTCAGGCCGCTCAACTGTAGGGCCGGCCAATCCGCGGGCGAGATCGAAAATGTCGACCAGCCCAGACGGCACGCACGACCGCACCAAGCGATTCGGCTAGCAGGATTTCGACGACGCGATAGCCGGTGTAGCGCTGCTCTTGGGCCTGTGCGCTCCAGTGAGTAGATGTAAGCGCGCAGAGCATGGCCGCGGAGCGGAAAGCGCGATGATTTTCGGAATCTCGGCGAGTGAACGCCGATGGGAATAACGAACCGGGTCGTTGGAAACGAGTCTTTTTGCGGCCGATGGCTGAATTGGCACGGCTCGGCTTGACCATCAGAACGCGAAGCGCAAGCGAGCGCCCGCTCGAAACCGTCGCTCCTGAGGTACGGCGCTCTCGCGCTCTTCGCGTACCGACGTAGAGGGCCAGCCTGTACCCGCACTGGTGAATTGAATCTGGGGTCGCCTCCCGCGTTGGAGTGCCGCCGGGCGAAAAAGACCGGTCGGGAGACGTCGGAGACCGGTCCCCCAAAAATTCACCGCAACTGGCAGCTGGAAACAGTGCATCTGTCAGTCTAGTTCACGACTTCAGCGGCCCGAGGCCGGCCGCTGCACGGATGCGATTGGCTTCCGCCCACGCTTTCGGATGATCGGCGAGAAAGCGCGTCAGGCTGGACGCCGTAACGCCCAGATATTCGGCCGACTCGCGCAGGCGACCGGCGTTGGCAGCGAGGGCATCCAGCGCGAGGCCGATGGCGGGCCACAATCCCGGATTCGTCGCACCGACGCGCAGTTTCTCATCGCGAATCTGCACGCTTTCCGGCCATACGACGCGTTCCGCAAGCGGCTCGCGCACGTGCACCGCCAGCAACTGCGCGCAGCCGACCGACGGCTTGCGATTTGTTCTCGTGCTGCGAGCGCGCTCGCCGGCCGTCGCGATCAAGCCTGTCGGACGATGCACAAGACGAATGGCCGACGAGACCTTGTTTCGATGTTGACCGCCGGGCCCGCCGGTGCGATGGGCGTGAATCTCACATTCCGCGAGGAGCCGCTCGTCGTCGAGTTGCAATGACCGCCGCGCGCCTTTCACCGGTGTCGAAGGCAAAGCTTCCGGCGAATGCATGTCCGATGTTCGACCGTCCGCGCTCATCAGCGCGCGCGATATTGCCCGACCAGCCGCGCAATGTGGCCGCAGGCTTTGTCGAGCGTCTGCTCATCCGGCAGGTAGACGATCCGGCAGTGCTTTGTGCCCGGCCGCTGACCAAAACCGCTGCCGTGCACAACTACCACGCCGGACTCGCGGATCAGTCGCGCACAGAAATCCTCGTCGGGGATCGAGATGTCCAGCTTCGGAAATGCGTAGAACGCGCCGCCCGGCTTTACGCACGAAACGCCGGGGATCGCATTCAACCGCTCGACCAGCAGATCGCGCTGCCGCCCCATCCGCTCCATCATCGGCCCCAGGTGGGCCTGCGTTCCCTCGAGCGCCGGCCGGATCGCGTATTGCTCGGGATGATTGGCCGATAGGCGGGCGCGTTCCATCTTGCGGATCGCCTCGCAGTAATCCCTCATGTCCTCCGGCGGACCGCTGACGATGCCCCAGCCGATGCGAAAGCCCGGCACGACGTACGCTTTGGACAGGCCGTTGAACGTCACGACCTTCGCATCGCTCGACAGCGCGGCCGTCGAATGATGCACGCGGCCGTCGTACAGCAGCTTGTCGTAAATCTCGTCGCTGAAGATCACAATGTTGTTTCGGATGGCGAGATCGACGATCTGCTCCAGCACTTCGCGCGTATAGAGCGCGCCGGTCGGATTATTCGGATTGATCAGCACGATCGCGCGCGTCCGCTCGTCGATCTTGGCCGCGATGTCGGCCACGTCCGGCTGCCAATCGTTCTCTTCGTCGAGGAAATAGGGGCGATTCTCGGCCAGCAGCTTGGACATCACCGCGCCGTAAAGCGGATAGCCGGGCGAGGGCGTCAGGACGTTGTCGCCGGCATTCACGAGGGCCGAGAGCGCCAGGTCGATCGCTTCGCTGCAACCGGTCGTGATATAGGCGTGATTGATCGAGCGAATGCCCTTGCGCCCGGCCTCGGCCCGGATCGCGTCGAGCGCATCGGGAATGCCCGACGACGGGGCATAGCCGAGCTTGTTGCGCTTCATGGCGTCAAAGGTCGCTTCGAGGATGTGCAGCGGCGGGCGGAAGTCGTAGATATTCGGGTCGCCGATGTTCAAATAGAGCATCTCACGCCCACCGCGCGCCACCTCGTCGGCCAGGCCGAGGATGTCGCGCAGGGCGTACCGAATGTCGCGCGTGCGTTCGGCGGGGACGAGCGGACGATTGGCACGAGCGATCATGCGGGACCTCCGGCAAGCTGAGCTTTCGCCATCAGAGATCGTACCGCATCGCGCGAATCGGTGAGAAATCGGTCAATACGATCGACTGAGCGGCTGGAGCGAGGTAGGCGCGAGCAGTACGCGTGATGCGACCGGAGCTGTCTGCTCAAAATCACCTGTTCGTCCGGGCCGAGAATGCGGCAGGTAAGAGGGCAAACGATACCACTACCCGGTGAGGTTGAACCGGAGAGACGATGACCCGGGCGACGGCCTCAAAACCGCCGCCCGGTTCTGTTTTTTCCAAAGAACTTCTCCTTTCAGGACTTCTCCTTTCAGGAGCCCCGGAGGGGCGCTTGAATGTAGCCACGGGCGCAAGCCCGTGGTCACGTCGGCGGTCGGGAAAGAGCCCCGGAGGGGCGACTGAGCGGCGAAACGGTGAGAGCAGCGCGACGCGGTGAGAACGATCAGCGCATGAGCGGGCGACGCATGAGCGGTGAGCGCATGAGCGGCTCAATCTAGCGCAGGCTGGTGGCCTGCGGATTCTGGCAGCCATGCGCGAGGGCGGCGCCGTTGGGCGATCAGTCACCCATGCTCGCCCAAGCACTGCGAACACCCCAGGGGCCACTTTCCACAGGAACCCAAACTCTACGAGGCTTGCCTCGCACTCGAATTCATTGCGCCGTCGGGCTCACGGCCGGTGTTTGGCCGAGGTCAAGCGCCATGATTTGTTTCCGATCGCGCAGGTATAGCGTCGCGCCGACTAGTGTCGGTGCGGCCCAGGCGAACGGCTCGGCCACGGTGGCGCTGCAGATGACCTTCAGGCTGTCGACGCCCGGCTCGGCCAGGGCGAGTTGGCCGTCTTCGTCGAGCAGGATGATCCGCCCATTGACGGCGAGCGCGGAGGTCTTGCTGAAGCCGCGCTGCCGGAAGAGATTCTCGCCGGTGGCGAGCTTGGTGCCGGTGTAAAACGCCACACCCATTCCGTCGGAGGCATAGAGATATTCCCCGATGAGTAGGGCGTTGCCGTGGTGCAGCTTGAGGCGCGGGCTGTCCCAGAGCTTGGTCGGCACGGTCTGGTCGCCCGCGCGCGTCAGCCGCAGGGCCACCGCGCCGCCGTCGTAAGCATTCGCGCAGAACAGAATGTCCTTGCCATCCCAGATCGGCGTCGACGCGTTCACCATCACCTGATTCTGGTGTTTGAATGTCCAGAGCACCGCACCACTGTCGGGATTCACGCCGACGAGTTCCGACGCCATGAAAAGAACGAGCTGCGTCTGGCCCTGGAAATCGATCAGGATCGGCGCGGCGTACGTGGCGCGAAATTTCGGCGCCTTCCAGACGACCTCGCCGCTTTCCTGATCGAGCGCGACCGCGCCGGGGCCGTCCTTTTCGCTGCCGACGGGCAGTATGACGGTCTTCTTGTAGGCGATCGGGCTGCACGAGTAACCGCGAGCTCGCAGCTCGCCGTCAAAATCCTTGATCAGATCGTGTTTCCACAACACGCGTCCGCTGGCCTTGTCGAAGCAGTGCAGCACGGCGTTCGTGCCGACTGAGTAGAGCCGCGCGCCGACGATCAGCGGCGTGGCGTGCGGCCCGGGACCGAACTCGGCCATGATTTTTGTGAACGGTGACGGGTTCTTGTACTCCCAGACGGTCGTGCCGTCGCGGGCGCGCAGGGCGATCGTGAACTCATCGTCACTGACGCGGTACATGGTGTAGAGCGTGCCGTCATCGACGAGGATCGATGAGTACCCATCGCCCAGATCGCGCTTCCAGAGTGTGGGAGGACCGGCCGCCGGCCACTGGGAAGCCAGCCCCGCAGCATCGACGTGAAAATCACGTGTCGGCCCGCCCCACTGGGTCCATTGCCCGTCGGCGTTGCTAACGGCAAAGATGAACGCGAAACTTAGCGCGCAGATTCTTCGCGAGCGGCAAGACACGGGAAGGTGTGATTGCATTGCCTGTCGTCCTCGGCCTCAGGCGAGCGAGCGGCAGAATAGAGCCGGCGCGCGGGCAACTCAATCGAAATCTCGTGTATGACCGCCGACAACATCAACGCCCGGCCGCCGTGGGAAGGCCGCGATTGACGATCCGCCCCCGGGGGGCAACAATCGCCGCCCGATCAAGGAGGATCGACTATGCTGGCGCGATTCCGTGGGTCCGACCGGAGAGCTTGGGCTTGGTGCGGGGCGATCCTGGGGGCGGCGCTGCTGGCCGGGTGTGCGACGACCAATGATCGCACGCCGGCGGCCGTCCAGAACCCCATGCTGGATGACGTGCCGCTGCCGAGCGGGTTCCGGCTGGTGGATGACCGGAGCGTCGGCAGCACCTCGGGCAAGGTGCGCATCGGCAAATATGAGTACTCCGGTGGGACGGATCGCACCGAAGTGGCGCGGTTTTACAAGGAAATCATGCCCAGCGCCGGCTGGGCGCTGAAGAACGAGAGCTTTGATCGCGGGACGAGCGAACTCTATTTCGAGAGCAACGCCGAATCCTGCGTGATCAAGGTGAAGCGCGAGACGCGCAAGACGCTGGTCGTGGTGGATGTGCGACCGCTGGTGCGCGGGAGCGGCGAGGGTCGATCGGCGCGGAAGGCGGCTCCGCCGACGGACTAGGGCGAAAACGGCAAGCCTTGGCATGAGGACTTGAACGGACGGCCGAACAGACGAACGCGTCGGCCGCGGCGGGGCATTTGTCTCCGCGGATTTGGGAATGCGGGCGGTGACACGACCCGTGCGGTGAGGATTCGATGGACGCGGAACGACGGGATGATCTGAAGCACAACGAATTCGGCGACATGCTGATCAAGGTGAAGGAAACGCTTGATCGCTGGGCGACGCCGGTGCTGGTGGTCGTGGCCGTGATTGTGGTGGGCGTAGTCGGCGTTCGGCTGTGGCGCTGGCAGAAGGCGCTGGAGTTGGAGCGCGGCTGGTCGACGCTTTCAAGTCTTAACCGCACGACGGGAGAGGAGCGCGAGAGCAACCCCGACGCGCTACGCTCCCTGGCCGAAAAAAACATCGATCCGCGTCTGAGTGCCGCGGCGCGCCTGCGGGCGGCGTCCGTGCTGCGCGAGAAGTTCATGGAGAGCGGCGACGAAAAGCTGTTGGACGAAATTGACGCGGAACTGAAGGCGGTGGTCGATGCGGACGGCGTAACGGATCAGATCAAGGCCGGCGCGCTCTATCAGCAGGCGATCCTGCGTGAATCGAAGCATGACTTCGACGGCGCGAAGGCGATCTATCAGCAATTGTCGCAGGATCCACGCTACAACGGATCGCCATTCAAAGACCTGGCGGCGACGAACATCTCGGAAATTCCCGATATTTCGACGCCGGTGAATTTCCTGCCCGGCAATGCTCCCAGCGCGAGTGCGCCCGCCAGCTCGCAGGCCGCAGGCGAGATGGAAGACGAACCGACGGCGACCGCACCGGCCTCTGCTCCGGCCGGCGACCGCACGCCGCCCGCTCCAAAGGAAAACAAGCCGGCCAGCCAACCCGCGTCGACACCATCGCACGGATGACGCCGTTCGACGCGAGCGAGTGGCAAGCGCGCGTCCGCGGCGACAGCTGCGCGCTCTGCCGTCAGGTCTCCGAACCCGAAAAACACGGCCATCCGATAGCCACGCTTCCATCCGGCACGGTGTTTCTGCAGGATGACGGCGACTTCCGCGGCTACTGCATTCTGGTGTATCGGCGGCACGTCGTGGAGTTGTTTGATCTGTCCGAGAGCGAGCGGCACGCTTTTGTTGAAGATGGGGCGGCGGTGGCGCGGGCGGTGAGCTGCGTGACCGGGGCGCTCAAGATCAATTATGCGATGCTGGGAAATCTCGCGCCGCATCTGCATCTCCATGTGATTCCCCGGACCGCCGACGACGGCTGGTGGGGGCAATCGCCCTGGGCCCGGCCGGATTCGCAGAAGCGGGCGCTACCGGTCGCGGACTTGGCGGCGCTGCGAGAGAAGCTGACGGCTGCAATTGAGTCGGCCTGCCCCCCCCCGATCTCCAACTAGCAACAGTTCCGAATTCGCGGTGCACCGGCGCCGGGCTGTCCACAGCCCGATTCGCGCCGGAAATAGAAAACACGGGGCTGAGGACAGCCCGGCTCAGATGCTGTTGCGACGAGGTCCTCTGATTTGGGTAGTTGGAGAACGATTACTGGCGAATGCTCGCACCGGAAAGCTCGACGACGATGCCCGGCGTTTCCTGAATGCGCGTCCACACCCGCGGGAATCGCAAAACGCCTAGGTCGGCGGCCTCGCCGGCTTCCCAGCGGATCGCGCGCGGGTCGTCATCATTTCCGATCCACGCGGCGCGCAGCTCGTCGGTCTCGTAGTCGAGCGCCCAGCGGACACGGGCGCCGTCGTC
>JBGAJB010000126.1:0-9647 GCA_044225155.1 Phycisphaerae bacterium | reverse complement strand
CGAAGGGCTATCTGGTTGATTACGGAGAAATCAAGGCGGCGTGCGAGCCACTCCGAATGCAACTCGATCATCAATTTCTGAATGAAATCGACGGTCTCGCCAACCCGACGGCCGAACTGCTCGCCAAATGGATCTGGGACAGGCTGAAACCCGCCCTGCCGCTGCTGGAGAGCGTCATCGTGCACGAAACCTGCGAAAGCGCCTGCGAGTTTCGCGGCTAGCTTCGCGCGAGGCGCCGGCAGCGATTCGATCGTGGAGCGCTCAGCGAAATTCCGGAGGCACCTGCTCCGGGATTCCCAATTCCTCGTACGCCGCGCGAATGATTCCCGCGGCTTCCGGCATTTTCTGGAACTCGACGTGCCCGTCCATGTACAGAATATTCGTGCCTTCATCGCCGAAAAGCAGTTCGTATGCAAAGACCGCGCCGCTCGGCTGACGCGGCTGCTCGATCTTCTTCCAGGGCAATAGCACGTACGAAACGTGGTCCGTCTGCGGGTCGAGCGGCGAATAGAGCATTTCGCGCACGATCGATCCCGCGCTGATCAGCGTCTCAAAACTGGGCGGCGCGGCCCCGTCGTGATCGTTGGCATAGATGTGCGCCGCCAAACCGATTTGCCGCAGATTCGACGCGCTGACCGTACGTTTTGCGAGTTCACGCGCGCGGCTCAATGAGGGTAGCAATACGGACGCGGCGAGCGCGGCCGGCGCCACTGAATTCACGAGCGAAGCCAGGATTGGGCGCTCCCCCACTGTCACCGAGCGAATCCCGCTCTCGTCCAGGGCCGTCGCGGACACGAGCGGATGCTCGTCCACGGTGTACTCGGGCAGCGTCGGGATCGTCCCGAGATCGACCGTCGGCTCAACCGCGCCGCCGGCGGAGAGAAGCATGGTCCAGGCCATGTTCTGCAGTGGATAAAACGCGCGAATGAACCAGTCCGGATCGGCATATCCAAAGCTGCAGAAGCTCTTGGGGAGCTTGTTCTTCAGGGCGTCGCGGACGTCATCGCGATCCAGACAGCTGCGCTTGCGCGTCGCGGGATCGGCCTGATTCATGGCGAGCGCGACCGGCTGAGGCAGCAGACCCAGCACCACGCGGCCGTCAACGAACCCCCATGCCGGCGCGAGCGGACTGGGCACTCCGCCGAGCAGCAGATAGTGAATCTCGTGAGTTCCCGACTTCGTAACACGCTCTTCGATGCGCAGTCCGGGCCCCGCTTGCGCAGCCAATCCTTTTGTCAGCTCGATGCCGCGCGTGATCGCGGCCTGGATCATTTCCGGCTTGGCCGCCTCCGCCACGAGAACTGTTCCGCTGCCATACAAGCCGCCATGCTCAGGGCAGTCATACACGACCCAAGTGTCGCCAAAGGCCGGCAGCAAATCATTCAACAGCGAAAAATGCAGAAATTGTGCGATCATGGCGTCGCCGCCGGTGATCGTTTGCGCGAGTTCCGGCTTCAGGTCTTCGATCTGCCCCAGCACCTCGTCGCGCAACTGCCGCAGATCAAAATTTCCGGCCGTTGCGAAATACGCATTTTCCGGAATGAGTTTCAGATCGGCGTCGGTCAGCGGCTCCTGCTTCCAAAGCCTAAAGAACCCGGCCGGGGGCCCGTCCATGCTGAGCAACGAGCGCGAGACGCGTCCGCGCGGCGACGGCTCGCGCGTCGAGATCATGCGCTGTAGCTTCTTGAGTCCGCTGACGGAAAGGAACTCGTCCAGATCGGCGAGCGACTTGGCATCGCTATTCGTTTGAATGATGGCGCGGATACGCTTCTCGATTCCCGCAATGTCGACAAAACAACCCAGCCGCGCTCCGGACGCCGCCCCGAGCTTTTCGCGATCCGCCGCCAATTCCGGCCGGCCGGACAAACGCGGTCCCGCGCCGTGCAACGCTTTTTGAACGCGCTCCGCGGCGCCGGCGCCGAGCGCGAACACCAGCCGCCCCGATTGCAACGACCAGAGCGCTTCCGGAACTCCCGGTTCGTCGCCGAGCGTGAATGAGTCCCAGCGGACGCCGCCGATCTCGCGAGATCCAAGTTTTCCCCGCACTTCGCTGTCGTGCGTCAGGAGTGCTGAAAACGAATCTCGCACGGTCTCGGCCCCGTCGCCGACGTCCAGTACGGCGGCCACTTGGAACGGAAACACTCCCGGTGCCGAATCGATATCGAGAAATCCCGCGCTGCCAGAAGTCGACAGCACCAGCGAAAGTATCTGCGCCAAGCGACCGATCACCGCGAACGGGTCGACGCGTCCATCCGGCGCGAGGACCGGCGGCTTCGCGCTAGCGAGTTTCCGCAGCCCTTCCACCAAGCGCGGGGGCGACTGCACCGCGCCCGTCCAGTGGTAAACCGCCAACGCATCCGCCGGCCAGATGTCACTGGGGTCGTCAGATGCCCGCGCCTGGATCTGGAGCAGAGGCGTGAAAAAGACGGACCAGAGCGCGGCGAAGCGAGTGAGGAGCCACCGTGAATTCATGCAGTTCTCCCAGCAACCTTGAAGAAGTACGGGCGCACTTCGGCCTCGCGGCCCGAAGAGAATACGAAAATTCCCGATCAGCAGGACCGCGCATAACCTAATTGCGCCGGATCGCACACGTCCGATATTGAATTATCGCTGACCGATCGCATTGACTGTTTCCCCCGGCCGACTACGCTCACGAGTCAAGGGGAAACGGGTATGCCATCCAATCGCCAGTCCGTTCGCGCGCGCGGCGGCTCCGATTCCGAAGCGCAGATATTCACGTTGCCGGAAGCCAACGCGGCGCTGGTACTCGTGCGCCGCATTGTGAGCGATATCGTTCACGACTACGCCGAAATGCTCCGTCAGCGCAGCGAGCGCGAAGAGTTGCTCGTGCGTGAGCCGGCTTCGCCGCGCGCCGTCGAGCTAAATCGTTCGATCGATCTGCTCGTCGCGCGCCTTAATGCACTCCACGAAGAGCTGCGCGACATCGGCTGCCAATTGAAAGACTGGTCGCTCGGGCTCGTCGATTTTCCCGCTCAGCTCGAGGGCCGCATCGTGTCGCTCTGCTGGAAGCTGGGCGAAGAACGCATCGGCCACTGGCACGAAGCGAACGAGGGCTTCGCCGGTCGGCGCGAGATTTCGTCACCGCCGTTCTGATCTCCCGGCTCGCCGCACGCCGCGATAGCGGATAACCTGCGCGAATAAGACGCTCCCATTCAGCGTCGTCACTTTCGACGGGAGACATCCATGTCCGCACTGCGCCGCCGCGCTCCCCTGGTGCTCATCGCCGCGCTGGCATTCTCCGCCCCGCTGCTGAGCCAGACCGACGAAGAGAAATCGAAGATCGCCTCCGCCCTGCCGAAGGCCGCACCGGCCAAGCCCCAACATCCGCGCAAGCTGCTGGTTTTTTCGCTGACGCGCGGCTATCGACACTCCTCGATTCCCGTCGGCGCCTACGCGCTCGCGCAGCTCGGCGAGAAAACCGGCGCGTACACCGCGACGCACAGCGAAGACCTCGCGGCGCTCGAACCGAAGTCGCTCGCGGAATATGACGCGATTTGTTTTCTCAGCACGACCGGCGAACTCTTTACGCCGCCGAATCTCAAGGATCTGCCCGAAGCGGAAAAGATGGCCGCGGAGAAACGCGAAGCGGAATTGAAGAAGAGCCTGCTCGACTTCGTCAACAACGGCAAGGGTTTCATCGGCATTCACGCGGCGACGGACACCTGCTACCAGTGGCCCGAGTATGGCCAAATGATCGGCGGCTACTTCGACGATCATCCGTGGCACGAGGAGGTCTTCATCCACGTCGAAGAGCCGACGCATCCGCTGAACGCGCGGGCTTTGACGGCAAAGATTTCGATCACCGACGAAATCTATCAGCTCAAGGATCCGTACAACCGCACGCGCCAGCAGGTGCTGCTCACGCTGGACACGAAAAAGACGAACATGAAAAAGGACGGCGTGCATCGCACGGACGGCGACTTTGCCGTGTCCTGGGCCCGCAACCAGGGCCAAGGCCGCGTGTTCTACTGCTCGCTCGGCCACCGCGAAGAGATCTACTGGAATCCCGCGATCCTGAAACACTACCTGGCCGGCATCCAATGGTCGCTGGGCGATCTGAAATGGACGTCAGCCGCTCCCACGCCGAAGCGCAGCAGCGGCTGAATTCCGCGGCTCAGCCCAGTTCTTTTTTCGCGCGCGACCTACGCCCCGGCGGTCGCCGGCATGACGTGCTTGACCTTTTCGGCGAGCTGCTCGGGCGAGAACGGCTTGATCAGGTAGTCGTTCGCGCCGGACTTGATCGCCTCGATGACGCGTGATTTTTCCGCTTCGGTCGTCACCATGATCACCGGCGTCTTAATCCCGGCCGCGCGCAACTGCTTGAGCGTTTCGATGCCCGTGAGCTTCGGCATGTTCCAGTCCATCAGGATGATGTCGTAGGTGCCGGTTTTGAGCGCCCCCAGCGCCTCGGTGCCGTCGCCGCATTCCACTGCGTCAGGAATACCCGCCATCGCGAGCGCCTTGATCACGATGCGCCGGATCGTCATCGAGTCATCAACTACGAGTGCTTTCATGCCGCATTCCTCACTCAATTCGCGCCAAACGTGATTTCCAGAGTGAAGCGCCCCATGTCGCAATCAAACGGAATCTCGAGCCAGACGGACTTGGTCGGGTACTTCACCTTGTAGTCCGCGCCTTCCAAATTGCCGGGAGATCAACTGTGCGGCGGCTGCACTACCTTGTTGCAGTCGCCCACCATGTTCACCAACTCGGCGATCGCGTCCACGACCGCCGGATCAATCTTGCGTGCGTCGTGGCCGAGCATGCGATTGGCGAGACGGATTGCGGTGTCCGTGGGGAACTTCAGCACCACCACGCCGGAGATCTTGCCGCTGATGCCAACCATCGACGTCAACCCGACGTTTACTGCTTTGCCGTCGGGCACCTCGACGAAGCCGAACGGGCGGGGTGAGGGAGTGCTGGCTGGTGGCAAAGATTTCGTCCACGCCGTCGACGAATGGATTGATATGGCGAACGTCCACGTCCGTCTCCTCCCCTCCCACGCATTGCTGAAGCGTCGCGGCCGTCATCGTCAATTCCCTGCACCGTTCAACCCGGCGGATGTAAGAAACGATGGTCTGTTACTGCGACCTGCATTGACCGATGCCGGGGCGTATCTCGTTGGATGGTGCGAGATTCGTCCCGTTGCTGGGCCGAGCGATACGACTTCGTCCAGAACGCCGGTCGCGGCGGCGGCTTTGGGCATGCCATAGACCAGGCAACTCGCTTCGTCCTGCGCGAGCGTCCAGGCGCCGGAGGAACTGAGAGCGCGAATACCTTCCGCGCCGTCGTGCCCCATGCCGGTCATCACGACGCCCACGACCCGCCCGGCGCCGCTCAACGCCAGCGATGCGAACATCGCGTCGGCCGACGGCCGGTGGCCCGAGACCTTCGGCCCGTCGTCCAGGCGCACCTTGAGATCGATCCCGGCCCGCACCAGCTTCAAATGGTGACTGCCCGGCCGGCATCCAGAATCGTTCCGTTCCGAAGGACTTCGCCATCCTCCGCCTGCTTCACACGCATCGACGCGGTCGCGTTCAAGCAGCGCGCGAAAGACTCGGTAAATGCCGCCGGCATGTGCTGCGTGATGACAATCGGCACAAAGTCGCTCGGAAACGCCGGAAGAAACTGGTGCAGCGTCTGCGGCCCGCAACTGATTCCGATGGCGACGACCCAGCCGCGCGCCTTGTTCGGCGGAAGCTGTGGAGCGGAGGATTTCACGATGTTTGTGCGGTGAATCGTGCGCGCGACCGCGCGACGCAGCCGCCGCGGAGACCTTGGTGTGCAACTCCGTGCGAAATTCGGCATTGCCGGCGAAGCCGCCATTTGCTGGGTTTGCGGAAACGTAATCAAAGGCCCCCTTGGAGAGCGCTTCGAGCGTTACCGAAGCACCGGCCTTGGTCAGCGTCGAGCACATGACGAATGCGACCGGCAGCTTGCCGCCGACGCGTTCCAACACCTGGATGCCGTTGACCTTCGGCATTTCGACGTCGAGCGTAACGACGTCCGGGCGCAGCGATTGAATCTTCGACAGTCCGTCTTCGCCGTCTACGGCCATGCCGACGACTTCGATTCGAGGATGACTCGCAAGCGATGTGCGAAGGATTCCGCGCACGATCAAACTGTCGTCGATAATGAGGACGCGTATTTTTGCGCCGGGATTCGGATCCATGGGTCCCTCTTGCCGGAGGGACTATCGAGCAGACCAGGAGCGCGCTTTGCAGGTGAACCGCAATTTCGCCCGAGCACGGCTTGTGCGACCGACGCACTGGCTGCCCGTTCGTCGTAGCGCGCATTACATTTTGGAAAGAATAATCGCAACCGTCTGATTACTTTGGGGTGCGCGGACGTGGCCAATACACGCGATCCGCACCGGGCTCATCAAGTTGGGTTCGCACTCCGCCGTTATCAGTCCCATCGCTACCGGTCGAATACAGGACAAAACTGTCTCCCTCGCGGCGATATACGAAGCGACCCCCTGCGATGGCGGAAATTTTGGGGTTCCGAGAAAAAATGATGCCCTGAAAATTGACTTTGGCTGCGCACGTGGCGAATGATCGGTAGACGAATTTTTCTCAGACGGCGTTTTGCGCCGCAGGGTGAGTTTTGTCTCGGCGTCGGGGTGCTGCACCCCAATTCCGGCCACGAGTGGGGGTCTCTGCAAACCAACCGGGGGGTTGAGGGGAGAGGTGCGCCCATGCGCAATTGGAGTCTGCCAACAGGACTTGGGCTGGCGCTTGCGGCGGCAGGTTTGCCGTCGGCGTCGGCCGGTATTACGAACACGACCGGCGATGCGATTTTCCTGGATCCACCGCCAGCCAGCCTCGTGCTGAACGCGCTCGTGAATGACGATCAGGGATTCGTGTTCAACGAGCGTCAGAACGTGACGATTCCTGCGGGCCTTTACGTCGATATCACCGCGCCCGGCGTCTATGATGAAACGTCGGACCTCGATCGCGTTCGATTACAGGCCGGCACGATCGTGAACAGCTATTTCGTGCACGTCGACAACGATCGGAATAAACCCGGTTCGGCCAAGGTCCTGCTCTCGGTGACGTTTGATCAGCCGATCATCGGCATCATGGTGCGCGATAGCGTGCTCGATGTTTCCGATGCTGTGCTTGGCGCCCCAGGCACGGTCTATCCGACCGGCCAGCGCGCCCGAACTTACGAGTTCAAGCCGGATCGGCTTTCGCTCAGCAGTGACCTACGGACAGTCACGATCCGCACGGTCAGCAAAAACGACATGGATGAAATCCGGATTGTTACACAGGCGCCGGAACCCACGTCGCTCGCGTTGCTGGCGCTGGGGGCGCTCGGCGGGCTGATTCGTCGTCGCTAGTTCGGAAAAACGGGTACGAACTGAATAAAGCCCTCACCTCGCACGTTTGGCGAGGTGAGGGCTATCGTATTAATGCATCGGGGCAGCGCTCGGCAATACGGGCCTCGCCCTCGATGACGGGGAGGGAGTTCGATGAACGCGCCGGTTTGGCCGCACTCGCTCAAGAAGACGATCGTCGGCTTGCTCTGCCTCGGCTGGATCGCTGTCGCCAGCGCTCCCGCGGGTCCCACGCGCGACGGCAAAGCCGGACGTGGCAAGGGCCTCTTCATCAAGACCACGAGCCGCGGCACGCAGCTCGATCCGCGGGCGATGGAAGCGGTGCGGAATTCGCCCGAAATCGCGGGGGCGCAGGTCACGATCGGCTGGTCGCAGTTGGAGCCGAAGAAAGGCGAGTTCAACTGGGCGCCGATTGACAACGTGCTGAACGAAGTCGGCAAAGCCGGCAAACAGGTCGGCTTCATGTTTGGCGCCGTCGGCGGGAAGGTCGCCACCGAATCGCAAGCCCGGAAAGGGAAAGGCCGGTCGCGCGACGGCGGCGGCGATAAATCCGAAAACGACATCACCCCCGACTGGCTGTTTCAGCAGAAAGACGTTCGCTTCGTCGGAGGATTCGAGTCGGACGGCGAGCGCATCCCGAAGTATCCGCTCTTCTGGGACAAGGGCTATCAGAAAAACCTGGAGGAATTCATCGCGGCGTTCGCCAAGCGCTACGACGGCGATCCGCGTATCGAATACATCCGCATCGGAGGCTGGCAGATCGGAACGAACGAACCCAGCTTTTACGGCGGAGCGACCTCGGCCCTGCGCGATCAACTCGAAAAGGAAGGCGAGCATATCGAAGGCCGCCGCAAGCCGCGCCTTTCGGCCGACAGCAAGTATGCCGGCGCGGTCCGTGATTTGATGGACGCCTGGGCGCGTCATTTTCACAAGACCCGCCTCGCCGCCACGGTTCATTTCCCGCGCGAAGGTGGTGGCAGGCGCGGCGGCGGAGATGAATCGTTCGAGGCGGCCATGATCGAACACGCCGCCAAACTCGGATTCACGCTATTGAACACCGGCCTGAACGAGGGCGAACGCAACGGCGGCCGCGCGCAGTTTCGGCAATATGCTGACAAGTACAATGTGAAAGTCGGTTGGGGCGGAATCACCCACATCGGCAAGCACAGTTCGGAAGACGAGCAGTCGGAAATGGCCGGTGGGCTGCGAGGCGAGACCTTCCGCCAAGGCATCGGCAGCGATACTGATGCCAACTACAAGCCTGCTTCCCGAGCATCCTACATCGTATTTGGTCCTGAAATGATGCAGTACAAGGAAGCCGTCCAATGGGCGGCGGAACACGTGGTGGACTAAGTCCGGCTTGACCGTTCCGCTGCGAGCCAACGGCGTGCGCGCCCCAGAAATCTTCTCGCAATCGGCGGAAATCACCGCGGAATTTGCTGGATTCCCATCCTGACTGAACATAAAGTGATCGCTTCGGATACGCTCGCCTGCCCAAATCTTGGCAGCGAACTGGGAGAGCAGCCGTCGCACGCTGCCGTATCCGCGACATGCCTTTGGGGGAATCACAGATGCTCCGTTTTCGTGCCGGAACATGGACCGGTCTGGCCGCACTCACAGCGCTCGCGGGTGTGCCGAGCGCCATCAGTGGAACTTGGACGCGCCTCGCGCATGATCCGCCGGGGCCGATCAACCTGATGCTGCTGCTCTCCGACGGCAGCGTCATGGCGTCGAATCAGAACGGCTCCACGATCGGCAAGGCCTGGTATCGGCTGAAGCCGGACATCCACGGGAGCTATGTGAACGGCACGTGGACGACCCTGGCGTCGATGATCGACACCCGGCTCTATTACTCGTCGCAGGTTCTGCAGGATGGACGTGTTTTTGTGGCGGGCGGCGAATATGGCACCGGGTTCGCGAAAGCGGAAGTTTACAACCCGCTGACGAATAGCTGGACGCAGGCAGTCGTTCCGACCACGATTCTGAATCCGTCTCAAACTTCGCCGGTCACCGGTGGCGCGCAGCAATTCTATGATTCCAACAGCGAAATCACCGCGTCCGGTGATGTGCTGATTACGCCGGTGGCACCGAGGTACGCCGCGCAAAGCGTGCTTTATCATCCCGCGACGAACACCTGGACCAACGGTCCCAATTTGTTTCGCGGGAGCTATCAGGACGAAGCGTCGTGGGTAAAGCTGCCGGACGACAGCATCCTGACGATCGATCCATTCGGAACGAACTCCGAGCGCTATATTCCGGCATCGAACACGTGGATAGATGACGCGGT
>JBGAJB010000125.1:0-9534 GCA_044225155.1 Phycisphaerae bacterium | reverse complement strand
AGACGCAGCAGCGGCATGAGGATGTGGCTCCATTCGGTTTGCCACGACTCGCCCCCGGCCGTCGGCGCCGCGGTTGCCGGCTTGCTCGCGGGCGCGGATGCCGCGGAGGCGCTCGTCGGACGACTCGCTGAGTCGGCCACACGAAGTGACGTTTCAAACGCGAATTCTTGGGCTTGCTCACGGCCGGAGTGCGACTGGCCGCGCCACTCCAGCGACGATGCATCTCGCAGCGGCGTGGTCTCCGCACGTGCTTGAAAGCGCTCGACTGCCGCCTTCAATTCCGCGTGATTCTGCGGCAAGTCGACCAGCCACGGGCTGTCGACGCGCAGCAGCACGCGCTCCAGCCGTGCCTCCACGGTGCCCGTGCGGTCGTCGCGCTCGTATTCGATCTGCACGGGCCAGTCGGCCGGCAGGGTCGCGATGATGTTGTTGTACTCGTTTGGCGTGTGCACTTTTCGGCCCGCGACCGCCACGATGCGATCCCGCAGTTCGAGGCCGGCCCGCTCGGCGGGCGAGAGAGCCTGAATCGCGTCGATGATGACGCCGTCACGCACGGCGCGCACCGTGACGCCCAGCGTGCCGTGTTCGCACCAGCGGCCGGCCCGCAGCGCGGGCATGAAGCGTTTGATCTGATTGATCGAGATCGCGTAGCCGAGCCCGACATTCACGCGCACGCGCTCTTCGCCGGAAATGCGCCCGTTGATGCCGACCACGCGTCCGTCGAGGGTAAAGAGCGGCCCGCCGGAATTTCCGGGATTGATCGAGGTCGAAACCTGGATGCAGTCGGCGTATTCGAGCAGGTTGTTCTGCCCTTCCTGATAGCGGTGCAGGCCGCTGACGATGCCGAGCGTGATCGTCGCAGCGTAGTCGTCCGCCAGAAGAAATGGATTGCCGATCGCGGCCACCTGATCGCCGACTCGCAGCGCGGCGGAATCGCCGAGCGGGGCCGCGTCGAATCGCTCGCGGCCTTCGAGCTTGAACATGACCACGTCGCCGCCGGCGTCGACGCCGAGCACGCGCAGCGGATAAAGCTTGCCGTCAGAGAGGCCGCCGAAGCCGCGTCGCGTTTCGAGAAAACCCTGCACGACGTGAAAATTCGTCAGGCCATAGCCGGCCGGATCGATGATGACGCCGCTGCCGCCGCCGGAACGCGTGCGCTCGCCGAAGATGCAGACGACGCTGCGCGCGGCCTGCTCGAGCGTGCTGACGCGCTGGGCCTCGTCGCGCCGCACCGCGTTCAGGGCGTCGGGTATGTCGGCCTTCGGCTGTTCCTGCACAGCGGAAAAGCCGGGCACAATTGCAACAATCGCGACGAGCAAAGCGTTCATCGAATCAACCTGGCCAAGCCGAAGATGACCTGGTCTGAAAGGTCCAGATCGCGTCCGTAGTCCACTTCGAGCGTGAGTTCCTTCACGCCGCCGATGTCGACCAGCACGTCGCGCGGTACATCGCCGCCGCGCACGCGCTCGGCTTCCCAAAGCACGCGCCCGTCGCCGCTGACGCGCACCGCCGCATCTCCGCGCATCCGCATTTCGTCAGCGATTCCGACGCGCGCGGCAAACTGCCGAAAACGTCCGCCGATCTCGTACGTCGCCAGCGAGCGGCTATGCAGCACGAGGCCGCGCGCGAGCGGTGCGCCGCGCAGCGTCAGCGGCGAGCCGTCGGGCAGATGATCGATGCCCGCGTCGACGCGCACGCCGAGCAGCGGCTGCATTTCGTAGCGCGCCATGCGTAGATCGGTGAGCAGGACGAGGCGCTCGCTGTGTACTTCGATGCGTGCGATCTCGGGCCAATCGAAAGTGAGCGTGCCAAGGATCGCGCTCGCGAGGCTGACGCCGGTTTCGTCGCCGCCCGTGATGCGGCCGCAAAGCGTCGCACCGTCGCGCAGGTGCACGGCGATACTTGGCGGGCGGGAAAGCGCGCGCGCGGTGCGCAGCGCGACGAGCCGGTCCCACGGGACGGTGAGTTCCTTGTCGCCGCGCTCGAAGCGCAGCCCCTTGTCCGACGTTCCTTTCAACACGCCGCGCAGGGTGGCGCGATTACCGCCGCGCTCAATCAGGCAAGCGTCCTCGGCCTTTTCGCCGCTCGCGGACGCGAGTTGGTCAAGAACATCCGTCGGCGGAATCGGCGTCTCAACACCATTCAACGCGGCCGTATCCGCTCGGCCCAACGACAGCAGATGTCGCGTGTCGATATGGAGCTCGTTGCCGTTTTCACGCTTCAGAAGAACGCCGCGCTCGTCGCTGCCGGCCAGCAGCCCGGGCAGTAGAGATCCATCGTCCAAGGCGGCGAACCATACGCATTCGCCGGCCGGACGGCTCTGTGGCCGCGACGTCGGCGCGGAGGCGGTCAACGTCGGCCGCAACTCGAGCAGTTCGTTCCACGCAAGCTGCAGCGGTCCATCCGGAAGTTGAAGGCTGATTTCCGGCACGAGAGATTCGATCCCACCGCGGAAGGTTTTGCCGTCGATCCGCACGACATCGACTTGCACGGCGCGCGGACCGGCAAGAGCGAGCGCCGCGGCGAGAAATCCGCCACAGAAACATGCGAACTCGATCCGAGCGATCCTACGGCGCAACTATTTCTCCTCGGCCAGCGAGCGATAGTACTGCTCGACGAGTTCGCGATAGCGCGAGGGGTAGCGCTCCCGGAGTGATTGCAGGATTCGTTCGCGCTCGGCCGGTGGCAGCTTGCCCCACATTTCGCCGGGGCTGAGCTTGGGCATCGCGCCGAGATTTTCACGCAGCGGGCCGTTGGCCTCCGGCGCGTTGGATTTGTCGAGCGGGTTCTCAGGCTTGGTCGGAGCCGCATTTCCGCTCGCGCCGCCCTGCGATTGCGATTGGGATTTCGACTGCTGCTCCTGCTGTTGCGTCTCGTCGATCAACTTGTCGAGCAATGCCAGCACGTCGCCCTGGCGCGATTTCACCCGCGTGCCGACATCCTTGGCGGCGAGGCGATCCGCGAGATAGTTCATCATCGACGATACTTCGCCCAGGTTGCCGTGCTCGCGGCGCTCGATTTCCAGCCGGAGTTGTTGCGTTTCGAGCCGCTGCATCGGCGCGGGATTCGGATAGCGCGACGTAAGCTGCGAGAGCGTGTCGGCGGCCGCATCGGCTTGCAGCGATTTCGCTTCGGCGACGGCCTTCAAGAGTCGCGCGGAAGAACCATACGGCGAGAATTGTTCGATCTGCGTGAGGCGGTCCGCATCGCCGGAAAGCCAGGAGACAACTTCCTCAAACCGCCCTTCTCCGGCCAACACGCGCGCGTAGAGATAGGCCGCGCCGGCCGCCACGTAAGGATCGGGATGCGACTGCAAGGGCAGCAGATTCGCCTCCGCCTCGGGCAGTTTGTCCGCATCAAAGGCAGCGAGGGCCTGCGCGAAATCGGCGTGAAGCTGTGCGAGCGCGTCGGGAATGAAGCTCTCGGGCGCGGACTTGCGATAGTCGCTCTCCCAACCCGCCCGCAGCCGCGCCACCGCGACGGCCGCGACCGGCTCCATGCTGCTCAGGTAATCGAGAAAGCGACGGTTGACCGCGTCGAGACTCGGCGCCGGCTGGGAATCCTGGAAGCGCGGCACGGCGAAAACGCTGCCTGCCAGCAGCAGCACGCACGCCGTCCGAATTCCAAATTTGGTCGCACTCTTACTCATAATGTCATTGTCGCTCGTTCATCCGCTTGGCGAGATCCGCGAGCTTTCGCTGCCGCGTCGCCAATTCTCCCAGCATCGCCGGATCGGAGGCCGCCGCTTCAGTGCGGCTATTGATCCGCACCTGCGACGAGCGCAGCAGACGCAATTCGGCCGAGCCGGGCAGCAGCGGCTGTTTATCGTTATTGCCGCCCTGCTGGCCCTGCTGCTGGTTCTGCTGGGCGTGATTCTCAATGTCGGCCTGCTTGGCCTCGACGGCGCTCAGCAACTCTTCGAGCGAGTCAACTACGTCTTGCAGCAGCGCGCGCGTAGCGGCCGAAACGTCGCCGCCGGAGAGGCGATCTCCCACCATGCCCATGTCCGTGTGAATCGCCGCGACCAGTTCCGGCACGATCACGGTTGTGCCCTCATCGCGCAGGATGCGCAGCGCTGTTTCGCAATCGGCCGTGACGCCGCGCTGCTCCTCGACGGCGTGATCGAGCTTGCCCTGATCGTCGCGCGACCAGCCGGATTCACGGCGCGGGGCCAGCTCGGCCACCGCCGCGCGCACGTCCTGTTCGCGGGTCAGCAGTGCGCGAAAGCGTGCCTCCAAGGCCGCGAGCGTTTGTTCCGTTTCTTCGCGGCGGACCTGCCGCAGGGCATCGTCGAGCTCGTTCAGCGATTGTTGGAGTTGATCCAGAGCTTTCTTCTGTGCGTCGGCGGCTTCCTTCGCGTCGCGCTGCGAAAGCTCGTCGGCGGCCTCGCGCATCTGCTCCTGCGATTGCTCAAGATTCCGCGCGCCGGGCTGCTGCATCTCGCGTGAGTCGCGCTGCATTTCGCGGCGCGTCTGGTCAGCCTTCTGCTCCAATTCGCGCTGTCGGCGCTCGATCTCGGCCGCCTTTTCGGATTGCGAGGCTTCGAGTTCCTGCGTTTGATTCAGCAGTCGCGTTTGATCGTCCATCAAGGTGCGGATGGCACGCTTCTGTTGTTCGAGTCGCTCACGCTCGGCCCGCCGCCGATCGAGTTCGTTCTCATTACTCTGCAATCTTTCGAGCAGCGCCTCCAGATCGCCGACGAGTCGCCGCTGCTCCTGATCCGCGTCACTGAGCTTGGAGGAACGAAGGAGCTTCGTAAGCGTTTCGAGCCGCGATTTGAGTTGCTGTTTGCCGGAGTATTGGAGTGCGTCGCGCAGCCGCTCCGCCTTCTGCGGCTCGGTTTCGTTGAGCGATTCGGCCAGCTTCAGCATCCGGGTTTCGAGCCGCTGAAGCCGCTCCCGAACCCCCTCCTGTCGAGCGTGCAGGGTCTCGTCCGATGGTTTGCTCTGGGCGCGAACACTGGGCGCGATCAGGACCAACCAGACCAGAATCCCGGCCATGCGCAACATCCGCGCGTCTCCAGATACATCTTAGACGGGGTCGGGAAGCGCCGGGCGTCGTTTTCCGCCGCCGCAGGCCTACGCGACGGCTCCCGCGCTCGGAAGCCGGAGTCCCTGAAGTTATTCGGTCGAAAGCAGACAGCGGGATAATGCGGACGGTCTCCGGCGACCGGACGCAGCGCTTCAGGGACGCTTTTTCTTGCCCCCCAGACCTTTAAGCAAATCATCGACCGCGCCGCCCGCCTGCATTTCCAGCAGTTTCTTCACGATGGGCTGCACGTCTACTTTGGCAAGGTCGAGCCTGGGCTGCGAGCGCGTCCCCACCAGCGGCACTTCGATGCGCCCACCACTGAAGTCTTTCGCGTATTGCAAGGCCGCACCTGACACGCCGAGCCGCTCCAACAGCGGCGCGCTGATCGGGATCGACACGATCAGGTCCACGGTATCGTCGAGCCCCACGGAACCGTGGAATTGCAGGTCAAACTCGGCCGGAAATTTTAGGGTGAGATCCTGATAGCTGAGGCGGCCGTCGTGCAATTCGAAATCGCAGCCGCTGACTTGTACAGCGAACGTTTCGCCCTTCTTCGCGCCAGCTGCCAGGACGCTGAGCGAGAGCAACTCGGACATGAACCCGCCCGGCTGCAGACGGACCGCTTTCATGTCAAGCCGGCCGCGCCCGACGCCCCGCGCGCGCAGCGAATCGCCAAATGGCACGAGCACACCGGTCGTCACCAGCGACATACTGCCATCAATCTGCGTCAATCCGGCGAACACGGGATTCAATCGGCTAAGCAGCGCTTCGGAAACCGCCCGATTCACGGGCACGTTTTCGAGCAGCGCCGTTCGCTCGGACAGCACGAAGGTGGCCTCGTCGCCAGTGAAATCCAGCGTCCCGCCCAGCCGCAGCTTTCCGCCGGCCGCCGCGATCTCTGCCAGAGGGATGACCAGCATTCCGTCCTGCAGCGACGGGTTGAGCGTCGCGCCGCCGAGTTGCACGCCGTACACGGTGGCGCCGCCAAAGCCGACCTGCGTGCCGAGCCGCAGGCCGCGAAATGCCGGTTTCGACGCGGGATCGTTGAAGGAACCGCTGGCGCGCAGCTCGGAGGCGCTGCGGCCGGCGAGCGCGACCGAATCACGCGTGGCCGGGGCAAATTCGTGCATCAACTGCGTCAGCGGCTCCCATGCCAGATCATATTTTCCGGTGAGCGCGGCGACCGGACTGTGATCGAGTTCCCCGATCTCGCCGCGTAATTCGAGGTTCATTAACGGCGCATTCACGCTAGCCGACTCCAGTGAAAGCTTGTGTGCGGCGTTATCGACGCGTCCGTTCAGAGCAATATCGACCTGCTGCTGGCGCACGGCTTGCTCGCCCACGCCGATTGTCAAGCCGGCGATTCCCGAGCGTAGTCTGGTGGAGACCACGGGACCGTGCGTGGCCGCGGAGCCTTCGAGCGTCAGGCGACCGGCGATGGCCGGAGCCTTCTCCCAGGAGAGCAGCGGCGTGAGAAGCGCGAAAACGCGCGCGAGATCAGCGTTGCCGCTGAGCGTCAGATCGAGCTCGACCTGGTCACCGAGCGTGATGGCGGTCCGGGAGGCGTCGATCTGAGCCGCGGCGCTGCGAAGCTGGGCCCGCTCGATCCGCAATTCGCGGTAGCCGGGCGCGATCTGCGTGCCCGCCCATGTCAGGCTCGCCCCTTCATCATTCAGCGGGCGACCATCGACCAGCAGCGCGCTGGCTGCGATGCGGCCGTCGGTTCTCAGCGGTTGATCAGCCGCCTGACGCGCGGCCTGAAGTTCGCCCGAAAGCACGCCGCTGTAGCGAACAAGCTGCGGACCAAACACCCCGCCAGTACGAGACCCGAGAAAACCGAGGTCGATGCGCTTGAGTGACGCCTGGGCGTCGAATCCGCCGGCGACAAAGTCGTACCAGCCACCGGCAGTGGCAATGAACTGGCCGTCGAGATCAACATTGGCATCGTGCGTCTCAAGACGCGCAACCGTTCCGGCAGCCAGCGTCAGCCGTCCGGCCCCCCGTAACGCCGCATGCTGCAAATCGAGCGCATGGCCGCCGAACTGCCCACGGAGCGCGTCGCCCTGCAGATCGATTTTCGTCTCGAAATGCTCGGCATCGGTGCGGGCGACTGTGAACGTCCCGCGCACCGCGCCGGCAAGATTGGCTTGGGCTACGTCAAGAAAAGCGCCGAGTTCGCTACCCGCTTTCGCCAGATCGACGTCGATCGTTGCACTCAACTCGCTGGCCAGACCTTGGGCCGCGATATTCACGAAGACCGATTTCAGATTGGACTTCCGCAGTTCCAACCCTTTCCCCGCGACGAGTCCGGCGTCAAGCGCGAAGGAGATCGGCTGCGGCTCGTGCGACTGCTCGCCGCGCTTGATCTCGAGCTCGCTAAGTGACATTTCGCCGCCGGCGGAGGGACTGGGGCCGCCGCGCAGCGTCAGCTGCTTGACCTCCAGCTTTCCCCGCGTAAGCCGCTGACCATCGCTGAGGCGCAGCAGCCCGGGAATCGCCCGATCCACGGCGGCCAGATCGAATCCGCCCTGCGCCTGGAGCGAGAAATCAGGCAAGGCGATCGATTCGCCGGTGAGGGCCGCCGCCAAGAGATGGTCGGCGCTGGGAATCGCGGTCGTGCCGCTGAGATCCGCGCGGAATTCGACTGTAGCGCCGCCGGCCTGACTTTCGAGACGAAGATTTCCACCGACCGCTTGGGAGGTCACTTCAAAATCCCCGCCTAGTCCCGCATCAAGCGGTTGAACTCCTTGCGACTTCTCGCTGCGCAGCGACTTGGCGTTCAATGAAACTGTCCCCCTCACCTTTCCGGCTCCGAAGGTCGCGTTCCCCTCAAGCATCAAAGTTCCGGTTAGCTGCAGGTCGGGCGCGAACATCGCAGCCAGTGGTGCCAAGTCGATCGGCTGGTCGGAAGCGAGCGACGCGACGCCGCTCGCGCCGTTGACGTCGATTTTTCCGCCGCGTTCCAGGCCCTTGACTGCTGCCTGACCGGCGATGCGCGTTTCGCGGTTCAACGTCAATTCAAGGGAACCGCGAATGTCCGCCAAGGTATCGACGCTGAAATCACATGCCACTCCCTCTGCCTCGACCGGCGCGCCGCCGGCGCGGGTAACGCTTGCTTTTCCATCGCGAATGACGAGCCGACCCCGGAGGGCGGGCAAATCCGCGCCAAGATCGGTTCCGGCGCCCGTGTTTTCCCGCTGAGCCGGCGCGTTCTCTGGCGCTGGACCCGAGACTTTCGCGCCCAGCGCATCCGCCAAGTTGGAATGATTGTGCTCGTCGAGCGTGAGCGTGACGTGCGGAGATTCGAGCTCAATCGTCCCGAAGTTCAGCCCCGAAGCAAGCAGCGACCACAGACCACCGGAGACCGCGATACGGGCGACGGAGAGCACCTGGCGCTGCTGCGAATCCGCCAACCGCAGACCGCGCAGCTCGTTGGCGCCGGTCCAGGAGAGCGAGTAATCGTCAAGTCGTACCGTGCCACGCAGCTTGCTGTTCACAATCGCGAGCACCGCAGCCCGCATCGGCGGCAGGCCCGCCAATTGCGGCGCGAATCCGACGACCACGAGGAGCAGAACCAGCAGAATGGCGAATCCGAGCGCGAGCCGCCTGAACCACCGCCTTTTCTTTCGGACGACGGGCTTTGTTGCCGGGCTTGAGGGTGTCCCCTCCGGTTGCTTGCTCATGCGCATCTCCAAGCATTTCGCGACCCGAGGCGGCGCGGTGCTGTTGAGGGGTTGCGATCGTAGTTTCGCCGACATTGATTCTATGCGGCCGCGATTGCTGGGCGAAAGGCACTACAATCACAGCGGTTCTGCGGAGAACTCACCATGCCGGATCGTGAACCTGCACCACCGACTACCCCCTTTTGCCGCGTGGAGGAGGCGATCGAAGACCTCCGCAGCGGCAAGATGGTCATTCTCGTCGACGACGAGGACCGGGAGAACGAAGGCGACCTGATCTGTCCGGCCGAGTCGATCACGCCGGAAAAAGTGAACTTCATGTTGCGATTCGGGCGCGGCACACTGTGCGTCGCCCTGACGCGCGCCCGCTGCGAACAACTCGACCTGCCGCTTCAATCGCAGATTAATACGACGCGTTTCGGCACGGCCTTCACCGTGACGATCGACGGCGCGCCGAAGCTGGGCGTCGGTACGGGCGTCTCCGCCTGGGATCGCGCGACCACCATCCGGCACACCACGGCCGAGGAAGCGCTACCTGCGGATTTCGCGCGGCCGGGGCATGTGAATCCCCTGATGGCGCGCGACGGCGGCGTGCTCGTGCGAGCGGGGCAGACCGAAGGGTCGGTCGACCTCTGTCGCCTCGCGGGCCTGATGCCCGCGGCCGCGCTGATCGAGATTCTGAATGACGATGGCACGATGGCACGCGTGCCGCAGCTTGTGCCGTTCGCGGTTCAACACGATCTGAATATCACCCCGGTCGCCAGCCTGATCTAATATCGCCGGCAACGCGCACGACTGGTGGAATGCGTTGAGTCGGTGCCGA
>JBGAJB010000124.1:0-9667 GCA_044225155.1 Phycisphaerae bacterium | reverse complement strand
ATCGTCGGCACGCTTGTCTTTCAGCCGAAGGACGGCACGTTTTCGGTGAAGAAGGGCCCGATTTTTGCGAATTTCGTGTTGGCGGACGAAATCAACCGCGCGCCGGCCAAAGTGCAGAGCGCCCTGCTCGAAGCGATGCAGGAGCGGCAGGTGACGATCGGCGCGGAGACTTATCCGCTCGAAGAGCCCTTCCTCGTGCTCGCGACGCAGAACCCGATCGAGCAGGAAGGCACGTATCCCTTGCCCGAGGCACAGGTCGACCGATTCATGCTGAAGCTGATTGTCGATTACCCGTCGCGGGTCGAGGAGCGCAAGATTCTCGACCGCATGGCCAACGTTCGGGGCGCGCCGAAAATCGACGCGATCCTCGATCCGCAGCAGATCTTTGAAGCACGGGCCGTGCTCGACGAGGTCTACGTCGACGACAAGGTCAAGGAGTACATCGTCGCGCTCGTCCACGCGACGCGCCGGCCGGCCGAGTTCAAGCTCCAAATCAAAGACTGGATTCAATACGGCGCTTCGCCGCGCGCCACGATCTTCCTGGCGCAAGGAGCAAAGGCGATCGCCTTCCTCGGCGGGCGCGGTTATGTCACGCCGCAGGACGTAAAGGATATCGCGCCCGACGTCCTGCGACACCGCGTAATCGTCAGTTACGAGGCGGAGGCCGAGGAAAAAAAGAGCGACGATGTGGTCCGGCACATTCTCGATCACGTCGAGGTGCCGTAGCGAAACACCGAATGGCAAATGCCGAATGCCAAGTTCGGGAGGGCGAGGCTCCCGCCCAGCCGGATGACGAAGGGGTGATCGCGGATGGCGTCAGAGCCGCAACCCTTGATGTTCGCTCGGGTACGCTGTTCATATGACATCCATCGCGCCGCGCCGTTTCGCACTCTTACTTGCGGGATTTCTGTGCCTCGCGGGCGCGGCGGGCGCGCTGGCGCAGCCGCACGCACTAACGACGCAATCGCAACCGGCGTTCGACACCGGCCGGCCCCTGCCCGAATTTCACAAGCTCGACAACGGCCTGCGCATCTGCATTGTCGAGGATCACACCCTACCGCTGGTCAGCGTGCAGCTCTGGTATCGCGCCGGCTCGATTGATAACGCACCGTCGCAGGCCGGCCTGACGCACGTGCTGCGCTCCTATCTCGCGCATCGCGATGCGGCGGCCGAGACGGCCGAGGCGCTGGGGCTGGAATTCGAGAGCCGCACGCTGTGGGACGCGTGCTATTTCATGACCACGCTCCCGCGGGAATATCTCGACATCGCGCTGGATTTTGAGGCGGCCCGCATGCGGCCGGCCAAGCTGACGTCCGACGAGTTTCGTGCAGCACTGAATTCGGCCGCGCGCGAAACGCATTTGAGTTTCGCCTCCAACGCGGAATTGCTCGAGCCTCCCGCCGAGCGCGACCGCCGCCTGATCGGCAAAAATGGTACGAAGCACTTGGAAATCGAGCGCCGCATCCTCGCGACGCTGTTCGGCGAGCATCCCTATTCGCGCCCGCCGGAGTTCGTCTCGGCCTCACTCGCAGATGCCTCTCTCAACGACGTGAACGATTTTGCCCGCCGCTGGTTCGTGCCCGGGGCGGCGACGCTGTTCGTCGTCGGCGACGTATCCGCTCCACGCGCGCTGGACGCGGTGCAGCGGAAATTCGGCCCGCTGCAATGGTCCGAGCCCCCGCGCCGGCCGGCCCGCGACGCGCTCGATCCCGCGTTCTGCGAGATTGTCGACGGGAAAGAGCACTATCTGGCTTGGCGTCTGGGTAGCACGCTTTCGCCGGAGTCAGCAGGATTGAGGCCATTAGTGAATGGCTTTCTGCAAGAAGAACTGGGCGGAGAGTGGCGGCTCGTGCGCGGCGCAGAAGCGAGCGTGTTGCTCTTTCATCCTCGTCCTAACCTAATCCGGATTTCGAGCGACGAAAAGACGCCGGGCACTGCCACACAACCCTCGTCGAGCGGTGCGGTAGTCACTGTGATCCCGGCTGACACTGCGGCAAGTCGTATCAGCGACTTGCTGCGAAGCCTCACGCAAACCATTCCAAGCGAAATCACGTGGAATCTCGCGCGGCGGTTTGCGTGGCGTGATCTGATCGAGCCGCACGAGTCGTTTCCGCACCGCGCCTTAGCGCTCGCATCCAGCGAAATCATTGGCGGCGACGCATTGCTGGCTGAATTCGAAGAGCGGCAAGTGCTCCACATGCCGATCGGTGAGCTGACGCTGGCGGCAACCGTGCTCGCTGAGGCGCTGGAGCAGCGTCGATCGGAGCCGACGGCTTCGCCGCCGGCCGGGTTTGCACCGCGTTCATCGGACGTCGCGACGAATGTGGTCAAGATTCCAGATCGACCTGCGCTGACAGCCGTGTCGCCGCCCGAAGGTCTTGGCCTATCGAAAGAAGGTGCCTTCACACGCTGCGCGATTCCTGGATTCCCGCGCGCCTGGATCGGAATTCAGCCGGACGAATCCGTGAAAACAGTACGACGGCGGACCGAGGAGGAATTTCCTCTCTCGGAGTATCTGGACTATTGCGGCATTGCGCACGAGTTGTCGGGGAGCCGCGCCGCGCTTTGGATTCCCCTCGATTCACAGTCCTCCGCCACTGAATTGAGCCAGCGAGTGCTGGATCAAATGAGCACATCCACGCCCGCTGCGGAAATGCTTCCTCCAATCGTCGATTTTCGATTGAGAGAATTGGAGATCGACATTCTGAAGGATTCATCGAACGCCTGGTTCACATTTATTCCCCGCACGTCGCGCCCAGAGCTTGACCAGCGCCTCACGCTGGCGCTCGATTTCCTGCTCGGCGGGTCGCACGAGGAGAATCTCTCCGGCAATGGTGGGCGCGCGAACGTGCTGGACTTCAGGTGGCACACGGAGACCGAGATTCCCGGGGCAATCCGATCGACCGCGATTCGCCTGGCTCGATTGGCGACGGCAAAGGTTCCTGATGCGGAAGTCGCGGGTGCCCTGGCGAAGGCGCAGGTTGTCGCGCGCATTCGTCTGGATTCACCTGCGACGATCGGCCTGGCTGCGCTTGGCGGCGTGTCGAATCCGTGGGAGCTGACCGAGGTCACGCCGACGGAATTCGTGGCTTGGTTGCGCGAGGCGTTGATCCGACAAGCGCCGAAGTTCGTCGTCGAGTGCCGCAACGGTGCCGTTTGGAATGAGTTGTCGCAGATGCGCCACACGATCGCCGACTGGGCCGCCATGCCGGACTGAATCCCCGCAAAAAAAAGAGAAATGCGGGATGCCCATTGCGAGCATCCCGCATGATCGTTTTCGAAGTCGTCGCGGCTAGGTCGCGGCGGGCTTGATTACTCCCGTCCGCTTCGCCGCCGTCCGCGCCCGGCCCGCTGTACAGTCATCAGCCCCAGCAGCACGGCCATCGTGGGCGCGACGCCGGCTCCGCACGCGCCCACGCCGCATGCGCCGGCGGACGTGCCGTTGCCGTTGTCATTCCCGTCGTCACCGCTGGAGTCGCCGTCGAGCGCGTCGGGGATGCCGTCGCCGTCATCGTCCGTATCGATCGAATCGGGGATGCCGTCGTTGTCGTCGTCGCTGTCGCACGCATCGCCCGTGCCGTCACCGTCAGTGTCCATCTGCGACTCGTTGGCGACATCCGGACAGTTGTCGGCGCAGTCGGCCACGCCGTCGCCGTCCGTATCCGTGTCGGCCGTCCCGCAGCCGCAGATGCCCGGCTGAGTCTTGTCCGGATCGAGCGGGCAGCCGTCGAGGCAATCGAGCACGCCGTCGCCGTCGGTGTCGTTGTTCGCGCCGTTCGGGCACTCGTCGCAATCGTCGATGACTCCGTCGCCGTCGCTATCGACTTCGCAATCATCCGGAATGCCGTTCGAGTTACAGTCGTTGTCCGTTTCGCAGACGTCCGGCACGCCGTTTCCGTTGCAATCCGTGAATACGACGCCGTCCACCTGCTCCGTGCCGTCGTCGGTGCCGTTGCCGTCGCAGTCCGAGCGCTCGGCCGCGCCGATGTCGCTGATACTCGTGCCGCTGTTGTCGCCGTCGCGCGGGCGCGGGAAGCCGCGTTCGTCCTCATCGCCGGCGAGCACGTCGTCGCCGGAGTCGATGGCCGGGCTGCCCGCGAGCGGGATGCGTGTCGGCAGGTCAGCGCCGTTATTGCGGAGCGTGTCGAGCATGGCCGGCGTACTGACGATGTCGCCCGTCGCGACAAAGTTGCACGAATTCGCGTCCTCGAGGTTGTGCCCGAGCGACATGATCGGTTCGGCCGTCGCCTGGCAATTGTCGGAAGTGTTATTGGCGACGATCGAGTTCCCGATCATGAACAGGAAATGATTGAATCCGTCGCCGGCGTAATAGATCCCGCCGCCCCCGGACGCCGCCGAATTATTCGTGATCGTGCAGTTCGTGACGGTCACGGTGTTGGACTCGATCGCCAATCCGCCGCCGACCGCACCCGTGCCGGCCGCCACGTTGTCGCTGATCGTGCAGTTCGTCAGCGTCGACGTCCCGCCGAAATAGCAGAGGACGCCCGCGCCGAAGCCCGAGCCGCCGCTCGTGGTGATTGTGTTGGAATAAACCGTGCAGTTGATCATCGTCAGCTCGCCGCCGGCGAAGACGCCGGCGCCGTTTGCGTCGCTGCTGGAGACGTTGTTTCCGCGGACCACGCAGTTCGTGAGCGTCAGATCGTTGTCAACGCTGAAGATGCCCGCTCCGCCGAAGCCGTTGAAGAAGCCGTTGGTGACGGTGAGATTCGAGACGAACAAGATGCTCTGGAATGAGCCCATATGCATGACGCGGTCAGTGCCGTTGCCGTCGATCACGGTCAACTCGGGCCCCGCGCCGACGATGTTCATGTCGCTTTCGATGTTCAGGTCGCCACCGCCTTCGTCATCCACGACGGGCAGCGTCAGCGTGTATGTGCCGGCCGGTACTTGGATCGAATTTCTATCCGGCGCGGCATTGGCCTCCATGATCGCGGCGCGCAAAGAGCAATCGCCGTTCGAGTCGGCACAAATCCCGTCCCCTGGGTTGATGTCCACGGTGTCCTGCGTCGTGTTCACGAAGAACGGCGGGCCTTCGAGGCAGTCGGGCACGCCGTCGTCATTCGCGTCGAGGTTGTCGTCCGAGCCGGGACAAAGATCAACGCAATCAAGCTCGCCGTCGCCGTCGCTGTCGCTGTCGGGATTACCGCAGCCGCAGGTCCCGGGCGACGTTTTGTTTGGGTCGTTCGGGCACCCGTCGATGCAGTCGATGACGCCGTCGCCGTCGGTGTCGGTCGGGGATTCACAAACGCCCGTGACGGCCGCGTTCGGATTTGCGCCGCACGGATCGCGTCCGTTGCTACCAACAAGGCCCGGCGAGAAGCCTACCCCGCCATCGGGACGCGGCATGGTGGCTTCGACGCCGTTGGGGACGCCATCACCGTCGGAATCGGCCGCGTCGAGCATGTCGATGCGGGTCGCGATCGGAATCGCCCCGCCGAGGTTCGTCAGCGCCTTGCGATAGCAGTTCACGCTCAGCGCGTAGTTTTCCTGCGTGTGGCAGATCGTGCAACTCAGCCGTGTGTCGAGGGTCGTGCTCGGATAGCGATTCTTGAACGCCTGCACATAGGAGGGCAAGGCGTGCGCCGCCGGAGCATTCAAGAGCAGCAAGACTGCGGCGATCGGCAGTAGACGCGGAGCGGACCGGAACGAACGCGGCATGAGATCCTCCATGAACGAAGGGAGTTGCAAATCCGTTTGCAACCGAACTGAGCGCGGGACGGTAACCGCGCCGGGCACGAAATCGCAAGTGCCAGTGCACAAACGCGGGCGGCCCCACCCACCGGCTCATTTGATCGGACGGTCGGGCTGAAACTCTTGAGCGTCGACGGGCGGGATTAGGTCGGGTTCGGTGCGGGCGGTGCGATCGCGGAGATCTTCATGTCGCGGTAGAAGGCGTCTTTCGACAGGCGCGCCAAGTCCTGCTCGGCCTCGTCGCGCGTCGTGTACTTGCCGAGCGTCACGACCAATCCGTCACGGGACTTGCCGACGATCCGGAAGAGCATGGGGGGAGGCGGAGTCTTCATGCGACATCTCTAAGGCGCGGGAAAGTCATTTGGCCGCCGCCTACGGCAAAGATTACGCGAATTTCAGCCGCGAGACAAACGGATTCCTGGGGGGCGGTGAAGCGCGCCGATTGCCGGTTCGGGGGGCATGTCGAGCGCTCTCCAGTTCGGGCATGGGCCTTCGACGGCACACGGCCGACGAGAACAGCCGTCGGCACGGCGCGCGAGACACTGGTCGCACGGCGTTTCCAGAACGACCGCCCACAGCTGGAACTTTCCTGCCGCTCGCGGGTCTAAGACACGGGCGGGTACATCGTTGAGAGATGACGCGCCGCGCGATTCGGGCTCAGTGAGAGGCAATATCGACATGCACCGCTTTGAACAAAACCGGCCCAGCGTACTTCGGACCCTGATTCTCACCTGCCTGATCGCCGTGGCGCCACGCGCGGCACTTGGCCAGGGGACAGTCGTCTCCGATCGCCCGATCCCAAATCCGCGTTTTCCCAATCGAGTCGTAACGACGCCGCTGGACCTGAAATATCAGCGAATTTCCGCCGAGATCACCGACGGCGTGGCCGTCACAACGGTCTCGCAGACTTTCCGGAATCCGCTGAGCACGACGGTCGAGGGCAAATATGTATTCCCGCTGCCGGAGGGCGTCTCGGTCGGCGATTTCTCGATGACCGTCGGCGGCAAGACGCTGAGCGGCGAAGTGCTCGATCGCGAAAAAGCCCGCAAGACCTATGAGGAAATCGTCCGCAAGATGCGCGATCCCGGGCTGCTCGAATTCCTCGGCAATCGCATCTGGCAGTCGAGCATCGCGCCCATCCCGCCCAACGCCGAACTCGAAGTGAAGCTGCAATATTCACAGACGATCAACGAGCAAGGCGGTCTCGGCGCGTTCGTACATTCGCTGCGCCGTCCGAACGCGGATGGGGACGAAGTGGATGAACTCGTGGTGCAGGTCAAGCTGCATTCGTCGCTGCCGCTCACGACGGTTTTCTGCCCGTCGCACGCCGCGGCCATCTCGCGCCCGAACGATCGCGAGGCGACGATCACGTTTGAGCAGACGCACTCGCGCGCCGATCGCGACTTCGTCGTCTATTACCAGCGACAGGACGCCCAGTTCGGCCTGTCGCTGTTGACGCACCGCGGCGCAGGCGAAGACGGCTATTTCCTCGTGCGCATCGCCCCCCGCGTCGAGCTGTCGGCCGACGACATTCAGCCAAAGGACATCGTGTTCGTCATGGACACTTCGGGCAGCATGCAGGGCGACAAGATCGCTCAGGCGCGGCGGGCGCTGAAGTTCTGCATCAACAGCCTGAATGAGAAAGATCGCTTCAATATTCTCTCGTTCAGCACCGAAGTGAAGCCGTTCCGCGACCAGCTCTGCAATGCCGACAGCGAGATCAAGTCGGCCGGTCTCGAATTCGCGGAAAAAATGCAGGCAGTAGGCGGCACGAACATCAATCAAGCGCTGCTCGCGGCCCTGGCCAACGATCCGCGCGACGAGAAGCGCCCCTACCTGATCGTGTTCATGACCGACGGCCAGCCGACGGTCGATGTCACCGATCCGAACCAGATCCTAAGAAACGTCGCCGACAAGAATTCACGCGGCGTCCGACTGCACGTCTTCGGCGTGGGCTCGGATGTGAATACGCACCTGCTCGATAAGCTCGCGGAAGCCTCGCGCGGCTCGCGCGATTACTGCACGGAGAAAGAAGACCTGGAGCTCAAGCTCAGCCAGTTCGTCGGACGGCTGACGAATCCGGTGCTGACCGACGTGAAGCTGGTCTTCGATGGATTGCAGGCCACCGACGTCTACCCGAAAGAGCTGCCCGACCTGTTCCAGGGCGGCGAGTTGCTCGTACTCGGCCGCTACCAGGGCGAAGGCCACCACGCGGTGCGTTTCGACGGACGCGTGCGCGGCGAACGGAAAGACATTGCGTACGAGGGCAGCTTCCCGCACACGGAAGCGAAGAACGACTTTCTGCCGCGGCTCTGGGCCAATCGCAAGATCGCGTATCTGCTCGATGAGATTCGGCTGCGCGGCGAAAACCGCGAATTGGTCGACGAGGTCGTGCGCCTTGCCACGCGTTATGGCATCGTGACGCCCTACACGGCGGCCCTGATCGTGGAGGATGGCGATCGGCTGGCGGCCGGCACTCCTCGAATTGATTTACGAAATCAACAACGCAAAGCTGGTTCGTTTGCGCCCGCATCCGCGGCGCGCGCCGGCCGCGTCTCGGGTGAGGATGCCGTCACGGCTGCCAAGGAGATTCGCCAGCTACAGGCACTCGGCTACCTCAGTGATGATGCGTCTGCCCGCCTGAAGAAAGACGACGGCGGTGCGCTGCTGCGCGCCGTCGGGGACAAGACTTTCATCTTCTCCGATGGACGATATGTCGATTCGGCTTGGGATGGTAAGGGTGAACTGAAGCAGATCGCGGCGTTCTCCGACGCATACTTCGCGCTGCTGAGAACCGACGAACGCGCCGGTCTCTGGCTCGCAATCGGCGATCACATAGTCCTGAAGATCGGCGATGCGGTTTACGAGATTACGCCGCCGGCTGAGGAGAGCACCAAACCGGAAAAACCGTAGAAGGGCGTAGCAGGAAGGTGAAGGCAGAGACGCGGGGGACGGCGATCGACTTTCTCGATCGCCGTCTCTCGTTTTCGCCGCGGACCAGCACCGCGCGTACTTCTCACTCAGATGCCTGCGTCTCCAGGGGCTAACTGCTCGTGGCGAACCCGTTTCCTCCAATGCGAAAAGCGGTCGCGATCGCCAGCACAAAAAACAGAATGTCCATCGGGCCGAACATCGTCTGCCAAAAGACGGACCAAAGCACGCTCCGCGCCAAGGCCGCGGTTTCCGAATTCCGGCGCGAGAGTTCCGCCTTTACCTCGCTGTCTGACATCTTTTCCACGCGCGGCTTCACCTTCGTGACGGCGGCCGCGTGTGCCTTCTCCCATGCCGCTTCCTGCTGCTCCTCGGTGCCCCCCTCGTCAACCTCTCCCATTTCCTCCGTGGCGATCATGCCCGCCAGTTCATCGCGCGGCGACACCGTCGCGCCGCCGCCGGCCTTCGAAAAGGCGGCCGAAAGAATGAGGAAAAACACGGCGAATTTCGCGGCCACGATGCCCCCGGCGGCGATGCCCGCCGCACCGACACCAGCGGTAAAGGAGGAGCCTTTCACGCCGATGTGCATCCCGGCCCCCGCCAGCGCTCCCAGTCCCCAGGCGATCCAGCCGATCTCGTAGTTCGTCGCGTATGCCACGCCGGCCCAGATCACCGCGCCGACCAGCGCTCCGACGGCACTAAGGGCAAAACCCATCACGACGGGCCCGCCGAAGGCCGCCGCGCCACCGAGCACGCCTGCCGCCGCCTTGGCCGCGCCAAGCACGGCCGTTCGGCCGCCGCCTCCGCCGCTAGTGGCAAATGGACTCTTGCCGCACGCAGGACAGATACCCGCCGAAACCGGCATGCTGCCGGAGCAGTGTGGACAAGGCTTCGTGGCGATGCGCGGCGCCGCCGGCGCCACCGCCATTCCGCCACCGAGCCCGCTGAGCAAGTCGTCATCGCTCTGAGCTTCCGCGACTGCCGCGGGTTCCGGCTCCGGAGCGGTCACACGAAACTCGGCGGC
>JBGAJB010000123.1:0-9717 GCA_044225155.1 Phycisphaerae bacterium | reverse complement strand
AGCTTCAAGGATTGGCTGATCTATTCGCAGATCGCGGGCATGCCGCTGCGTGTCGCGCAATATGAGATCGGCACGCCGGAGGCGGATAAGCAGGCGCTGCTCAAGATGCTGGAAGCCCTCGGCACCGATGCGGTGGCCGTGCTGAGCAAGGGCGTGGAGCTGAAGCTCCTGGAGGCGTCGCGCGGGGAGGGGCCGTATCTCAAGCTACAGGAATATTGCAACACCGAGATCACGATCCTGTGGCTCGGGCAGCATCTCACGACGGACGTGCAGGGTTCGGGTTCGCGGGCAGCGGCCGAAGTGCACGACCGGGTGCGTGAAGACCTGCTCGTCGATGACATCGCCGATGAAGGGCTGACGATCCGGCGCGACCTGCTGACTCCGCTGGTGCGGGCGAAGTTCGGCGATGCGACGCCGGTTCCGCTCTTTCGGCGCTCGCTGGCGCAATCCATTGACTCGAAGAAACTCGCTGAAACTCTGGCGATCGTGGTGCGTGATCTGGGCGTAGAGGTGCCGCGGGCGTGGCTGCACCGGACGCTGGGGATTCCAGAGCCGCTGCCGGGCGAGGCAGTCGTCGCGGCCGGGCAGGTGCGCTCATGAGAGAGCGCGAAGGCGGCCTCAGCGGTCATGGGCGCGCGCGCGTCTCAGGGCCCGCCACGGGCCCTGCGGACGGGGCGACTCTGGAGCAAATGGAGTCCACAAGGCTCGTGCTGCGAAAGGCGATGCCGAGCGACCTTGCGCCACTGGAGTTCTTTTTCGATACGGCGCTGCGGCGGGACTACTTCGTGCGCCGCGGGCAACTCGCGGATCTGCTCAAGAGCGAGCGACATGAGGTCTATGTGGCGGAGATTGACCTGGTGCTGGTCGGCGTGGCGATCACAACGCGCGGGGCACGGCTGGTGAATGCGCTGGTGCATCCGGCGTATCGCGGACTGGGGATCGGGCGGGAACTGGTCGGAGCGAGCGGAGCGCGCGAGGTGCGGGCGAAAGTGGACATGAGCACCGGCGATCCGCGCGGTTTTTATCGATCGCTGGGATTCGCGGCGACGGGCGAGCGAAACAGGAAGGGAAACATCGAACTCATGGCACGCTTGGACGAGCCGGTGAGGGAAACAGGCGGTCGAACTCAAAGTCGGCGAAAGCGAGGTGGAATTTGAGCGGCATCGATGGGCGGACCGGAGCGAGTGATCCGTTGGCGAGCGTCGGGCGTACGCGAATGCTGGACGGTCTGGCGCGAGCGGCACGCATGGTGCGGATCGGCGGGGACGAAATGGAATCGCAACTCTGCGAACTGCTCGGCGATTTGCTCACCCGGGCGCGGGCGGGGGAAACGATTCGCGCGACCGTGAGCGCGAATGGGCGAGAGAACGCGCCCGTGACGAGCGTGCTCGCGGTACGTGTGCCCGCGGGTGAGGGCACGGTGCCGGCCCGCGAGTTCCGCCTGATTCCATTCGGAAATGTGGGGGTCGATCGGCCGATCGCCGGCGGACAGTTTGAGTTCACGCGTGCCCATGCCGAGGCCGCGCAGCGCTGGTTTGAAACGATCGGCCGCAAGTTGGCGATTGATTACGAGCATCAGAGCATCGATCGACTGAACACGCGACCGGATGGATTGCGTCCGGCGGCGGGTTGGATCGGCGGTCTGGAGGTGCGTGATGACGGTCTGTGGGCGGTCGAGGTCGAGTGGACGCCGCGCGCGCAGGAGCTGTTGAAATCGGGTGAATACAAGTATTTCTCGCCGGTGATCTTCTGGGCGGACGCGGAACGGAGTGAACTTGCGAGCCTTGGGCCCGTCGCGCTGACGAATGATCCGGCGATGCATGGCGTGGCGGCGCTGGCGGCTGGGCGTTCGCGCGTTTCCGACGATGCGGATTCGGCCGATCAACACGACTCGAACGGCGCTACGGAAGTTGCCGCGCTTCAGGAGGAGATCAGCGTTCTGAAAGGCGAGATTGCGCGGCAGGAGGCGGACGCGTTCGTCGAGCAGGGTCTGCGGCTGGGCAAGATTGTCGAGGCGACCAGCATGGACTGGCGCGACGACTATCTGCGCGATCCGGAGGGAACGTCGGCGCGGCTGGCGCGGGCGCCGGTCGTGCTGCCGCCGGGACGAGTGCTGGCGCATTCAAGGGCAGCGCGCGGCGCCGGCCGGGTGAATGAGCGCTGGGCGCGACTTGGCATCGACGCGGCGGACCTCGATGCGTACGAGCGGGCGCTTGCCGGTGGCCGCGTGCGGGGGCTTAGCACGATCAAGTAGCAGACCCAAGGTGTGACGAGCGAGATTACCAGTGATTTCTGCTAGGAAAACAAGGAGAGATAGATGGCGCTAACGGCGAATCGAGACGTGCCGTACTACGCGTCGGCCGAGCTGGTCGACATTCCGATGGACGACAACGTCGTGATCTACAAGGGCGGCTTTGTGGGGCGCAACCGCGCGACCGGCTATGCCCGCTCACTGGTGACGGGCGATGAGTTCCTGGGCCTGGCCTACAAGAAGGCCGACAACACCGTTACGGGCCACACAGCCGGCGGGATGAACGTGCGGCTGCACCAGTCGATCGACATCGTGCATGCCCTGTCGAGCGTGGCGGTGGCGGACATCGGCAAGGATGTTTACGCCCTCGACGACAGCACGCTCAGTCTCGTGGGACTTTCGACGAGCCGCATCGGCCGCGTGGTGGGCGTCGAGGCGACCGGCATGGCGCGGGTGCGGATTCAGCCGGCGTTCTCGCTGAGCGGCGTGATCGACAATCAGCCGATCGTTCAACTCGCGGATGCCGACGCGACGCTCACGCTGGATCACATCAACCGCACGCTGCTGATCGCAAATACGGCCGCGCGAACGCTTGGGCTACCGGCCGTGGCAACGGCGCGGGCCGGTGCGTGGTTCCGCCTGGTGAAGACGAACGCGCCGGGGTTTGCAGTGACACTCGATCCGAACGGCACGGAACTGATCGATGGCTCTTCGACGTTCACCGGCGTCGACGCCATTAACGACACGGTGCTCGTTCTGTGCACGGGCACGGCCTGGATCATCCTGAGCCGGGATATCAGCTAGCGCGAGGTGTGACGTTCGGGGCGGCGCGATTCCGGGGGGACGCGCCGCTCCGGATATGAGCAGGTGGAATTTTGACGCGCGCGGCCGGGCCGCGCGCCGGGAGATTGGTGATGAGCATTGTTGTGGATACCGGATTGACTTCGCGGGCGATCATCGGGCGTTTCTATCGCCGGCTGGAGGAATTCGCCCAGGCGGCCTGGTGGACGCGGCTGGCGATGCGATTCAGCAGTTCGCAGGAATCCGAGACCTATCGCTGGCTCGGCATGGTGCCGCAAGTGCGCGAATGGGTTGGCGGACGGCGCGTGCAGCCGCTGCGCAGCCAAGGCCTGACGATCGTGAACAAGGTTTGGGAGTCGACGATTCGCGTCGACGCCGACGAACAGCGGCGCGACAAGACGGGACAGATTCTCGTGCGCGTCAATGAGCTGGCGCGGCGCGTCGCCACGCATCCGAACAAGCTGATCACGGACCTGCTGCTCGCGGGAGCGACGACCAACGGCTACGACGGCGCGCCGTTCTTCGGCACGACGCATACCGAGGGCGACTCCGGCACGCAGAGCAACAGCATCACCTATGACGCGGCCACGCCGACTGCGCCGAAGGACGCCGAGATGTTCGAGGCGATCACGAAGGCGATCGCGCAGCTCGCGGGCCTGAAGGACGATCAGGGCGAGCCGCTCAACGAAGCGGCGCGCGAGTTTCTCGTCATGGTGCCGCTGAGTTTCCTTTCGTCGACGCTGATCGCCCTGGCGGGTAACCAGATCGAGAGCTCAAGCAATCCGCTGACGTCGGCGAATCAGCCCTTCCGCGTGGAATGGGTGGCGAATCCGCGCCTGACGTGGACGGACTCGTTCGCCGTATTCCGCACGGACGGCGACGCGCGGCCGTTCATCTTCCAGGAGGAGCAGGCGGTGCAGATGCAGGTGCTGGCCGAGGGCAGCGAGCTGGAGATCAACGAAAACCAGCATCAATACGGCGTGAAGGCCGTGCATGCCGCGGGCTTTGGCTTCTGGCAGAACGCCTGCCGCGTGCAGTTCACGTAATCCGGTCGTGCGAGCTGTGCCGGGGATGCGGCGCCGCGGTTCGCGAAAGCGGCCGGGGCGCCGCGCGGGGAATTTGCAGTGGCATATGTGACGACGACGCAACTGCGGGACCGGCTCGGTGTGACGCTCTACGCGCGCCTGACGGATCGTGTGGCCGGCGCGACGGAAAGCGACAGCGTGGCGCAGCAGATCATCGATGAGGCATCCGGCGAAGCGGACAGCTATCTCGCGCGGCGTTACGCGACGCCGATCGACACGGCGCTGCATCCGGAGCTGAGCGATGTGCTCGAAGCGCGCGTGCTGGACCTGGCCGAGCAACGGGCGTGGGCGGGGTCGCCGTTCAGTGCCGGGATTCCGGCCCGGGTGACGGCGGCGCGTGAGGCGGCGGCGGCCTGGTTGATCGCCGTGGCGAATGGCGCGGCCGATTTGCCGGGCGCCGCGCCGCCGGCGTCGCGCACGGCCGCGGACGACGGTCCGCGTTATTCGAGTTCGGAGCGCATCTTCGTGCGGGACGAGTTGGACGGTCTGTGAGCAGCAGGCGGGGGTGGAGAGATGCCGAGCGGCTCGCGGCGCGGAGGATGCGGGGCGATCGAGCAGGAGTAAGCGATGGCGGTGTATTTCGGGACGTTTTCGACAGTAACGAACACAAACATCATTGCGGCGGTCGCGGGCAAGCGTGTTTGCGTGAACCGACTGATCTTTTCGACGTCGGTCAACGCGGGATTCACGCTTTACCAGGATGTCGGCGGCGCCAGCGAAGCCGCGATTTCCTGCGCCTTTCAGGGGCGCAGTGCGGGTACGGCACTGAATCTCGAGTTCGCGGACGAGAAGCCGCAAACCGGCGCGGGACTGGCGCTGGGAATTCAGTGTGACGGCGTCGGGAATTGGGGTCTGTGGATCGAGTACGAGCTGGTGGACTGACGGGCGCGACGCGGCGGAGCAGCGAAATGTTCGACTCGGTGGCGCGGGATGCAGTCTCGCTGGGCGTGGTCGGGTTGCTCTTTGTCATGTGGTGGCATGAGCGGCAGGAGCGCGTGCGAAGTGCGGCGGGATTGGAGGAAGCGTTGCAGCACACGCGGCAGACGGCCGAAGTGAATGAGCATTTGCTCAGCGTCGTGCGATCGAACACCGAGGCCGTGGCCGCTCTGCGCGAGGAGCTGCGCTCGCATCGCAGCGTCGAGGCGGATTGGCTGGGGCGCCTTTCGCGGCAGCTCGAGCGGCTGACGGAGTGCTGAGTGGAAACGAACTCTCGAATGGAGGTGCGGAATGGACATGGTGCAAGTGGCCAAGGCGATGGATGCCGGCACGGTGCAGGCGTTTGTGACGGCGGCGCGGCACGTGATTGACGCATTGATGATCGAGGGCGCGCGAGTGGAGCAGACGCGCACGCCGGGGCAGCGCGACTACACGACGGCCGAGCTGACCCGCGAGGGGCCGGCAGGCGGGTGGATCGCGAGCGACGAGCTGCGCGCGACCACGCAGAAGCTGAGCGAGGCGATTGCGGCGGAGAAGTGGGTTGAGGGATTTGCGGTGGCCGTGCGGCTGCTCGCGGCGGTGGGAGGTGCGGGATGAGCAACTTTGGGAATGCAGTTTTTGATCTTGAGTTGCGCACGTCGGAAGGCGTCCTCCTCATGAACCTCGATCCGCAGGGGGCGGTGCGGTTGCTGCCGGTTCGGAACCGGAGGGCGCTGCGCGTGGTTTTCGCCGCGCTGGGGGCGCTGTTGATCGGCGGCCTCGTCGGCTGCACGAATGAGTCGGTGCGCGTCGCGCTGGAAACTCAGCAGCGTGCCAATCGCGTGCAGCAGGCCGTCTTCGAGCGGCAGCAGGATGGATTGAAGGTGCTGGCGTTTCGCGACCTGGTGCGCAAGCTGGACACGCTGGGCGAACCGCTCACGCAGCGGCAGGTCGGCGCGCTGAATCAGGCCTGGAACGAGCGCGATCTGATGGAGTTCTGGGCGATTCAGAACGAGCGGGCCGGCGCGCTGCGGCTAATCGGGGTGGATGCCAAGCTGTACGCGGATCAGTCGATCGTTGATCTGCTGTGGAAGTCGATCGCGGCCAAAGCGGATCGGGCCGAGCAGGCGATCGCCGCGGAAATCGGGGCGCGACTTCCGACGCCGAGTTCTTCGCAGCCCGCCAGGGTCGAGGATGCGCCGATGCCGACGAAAGAGGAGCAGCCATGAACAACGCGCCGGAGACGAAATGGTGGTGGCCGCTCGGCAGCCGGAAAGTGCAGGTAGCGGTGGCGACGGTTGTGGTGGCTTTCGCCGCTCAGGCGGGCTTTGAACTGCGCGAGGAGATGGTTCAGACGGTGCTGGCAGTGGGTGTAGCGCTGATTCTTGGGATCGCGCATGAGGATGCGGGGAAGGCTTCGTCGAGTGAGTCGGGAAGGAAGCCGTAGACGGGGCTGGGGTCAGGCTCAACAACCGCGGTGGATGATCCCGGCAGGAAAGCGGGGTCGTCCGCCGTCCAATTACTGGGGCGGCGATAGGCTATGAGCCATGTCTCAGAATCACTATCTCTTTCGAGCTTCGGACGCCGGCGGCCGGCGCGTGACCGATCGCGTGCTCGCCGGCTCCGCGGCGCAGGCAATGCAAATCTTGCGGCAGCGCGGCTTTCAGGAGATCGAACTCCTCACAGATGACGTGTTCTCGCGGACCGGCCAATTGGCGCGGGCAACTGCCAGCCAGGCCAACCTGGACCCGCGAATCCAAGCTGAGCTGCGGCACGCCACGCCGGCTAAAAAAAAATGGCTACTGATTTTGAGCGTCTATCGCCGGTCGATGTTTCTGATTCTGTCCCTGGTGCTCTTGTTCGTCGTGCGACGTTACATGCACAAACCGATGGAGTGGTTCGATTACGCGACGCCTGTTTTTCTGCTTCTCCCGCTGGGGCTAACGTTATTTGCTTCCCGGGCGACCAATCTGTATCGCCTGCTGCAGATCGCGGCGGTGGAGGCGCGCTATCAAGAGCTGCTCACGATCTGTGACAAACTCGAGCCCACGATGCGCAAGCTCGGCGCGCCTGGTCGACTCGACCTCGCCACCTGGCGTGCCAAGGCCTTGATGGGGCTCGGACGCGCGCAAGAGGCATTTGCCGTCATGGAAGCAGCCAAGCAACTACCCGGAGTATCGCAGGCAGCCTATCAGTGCCAGTACGCTAACTTCTTGGGAAAAGCGTTTGACTTCCGCGGCATGCGCGAGCGCTACGAAGAGGCGATCAGACTCGATCCGAGTTCGCCGACCGGCTGGATGGGCTTGGCGGAACTGCTGGCCAAACGTTTTGGCGCCACGACCGACGCACACTCGCTTGCCGATCGAGTTCGACAGTTCACACTCAGCGCGCAGACTCGTGAGGGGCTGGACTACATCGACGGAATGATTGCACTGAACGAAGGCTGTTTCGATGTGGCGCGGCCGCTGCTTGAGAAATTTCATGCAAGGACCGAGGCGCGCGTGGCCAGCCTGCCGTTGGCACTCAGTTTGCAGCGGCAGACCGAGGCTTTCCTGGCGATAACGTGCGCGCGGGTGGGCGATCTCGCGGCGGCAAACCGGTATTTCGCGGCCTGCCGAGAGTTTCTCGAATTGCACAACGATCAGGATCTGCTCGATCGATGCCGCCGGAGCATTGCATCAGTCTCGGCGACATAGCGCGCGCTACTCGCGCTTCAGCTTCACCTTCTCGTCGCTCGTCAGATTCGCGTAGAGCAGCATGTTGCGCATAACGCGCAGTGCGCTCTGCGACTCGTACCCCCGCAGCCCCCAGACCGGCACGCCCAGCAGGCTGGTCGAGATGTCATAGGGTGAATAGAGCACGGCCACGCGCCCGCCGGCTTCGAACATCATGAGCGGCGGGGGCTCGCCGCGTGCCGCGGCGCGGACGCTGCGTCGATAGCTGACTGAATCGAGCTGTCGCGAGTCGGCCAATCCGTCCCCGGTGATGATCGGATGTTTGGGCGAGAGCGCGCGCGGCTCGACCTTGAGCGCGTTCGCCACCGCCTCTTCCAGCGAATCACGAAACTCGTTCGAGCCGTCGAGGCAATCGGCCAGTAGCGTCCCGCCGGAGGTCAGGAAGCGGCGCAGTCCCGCGATTTCCGGCTGCGAGAGCTTCAGGGCGTCGACACCGCAGATATGCGCGACGCGAAATTGCGATAGCTCCGGGGCGTCGAAGGCGATCCCGTCGCTCAGTTCCAGCTTCGTGTGCGACGTGTTGTTCATGTAGATGCGTTGGCGCTCCCAGCCGTAGGGGGCAGGATTCCAGACGCCGTCATGGCGGATGCGCGCGAGCTTGATCGTGCGCGGCGTCTCGGCCGGCTCGAGCGCGATCGTGCTGGTCGCGAGGCGGCTGCGCGGCGCGGATTTGTCGGTGGCGTAGAGATACACGTTCACGCCGAGCTCGAAATCTCGGCGGCCCTTCTTGAGCTGGTACTCGTTCCAATTCCTGGCGAGATCCTCGCCGCACAGCAGCAGGCGCGTGCGGACGCCGTCGGCGACCTCGCTGAGCGGCGGCGGCCGGTCGATTGCGTACTGCACGCGGCCGGAAAGGAGCGGGTGCGACTTGCGCATCGGTCGCAGCTTGAGCGTCGGCCAGAGTTTGCCGGCGAGTTCTTCCATACCTTTGCGGAATTCCGGCGATCCCTGCTCCGCGACGGCGAAGATCAACCCGCCGCGATCGGAGTATTCGCGCAGGCGGTCGAGCTGGGCGTCGCTGAAAGTCCATGCCGTTCGGCCACCGAGATACAGCACGGGCGCTTCCAGCAGGTCGTCGATCGTGCCGTCGAGCGAAACGATCTGCCAGTTGAGGAGTCGTTCGAGTGCGTGTTGTGCATAGCGGTCCAGGCCGGCCACGTCGCGCAGGTAGTTGTCCCAGTCGTCTCCGTGTTCGAGCTTGTTGTAGAGCAGCGGCGCGCGGCCATGGCTGAGAAAGAGAACGGCGAAAGCCGTCTCGATGACGCCGCCGCTCCAGGCGCCGTTTTCTCCCTGCCGCCGAAGGAGTTCGGCCGCACCGAGCTTGAACCAATCCTTGTCGCGAAAGTACTTGCGGCCGCTGGCGCGTCCGACGCGTTCGACGCCGTAGAGGTAGTAGAACTTGTAGCCGCTGTCGCCGTGCGGATTTTCGGTGGTGAATTCGCGGCCAAACCAGTCGAGCCCGCGATTGATCGCCGCAATCGTTTCGACGGCATTTTTGTGCCCGGTGCGCGAATGAACGCGATCGAGCAGGACGTAGAGCGAGGTCAGGCCGGCCGCGGTCATGCTGCCGCTGCTCGAAACGTGATTCTGATAGCCCCAGCCGCCGTCCGTGTTCTGCTCGGCCAGCCAGTGCGTTTCGACGCGTTTCCAGTAGTCCTCGATGCCGAGCGCCGTCGCATCGGCTTCGGTCGCAAACCAGGCGCCGATCACGCCAAACTGGCTGTTGGAGTTGTCATACTCGCGCGCGTCTTTTCGGCCGAGCAATGTCTCGTAGGTGTATGCGCCGGGATGTGCGCCGCCATCGGTGTAGGCGGCTTCCAGGAGCCATTTGAGATCGTCGGAGAGACGGCCGCGGTGTTTCTCGCCCGTGAGCGCGAATACCTGGGCGCGCAGCCCGTAGGCGTACGTGCCGCGGAGCGTCTGTGCCGAG
>JBGAJB010000122.1:0-9731 GCA_044225155.1 Phycisphaerae bacterium | reverse complement strand
CGCCGCTGGCACGCCGATTCACGTTCTCGAAAACGGCGTGGATGTCGGCGCATTTACCGGGCGGCCGTTGCCCACGGTCCCGGATACGGTCGTGTTCGTCGGCTCCCACACCGTTAAACCAAACATAGACGCCGTGCTTTGGTTTGCGAAAACCGTTTGGCCAACGCTCGCTGCACGCGGCATTGCGCGGCGGTGGTTGATTGTCGGCAAGCAGCCGGTGGCCGAGATTCGTGCCCTGGCAGCGATACCGGGAATCGAGATTGCGGCGGATGTGGCTGACGTTCGCCCGTATCTCGCGCGCGCGACGGCGGCGATCGTGCCCATGCGCAGCGGCGGCGGGATCAAGAACAAAATTCTCGAAGCGTGCGCCGCGCGGCGGCCGGTGGTGGCTTCACCCATCGCCGCCCGCGATCTGAGCGCGCGGAATGGCCGGGAACTGCTGCTGGCGCGACGACCTGCCGAGTGGATCACGGGCATCGAACTGCTGCTGTGTGATCAAACATTGGCGGAGAGCATCGCCCGCGCCGGACGCGCGTGGGTCGTCGGCAATCATGCGTGGAGTGATTTCGGAAATCGCCTGGGCAAGCTGCTGCGAGCAGCGGCCGGGCATGATTTCGCTGCCGAATCGCGGCCGGTCGAGTTCGCCGTGGTCGCCGCGGAGGCGTCATGTCATTGACTGCCCTCGCATTCTGGCTGGTCTACAGTGTGGGCCTCTGCGCCGCGCTGACGCGTCCGATTGTGGGCGTGATGCTCTACATCCTCGTCTACCACCTGAATCCGGAAGACCAGTGGTGGGGCGACAGCATCAGCGCGCTGGGGATGCGTACGTCGCTCCTGGCCGCGCTCGCGACGACGATCGGCCTGGCGCTGCGCAATCCGCGTTTTGCGCTCTCGGGCAAGCAGCTGACGGTCAGCGTCAAGCTGCTATTGATCTTCACGGTGCTGGCGATCGGTAGTCTCGCGTGGGGGCCGCCCGCCACCGACCGCAGCTACGTGCAGATCGAGAAATTCACCAAGGTCGTTTTGTTCGTGCTGCTCATGATCAGTTGTGTGCGGACGGCCGCGCACTACCAGCTTGTGGTGCTCGCGTGGGCGGCGGGCGTGTTCTACATCGGCTATCAGGCACTCGGCGGGGTCGGGCTGTACTCCAGCGGCCGACTCACCGGCGGTCTGGGCGGCTCGGATTTCGCGGATTCGAGCGGTCTCACTGTGCATCTCGTGGCGTCGCTGCCGCTGATCGGTGTGATGGCGTTCGTGGCACGGCGCTGGTGGTCGCGTGGCGCTGCGCTCGTCGTCGGAGCGCTGGCGGTCAACACGATCATTCTGACGCGCACGCGCAGCGCGCTGTTCGGCTTTGCGGCGCTGCTGGTGGTCGGCGTGCTTTCGCTGCCGCGGCGCTATCGCCTGAAAGGAATTTTTGCGATCGGCCTGGGAACTTTGCTGTCGCTGCAACTGGCGGATCCGGGCTGGTGGAAGCGCATGCAGACATTGCAGGACTTCCGCGAGGACGCATCGGCCACCGCCCGGCTTCAGTATTGGAAGGCGGCGATCGAGATGGCCGCTGATTATCCGCTGGGCATCGGTATCGGAAAGTTCCATCAAATGGTCGACGAATACGTGGCCGGTTTGTCGATCGAACGTAGCGCGCACAGCACGTTCATGACCTGCCTGGCCGAACTCGGATGGCCGGGATTGATCCTGTTTTTGACGATCATCGTCGTCGTGATGCGGCGCATGGGATGGATCATCGGCCGCTCGCCGTACAGCTCGTCGTTCATCGACTTGCACGTCTGGCGTTGGCGCAGCCGGTTTCATTTCGGGTGGCACGCGATGGCGCTGCGCACGGCGCTAGCCGGTTATCTGGCGTGCGGCTTGTTTACCACGCGCCTCTGGGCGGCGGACTTGTGGATGCTGCTGGGATTGGCGGCGTGCCTGTATCGGCTGGCACGTGAGGAGGCGCGTAGCGAGGTGGAAGCACCTGAGCCCAGCGCGGTGCACGATGACCTGGGCTTTGCGGACGTGCCCGACGGCCTCGCGGTGAGCCGATGAGGGTCGCACTCTTGATCGACTCGCTGGAGGGCGGCGGGTCGGAAGGCGTTGTTCGGCGCCTGGCATATGGCCTGGCGGAGCGCGGCCAACACGTCTTCATTCACTGTTTGAAAGCGGCCGGGCGCGAGGTTTGGGCCCATCCGAATTTGACCGTGATCGAGCATCGCAGTCGCGGGCGCGATCTCAGGTTGCCGCTGCGCCTCGCGCGGGCCTTCTGTCGCGATCGGGTCGAAATTGTGCACGCACATAGCTGTGCGGCGCTCTGCGTCGCATGGCCGGCAGCGCGGTTTCTCGGAATTCCGATCGTACACGTGCGACATGGTTGGCCGGTGAGCGGGCCAGAGAGATATGCCCGATGGGCGGAGCGCCTGGCGCCGTGGATCGATGGAATTGTGATCAATTCGGAGGCGGGTCGGCTTCGCCTGGCGAACGAAGGCGTGCGACGAAGCGCAGTGCACATCCCGAATGGCGTTGATTGTGCGGCCGTCGACCGCGCCGAGGCACGCAGGCAATTGGAGGCGTTCTGTGCGGCGTCGTTTGCCGGGCCGGTCGTTTTGTCGGTGGCAAATCTTCGGCCGGAAAAAGACCACATCACGCTGTTGCGGTCTTTCGCTCGGCTGCGAGAACAATTTTCGACCGCGGAGTTGGTTTGTGTCGGCGCGGCGCGGAATGCGGAGTATGCGCGGCGCGTGATGGAAGAGCGCGAGCGGCTCGACCTCAAGCTGGTCGCGCACTTTCCAGGCGCCCACGACGACGCCGCGCGACTGATGACCGGCGCGGACGTGTTTTGCGTATCGAGCGTCTCGGATGCGATGCCGAATGTCGTGCTTGAAGCGATGGCGCAGCGCGTGCCCATCGTCGCGACCGGCGTGGGGGACATTGGTCGTGTGGGCGTCGCTGACGCCGATTTGCCGTTCATGCTGCGCGATCGCGAAACTGCGTTGCTGGCTCCGCCGCAAGATGCGGCCGCGTTGGCGGAGCGGCTGAACGAAGCGCTGGCCGAGCGCGCAGCGACTGTTCGCAGAGCGCATGCGGCCCTCAGCGACTACATGGAGCGCTTCAGCACGCGAAAGATGGTCGAACGCTACGAAAGTCTCTACCGCGATCTACTCACGACGCGACAAAACAAATCGACGAGGAAGCAAGGCCACTGGGGGCGCGCGCCGTCGCGGCCGGCGGTTTTAGTGGTGGGACCGGCGGCTCCACAAGTCGGTGGGATGGTCACGGCGATTGAAACGCTGATGTCCGGACCGCTGCGGGACCAGTTTGAGCTGGTTCGACATGCAACACCGGAGCCGAGGGGCGCTCTTCGTTTGCGCGAGTTTCCAAGTTTGTTGCGGGCGGTCATGCGGCACGCCGGTGCAGCGTGGCGGTTGGCGGCGACGATTCGGCAGCGACGCGTGCGCCTGGTGCACATCCACACGTGCAGCTATGTCACGTGGCATCGCAACATGGTGGATGCGCTGATCGCGCGTCTGTTAGGTTGCCGCGTGGTGCTGCATGTTCGAGGCGGACGTTTTGAGGAATTCTGCCGCGGTGCCGGGCCGATGCAGCGGCGGATCATCCAAATGGAGGCCCGGCTCGCCCAAAGTGTCGTGGTGCTGAGTGAAGAGACGGCCCACTCATTGCGCGACTATCTGCCGGGCGTGCGAGTTGAAGTCGTACCGAATGGAGTCGCGATTGAGCCGCTGGCGGTTTTCGGGCCCCGCGTTCCGGATTGCCGCTTCCTATTCCTCGGCGCGCCGACCGAATCGAAGGGCATTCTCGAGTTGCTGGCCGCCGCGGAGCGACTGCACCGCGAGGGAACCCGGTTTCGCCTGTTGATCGTCGTCCCCATGGACGACCGGCGGCGCGACACGTTGAAACGCGAACTCACGCTGCGGGATCTCGATTCGATTGTGGAGTTGCGCGACACGGTGACGGCGCGCGAACGCAGCACTCTCTTCGCGGGCGTCGACTGCCTCGTTCATCCGAGTCATAGCGAGGCGATGCCGAACACCGTGTTGGAAGCGGGGGCGGCCGGTTTGTGCGTGATCGCGACCGATGTGGGCTGCGTGGCGGAGATGCTGCGGGCCGGAGCGTCGCCGGGTGTGGGCGAAGTTGTTGAAACGCAGGATGGATTTCTGGTCGCGCCGCGCGATTCCAACGCGGTGGCCGCGGCAATGCGACAAGTTGCAAACGATCCGGCGCTGCGCGAGCGGCTGGCGGCGTCATTTCGTCAACACGTCGCGGAGAGCTTTGATCGCGACGTGCTGAGTCGCAGGCTGGAGGCGATCTATGGGCGCGCAATGGCGGGTGTGCGCGGCATCGCGGGAAGCGCGGAGCGCACGAGTGGTGTGGAGCCCGTGGCTGTGAGCAACGCATGACCGGCACGCGGTACGACACTCCTGTTTCCGACCGCGCTGCTGCGTGGTGCGCACGTCACATCTCTTATCCGCTCCATGAGACCCTGCGGAGACGGCGCACGTCAGCCGAATTGCGCGATCTGCGCCGGCTCGCCCGCTTATCGCTTGCGGAAATCAATGAAATCTGTGCGGCGCGGCTTCGTGACTTATTCCAGTTTGCCGCCGCGCACAATGAGTTCTACGCGCGGCGCTTCCGCCATGCGGGACTGACTCCTGACGCGACAGATCCCGGGCGAGAGCTGTACCGACTGCCGGTGCTCGATAAGTCGACCATCAGGGCTGCGGGTGACGAGATCGTTTCGCGCGCGCGGCCGGCCGGCGCGCTGCCGCACAGCAGCGGTGGGACGTCTGGCGACACGCTGCATTTTCGAGTTGATCGCATTCGACAGGCGCAGACGCTGGCCGCTCGCCTATTCATGCACGAACAATTGGGCATCGCGCCGGGTGAACGGCGCGCTTATTTCTGGGGCTCGCCGATTGAACAACGCGGCACGGCGCTTCGGCGCTGGCGCGATTGGCTGTTGAACGAAATGCTGTTAAACGCGTTCGACCTGTCGCAGGCGGCGCTGGACCGGCACCTCGCGCGACTGGCCGCGTATCGCCCGGCCCTGCTTTACGCGTATCCCTCGGCGGCCGCGGCATTGACGGAGCGCGCCGCGCACGTCGGGCGACAGGACGCTTTCGCCTCTTTGAAAGCGATGGTCCTCACGGGCGAAGAGATGCGCGAAGAGGAGCGGGCCGCGATTCGGGCGGTCGCCGGCTGCCCGGTCGTGCAGGAGTACGGCAGCCGCGAGATTGGATTGATTGCGCATGAGTGTCGGCAGGCTCATTTGCACGTGATCGCGCCGCATGTGTTCGTGGAGTCGCTGGCCGGCGGAGCGGGCGTGCCGGAGGGCAGCGGCGAACTCGTTCTGACGACACTGAACACGCGCGCTCAGCCGTTCATCCGCTATCGCGTCGGTGACGCCGGCGTGTTGCTCGATCACCCGTGTTCGTGCGGCTTGCCGCTGCCGCTCATGCGGCTCGACGGCGGGAAAGTGACCGGATTCGTGACACTGGCGGGTGGCGGGCGCTGCCACGGCGCGATCGTGTCGCATGTGCTTCGCGATCAGCCGGGCATTGTGCAGTTCAAGACGATTCAGCGCCGCGTCGATCGCTTTGATCTGCTGCTCGTCACCGACGATCAATTTCAGAATGACTCGCTGTCCACCATCGAACGCCGCTACCGCGAGTTGTTCGGCGGCGGCGTCAAGGTTGATTGCGCGCTGGTCGACGCGATTCCGCCCGACCCCTCGGGCAAGCGCCGCTACTTTGTCTCTGAGTTGGCCGGCGCGCTCAGCGATTGAGCCGCCGCGCTGCCGCTAGCGGCAATCAGTTCCGAACACGGCCAGAATCTCGCCCAGATCGGACAAGTCGACTATTCCATCGCCGTCGCAGCGCGGGTAGACGTCGCCCTGATCCAGCGTTTTTCCGCCGACGCCGGGCGCGAAATTTGCGAGGGCGACCCCCAAATCGCCCAGATCCACGGTGCAATCGCCGCCGACGGGATACACATCGTCGTATTCGCATCCAGCCAGAACGCTTGGGCACGATTTCGTCGGCGTGACGGTCACGATCGCGGGGTTGGAGGCGATCGAGCCATAGGCGTTTGAAACCACACAGTCGTAGCCGCCGGCCTCGTCGAGCGTGATCGGGTTCACAACCAGAACGGGGGTGGTTTCGCCGGGGAGTTCCACGCCGCCGCGCCGCCACTGGTACGTGAGCGGCTCCGTGCCGATTGCGAAGAGGGAGAGCACGGCGATTCCGCACGACGCGGCCTGCTGATTTTGCGGCTGGGTGAAGACGTACGGCGCCTGGCCCGGTTCCTGGAGCGTCACGGTCAGTGAGTATTCCTGGGATTGCAGCGGCGCATTGGCGGCGAACACGCGCACGTAGAACGAACCGGGCGATTCGGCGAGATAGTTCAGCGTTTCGCCGGTGCCGAGTCCGCCGGCGTTCACCGAACTCAGCAACGTCGCGCCATTAGCGGCATAGAGCTCGGCCACGAGATCGGCGACGCGCAGACTGTCGGTCGTGACGTCGCCGCCGCAAATGTCCGTCTGCGGATTGTCCAGATAGGAAAATCCGAGCGGAACGACGTAGACGAGCACGCGTGCGGCGGCGCTGGTGGAAAAGTGGAAGTAGTCCTCCGCGCCGCTGCCTTCAATCGCACAGAGGGAAGTGAGGCCGGGATTGGCGCCCGAGATGGGCGGCGGCAGATCGCACGCGCTGGCCGTGTCGCCGACGCCGAGTGTTCCGAATTCGACCGGTGCGGCGATCCCGTCCGGTTCGTGCGGATCGCCGTACTTGTATTGCACGGCGCGAATGTCGTCGTGCTGCATCGAATCGAACTGCGTGCTGAGAAACGGCTCCATGAGTTTCGTGCGGTTCGTCGGGCAGACGTGGCCGAGCCCAAGACCGTGGCCGTGCTCATGGCCGATCACGTTGCGCAAAAAACGGTTTTGCGTGCCTTCGCCACCCGCCCAATTCTCTGAGGCGTCGATCACCATGTCGCCGAAGGTCGGGAAATAGTTGTAGGCGAGGATGCCGCTGCCGCCGTCGATCGGCTTCATGCTGATCCGTACGTCGCCGCGCTGCGGTGCGCCGTCGTCACCAAACGGAGCGCCGTCGTCCCAGTCCTGTCCGGGGACGCTGACGAACTGATAGGTGACGCCGGTGAGCGACGACCAGCGATCAAAGACCTGTTGAAAACGTTGTTTCCAGGTCGCCCGGCCGCCCTGGCTCGCGAATTGGGCGTCGAGTGTCGCGAAGAGCTGGCTGCTGACGGCCGGCTCGCCGAAGGCGGAGGGGATCATCACGCCGTCGGGAACGAAGCTCCAGGTGAGTACGATCGGCTGGCCGGGCGGTCCCCACGCGTCGCCGTCGCTCGTCTGGTAGCGCGGCGCGTTGTTGCGGGCATTTGCTTTCTCAACGAGCGAATCGATGAATGCGGCGTAAGCCGGATCGGTGTCGTCGGCGAAGCATGCGACCACGGGTCCAGGAATCGCCGGTTGCCAGCGCGGCGAGCCCGGATCGACGAACAGTGTCTGCGGCAAGAGGCCGACCTGCGCCGGCGACCATGTGCTGAGTGAATAAAGAACCACCAAGATCGTGACGCGCTTCGACACTCGGATTCCCCCCTTGACTCCCGGAGACGCGTTGTCGCGCTTGGACGGCGCGACAAGCAATCGCTCCATGATAGTGGGCGGCGTCACGAAAAAGCAGGCAAACAGGCAAGAATTGACGGAAAAGCGTGCCCCTTTTCACGCGCTTGTCGGGCACCGGGCGACATGGGGGGCTGTTCGCCGGTTGGAGGGTTCCAGGTGCCCTGGCACTTTAGAACCCATGACAGCCGACGTGGAAAGTAGCTCAGTGTTCGCTGGTGGGAAATGGGAGCTGCGTGCGCCGTGACGAGCGAGTGCGAATTACCATGAGGCGATGGCGCTGATTTTTCGATTGACTCGACTGCTTTGTTTCGTGCTCATCGCGGCGCGGGCCGTAGCGCAATCGCATCCGGCGACCGGCGCGTCGGAGACGTCATTCGAGGAAGCGGCGCGCGTCGTTACCGCGGCGATTCAGCGCGATTTCCACGACGAAAACACCGGGCTCTATGCCCAAAGCCGCGGGAAACGCGAGCCGGCGTTCATGTGGGGCAATGGGGTCATGTTTTCAACGCTGGTGGCGGCCGCTCGGCATGAGCCTGCCACGTATCGTCCGCTGATGCAGCGGTTCTTTGCCGCTCTGGATCGCTATTGGGACAAGGATGCGGCCGTTCCGGGCTACGAGCCGTCGCCGACGCGGGCGGGCGTGCGCGACAAGTATTACGACGACAACGAGTGGATGGCGATCACGTTTCTGGAGGCGTACGAACTCACGCATGATGCGAAATATCTGGACCGCGCGGAGCAGACGCTGAAGTTCGCGCTGAGCGGCTGGGATGACCAGCTTGGCGGCGGAATCTGGTGGCACGAGTTGCACAAGGACGGCTCGAAGAACACTTGCTCGAACGCGCCCGCGGCCGTGGCGTGCCTGCGCCTGGCGCGCTGTCGTGCGGCGCGTGAGTATGTGCCGTGGGCGCGAAAGCTCGTCGAGTGGACTGATCAGAATCTGCGCGACGACGACGGCTTGTTTTTTGATGCTCGGAAAGCTGCTGACGGTCACGTCGACCAGCGGAAGTTCACATACAACTCCGCCTTGATGTTGCGAGCGAATCTCGGCCTGTACCGCGCAACCGGTGAGGAGCATTTTCTGGCGGAGGCGAAGCGCATCGGCGCCGCTTGTCAGGCGTTCGTTGACGAGAAGTCAGGGGCGTATCGCGACGGGCCGGTCTTTTCGCACCTGCTGGTCGAGGCTGACTTGGAGCTGTACCGGGCTACCGGCGACGGTGAGCTGCTGACCCGCGCACGTCGCGAAGGCGGAGCCGCTTGGGCGCGCTGGCAGAAATCGCCGCCCAAGGGACTGCTCGATCAGGCCGCGATCGCACGCACGCTTTGGCTGCTCGCGGATCAGGAAACGCAGATTGGCCGGGAGTTCTGGGCGAAAGCCGATGCCGTCGCACGCGAGACGGTTGATCCCTAGTCGCGCCGTTCGACATCGCTTCCTAAAGGACATCGCGGGCAATCATGGAGAGCGTGGCGCCGGAGTTTCGCCCGCCCACCGCTTCCCGCGGCTCTCCGCAACGCGGCCCTCTACAATCGCGGTATCGTCGCAAAGGGAGCGGGCATGCAACTGCGCAAACTCGGCAATAGCGGTTTGGAAGTTTCCGCCATCGGTCTCGGCTGCATGGGGATGAGCTTTTCCTACGGCCCGCCGAAGGACAAGCAGGAGATGGCGCGCCTGTTGCACGCAGCCGTCGAGCGCGGCGTGACGTTCTTCGATACCGCCGAGGTCTACGGCCCCTTTACGAATGAAGAGCTGGTCGGCGAAGCGCTCGCCCCCTTCAAGGGCCGGGTGACGATCGCCACCAAGTTCGGTTTCAAGTTGAACACGGATGGCACGCCGGGTTGGTCGGGTCTGGACAGCCGGCCGGAGCGCATTCGCGCCGTGACTGAGGCGTCGCTGAAACGGCTGCGCGTCGACGCGATCGACCTGCTCTATCAACACCGCGTCGATCCCGAAGTGCCGATCGAGGAGGTCGCCGGCGCGGTGAGGGAGTTGATCCAGCAGGGCAAGGTCCGGCATTTCGGGTTGTCTGAGCCCGGCGTCGCGACCATCCGCCGTGCGCATGCCGTGCAGCCG
>JBGAJB010000121.1:0-9798 GCA_044225155.1 Phycisphaerae bacterium | reverse complement strand
GCGTCTTTCCGACGCATCGCTGGCTCGCGGGCGTGCCTGAGAATGATCTCGACAATGACAACGTCGGCGATCTCAACGGCGACGGGATTCAAGATTCGGTCTACGACGTCGTGGACACGAAAAACTACGCCCAGAATCCGCACAATGACTCCGATGGCGACGGCATCCCCGACGCTGACTTTCTCGGCGGCGCGCTGCTGACTGATCTCGCCAACGCGGCGGCCGGCCTCCCGGTCGAGGTGCGCGGCAGCGGCATCCGCTTCAGCGGCATCCCGAATCTCAATGCGACGACAACCGAGGCGTTGCGGCTGCGTTCGCTATGGCAGTCGTTCAACGATCAAGCCCGTTTTGAAGTCGCCACCGGAACCGTCTCGCACGGCGGCATGGTTTCGCTCTACGCGCCGTCAGTTCGCGAGTCCGGCGTCATGCACGAGCCGTTTAACCGCGATTTCGTGCTGAGCCTCTTCGACCAATTTCGAAATTCGGCCGACACGCAGAGTTGGGCGGCGACTTGGGCCTCAATGACAAAGGCCGACCGCGATTTCCTGATGGATGAACTCGCGGCGTCGGCCGCAGTTGTGGACGCCAATCTACGCAATCGCGGCGGTCTGCTCGCGGCCGCCCCGGCGCTCGATGCCGGCGAAGCCTTTGGCGGCGCGGGCGACGTGATGCGGCGCGTCCCGCCCATCCTGGCCGTGCTGCAGGGCGAATCCTCCGCCTACGGCGCGTACGGCGACATGTTCAGCCATACGTTCATCCCCTACTTCCCGAAACTCGGCGCGTTGCCCAGCACGGTTCCGACGAACTCGGTCCGCCTGGTCGACGCCGCCTCGAACCTGCCCGACTCCTGGTCGCCCATCAATTTGGCCGAGACTCGGTTGAAGGCGGCCGGTTCGAGCGAACGCTCGGCCGCCGCCCGCGCGCTGGCGGTCGATCCGATTCCCGCCAACGATGTAAATGACGCGACCGGATCAACCCGCGCGGCGCTCGCCCAGCGGCGCGCGATCACGACCATCAACAACAGCGATGAGATCGCGCGCAAACAGGCGCCGGGTGAACCGATCGTTTCGACGAGCACGAATGCTTCCTATCAATATTTGGGCTTGCCGGCATCGCTGAATGATCAGCCGCTCACTCCTCCAACTACTCCACAGCCCGGTACAACGTATCAGGGTGAGTTGAAGTTCTGGCTGGGCGAATGTGCTAAGGCCTACGAACCGGTCGTCAACGGCGGATCGACCTATCGATATAACCCGATCAAGGGACAGATCATCGTCGAACGCTTGACGCGGCTTTTTTACGACATGCTCGATAGCACGGACCCGGCTTCGTGGGAAAACTCCGTACTGCACGATTACACGGTCCCGGCCACGGGTGACAACGAGAAGGAAGTCGTCCTGCGCCGTCAGCAGGCGATCATGCTGGCGGTGAATACGCTCGGCTTCATGGCTCCGCGCGATTCCAGCGGCACGACGCTGGGCTGGATCGATCCGCCGTACTACAGGGCACTCACGAGTGCCGCAGCAGGGACCGGCATTGAGTACATCGGCTACACGCCGCAGCCATTCATGTCGGAAGTCGTCGCGTATTCGCGTGTCGAAGGCGGCCCGACGGGCATGCCGACCACGGCGAACACCGAAGTCGCGGTCGAGCTGTTCAATCCCCACGATCCGTTTTGGACCGACGCAACGGCCGTCGCAGACGTGTTCGGGCTGCCGCTCAATCAATACGCCCTGAGCATCAACGGCGCGAATCCGAACCTTGCGGCTACCAACTGGAAGCGGCTGGACCAACTCACTCCGTCGCTGATCGAACCTCAGATCAACGGACGCAGTTTCCGGCTCGCCGTGGTGCGCGATGGGACGACCAGCGCCTTCAGCGGAGCGATTGCCAGCTACGCCAGCCCGATCATTCTGGACGGCGGGTTCATGTTCTCCGACACGGATGAAAACCTAAAGGTCACGCTTTGGAAGGCCAAGAAGGCCATCGGCATCGGCGTCGCCAGCTTGCCGGAGCGCTGGTTCCCAGTCGACGAGGTCGAGCTCAAGAATCCGCTGAAAGAGGCACGCGATAATCAGGACACGCTTGACTCGGACGGCGACGGTCAGATTGACGCGAGCGAACAGTGGTACTCCGCCTATCGCGATACCTCGCCGACGCGGTATTTTGGCGTCGATCTTGATCGCAACGGTGTTGTGGCCGAGAGCCAGCTTCTGCCGGATCGGTACGCCCGCTGGAATGTCGTCTCCGCGTATCGGACGACCAACGGCGGAAACACGGCGCCGGACGAGAACTCACTCCGGAAAGACACGGCCGAACAGTGGCTGTCTGGTACCGGCACTGTCGTCGATCCGGACGCGATTGGAGCGACCGACAATTTCGCGCCGACTTCCCCGCTCATCACCATGAACGCCGGTCCAGTGCCGGGCCGCACGCTGACGCCCTTTGTCGATCGTCTGAACAACCTGCCGATGTTTGGCAATCCATACGACCTGCGGCCGCGCTCGTTCCCGTCTGTGGGCTTCATGCTCTATGTCCCGCGCTATTCGCACGCGTGGGCGCTCCAGTTCACGTCGACGGACGGCGCGACGCTCATGACGGAAACGAATCCGCTCGAGAACGCGGTGCTGGGTTCGATGGAATCCGCGCGCAAGCCGATGTCGGCCACCCTCGCGAAGGAAGCGATCCAGCGCTACGGCTTCCGTCCGACGGACGCCACGCCCAACGTCGGCCCTTATCCGCTCGACTTTGGTCACATGCCGCTCTTCGACAATCGTCAGAAGGTGCGCGACGGCAGCTACCTGGCGAGCGTGGGAAACGTTCCCTGGGGACAGCTCGTTTTCGATTACTTCACCACGCTGAATCCCAACGGCGTCGGCGTCGACCCGCTGCGCGTCCCGGGCCGCATCAACATCAACACGGCCTCGTGGCTGATGCTCTCCTATCTGCCGATGATGGGACCGGTGGATGTCGGCGGCGGTGACTTGCAGTTGATGCTGCGAGCCTATTCCTCCGGCGGAACGAATCCGATCGTGACGCGTTTTCCGGCGGTAACGGTTGCTGATCCTTCGCCGTCCTTCTGGGATGAGCGCGTCGGTGTATTGAACGGCTTCGGCGAAATTCAGAAGTACTTTGATGGCACCGAGCGCATGGGCAATCCGCGTCTGATCGCGCTGGATCGCAGCGATCTGATCGCCGCGCCGATCACGTCCGCCGGTAACGGCCTCGACTATCTCGGCCCCGGCGGTAACGGCCTCGGGCGCCGCATGCCGTGGGGAAATCCCGCGGAAGTGAGTTCGACGGCCACCGGTCGCTATCACCTCGGTCCATGGTTCGCGCTCTCGGCCGCCAGCTATCGCGACGGCGTTCCGTATCTGCCGACGGCCCAGCCGCTGGGCGTCCGACCAGTCGACGAAGTGCCCTACGCCAATGCGTATCTGAGAAACTGGGCGTCGCCGCTGCCGACAGGCCTGCTCGCGTACTCGGCCGGCCCGTTCTACGGACTGCAAAGCGTGCGACACGGCGACGAAACTGGCGCATTCCGTTTTCGCCCCTACCGCGACGCGCGGCCCGTGGGCGCTGGTGCGAACATCCTCTACGGCGCAATGCGCGGCCAGTTGACGCCGGTCAACGGTGCGACGGGCATGCCCGACTACCTGGTTGACGCGGATGCGTCGAATAATGACGCCAACGAGTCACCCACGCAGTACGGCTTCGTGTCGATTGGCGAACTGCTGAACGTGAAGGGCTGGGACTCTTCGCGACATGACACCGAACTGAGCCTGCTGAGCCCCAGCGGTCTTGCGACGAACAGCGTCGTCACGCAGGGCGACTTCGTGAAGGCGGTCAGCGCTGTCTCGCTGCTCGATTCGCAATATCTTACGACGCGCTCGAACACGTTCACCATCTACGTCAGCGTGACCGATCGCCGCGATCCGCAGCAGAGCGTCCGTTCGCAGATGACCGTCGATCGCAGCAATCTGCTGCCGCGTCTCAAGTACGGCCAGCGTGATCTTTCGGCCTTCGGCGTCGTCAATCAGGCTGAGTGGCCGCTCGTGCCGATTGCGCTGGATACGAATCCGGCGACGGCCGGCCTGGAGACGCCGCAGCGCGTCACTCCGACGGACACGAAGCCGGAGGTTGTGTCGCAGCGGCGGGGTGGGTACTTCAACTCGCGCTATAGCGAATAACCAGGCGAGCACTGGCCAATTTCCTACCCAACCCCGTTCACGGTGAAGTTGGTCCTGGCACGCGGCTTTGGTGCCTTGGAGGCTCTTGAATCGATTCAAGCCGCAGCGTCCATCACCAGCGCTAGCTGGATTGCCGTGCGACCGCATCATCCAAGCCAATGCGCCGAACGAGCGTCGTGTCGGTCTCGCCGGAAATCGTCGGCCGCGTTGAGGTGACGACGACTATGTAGTCGCCCGCCCGCGCGAGCTTCTTCTCCACCAGCACGCTATCCAGCCACGAAGCCAGCTCGGCCGGGTTTTCGCGCGGTGGGGCGAGCAGCGGCCGCACGCCGTAGAAGAGATTCAGCTTGCGAAAGACGGACAAATCCTGCGTCAGCGCGACTACCGGCATCGGCAGGCGATGGCCGGCGATCATGCGGGCCGTCTCGCCCGTCGCGGTCCACACCGCGACCAGCCGGGCGTCGAGCGTGAGCGCCGCCTGCACGGCCGCGTGGACGATCGCCGAGATGCGGGCATGGCGGACACTGACGCTCATCGCCGGCTCGAATGCTCGACCCGGCGCGTGATACGCCTCAGCCGCGCGGCTGACCAGCTTCATCATGCGCACGGATTCGACCGGAAATGCGCCGGCGGCGGATTCGGCCGAGAGCATGACAGCGTCGGCCCCGTCGACAATCGCGTTGGCGACGTCGCTGACTTCGGCCCGCGTGGGCGTCGGGGCGGTAATCATGCTCTGAAGCATCTGCGTCGCAACAATCACCGGGCGATTCGCCTCGCGACAACGCAATGTGATCGATTTCTGGATCAGCGGCACTTGCCAGACATCCATCTCCACGCCCAGATCGCCGCGCGCCACCATGACGCCGTCCGATTCGGCCACGAGTTCGTCGAGATGCTCAAGCGCCTCGGTTTTTTCGATCTTCACGATCACGCCCGGGCCGCCGCCAAGTTGCTTCAGAAGTGCGTTTAGCTCACGCAAATCCTCGGGCCGCCGCACGAACGAGAGCGCGACGTATTCGAGGCCGTTGCGCACGGCCCACTCAGCGTCGCGGCGATCCTTGTCGGTCAACGCGGGCGTCGAGAGCTGCGTATCCGGCAGATTGACGCCCTTGCGGCTCGAAATCGTTCCGCCGACCGTGACGCCGCACTCAACCTGCGTCGCATCGCGACTCGTCACGAGCAAACGGATGAGACCGTCATCAATGAAAATCCGCTGCCCGACGCGGATTTCGTCAACCAGGCCCGCATAGGTGCAGGTCAGCGCTTCGCGCGTGCACTCTGCTTCGCCGCGCACGAACCGCACCGTCGCGCCGGTCTCAATCGCGAACGGCGCGCCCGCGACCTTGTGCAGGCGAATCTTGGGGCCGCACAGATCTCCCAAAACGGCTACGGGGCGCTCATTGCGATCGGACCATTCGCGGATGCGCGCAAGCGTCGTGGCGTGTTCCGAATACTCGCCGTGGCTGAAATTCAGACGGCAGACATCGACGCCCGCGTCGAGCAGCGTGGCCAGCGACTCGGACGTGGCCGTTGCGGGACCGAGCGTGGCGATGAGCTTGGTGCGCGTCCAGGGGAAATAGTCCAACTCGGCACCCTTGTCCGTGAGTCGCGGCGATTCAACCGGCCGCGGCATACACCGGCGGGCGGCGCGTGTGCCAATCCGTGGCGCGCTCGAAGGCCCGCGCGGCCTGCAGCATGCGCGCCTCTCCGAACGCCGGCGCGAGCAGTTGCAGCCCGATCGGCAGTCCGCCGCCGCTGAGACCGCACGGCAGCGACACGCCGGCGATGCCCGCGAGATTGGCCGAGATGGTGTAGATGTCGGCCAGGTACATCTGCAGCGGATCGCCGGACTTCTCGCCCAGCCGGAAAGCAGGCGAAGGCGAAGTCGGGCAGGCGATCACGTCCACCTGCTCAAACGCGCGGTCGAAGTCCTGCTTGATCAGGCGGCGCACTTTCAGCGCTCGCACGTAGTATTGATCGGCGTATCCGGTCGAGAGCGCAAAGGTCCCCAGCATGATGCGGCGCTTCACTTCCGCACCGAACCCCTCGGCCCGCGACCCGCTGTACAGCTCGAAAATACCCTTGTGGGTGCCCGTGCGGTGGCCGTAATGCACGCCATCGAAACGGGCGAGGTTGCTCGAACACTCGGCCGTGGCCACGAGGTAATACACCGCGATGCTGTAGGGGCTGTGCGGCAGGCTGACTTCGACCGTGCGAGCCCCGAGCGTGCGATACTGCTCCAGCGCAGTCTCGACCGCCGCGCGCACCTCGGGATGCAGGCCGGCCGCGAAATATTCCTTCGGCACGCCGATGCGCAGGCTCTGCGCCCCGCGCGTCACGGCGTCGTCCTGAAGCGCCGCCAGATAGTCGTCCACGGGACGATCGACGCTGGTGGAATCGTGCGCGTCACGACCGGCCGTGATCTGGAGCGCGAGCGCCGCGTCACTCACATTCGAGGCGAGCGGTCCGATCTGGTCGAGACTGGAACCGAATGCGATCAAGCCGTAGCGCGAGACGCGGCCGTAGGTGGGCTTTACGCCGACGATGCCGCACAGGCCGGCCGGCTGGCGAATGGAGCCGCCCGTATCCGAGCCGAACGCGAGCGGCGCCATTCCGGCCGCGACGCCGACGGTCGAACCCCCGGACGAACCGCCCGGCACATAGTCGGTGTTCCAGGGATTGCGCGTCACAAACAGGCCGCTGTTCTCGGTCGACGAACCCATCGCAAATTCGTCGAGATTGGCCTTCGCGACGATGACTCCGCCGGCCGCCTCCAGCCGCTGCACAACGGTCGCGTCATACGGCGCTTGAAAGCCGCTCAGGATTTTCGAGGAGCAAGTCGTGTGGCCGAACGAGGTGCAGATGTTGTCTTTCAGGATGATCGGCACGCCCGCCAGCGGTCCCGGATTGCGCCCGGCCGCAACTGCATCGTCCACGCGCTTCGCCGTGGACTTGGCGTGTTCGGCGGTCACTTCCACAATCGCTCGGACCTGCGGATCGACGCGCGCGACGGCCTGCAGGGCCTCGTCACAGACCTCCACCGCCTTGCGGCGGCCGCCCCGAACGTCAGCGGCAATCGAGAGCGCGTCCCGGCGATCACTCATTCGCGTGACTCCTGACCCACAGTTTAGGGGCAGAAATCGATTCCAGCGAAGGAGCGTTGGATTGCGGGCGACACCGTCCACGATGAACGCCCGATACAAAGCGGAGCGCCGCGATCGGCCTCGGGACTTCCTTAGCGTTGGACGGGACCGGCGCGGTTCTTAATGCCTTCGTTTACAACAATCGAGTTATGAAACCAGCTTCAATGGGCATTCTCGTCGCGCTCGCAACTTTCGCCGGATGTACGCCCAAACTCGCGGTCACCGCGCTGCCCGGCGCAAATACCGACCCCAACGACACGAACTCGAACGCGAACGGTGACTCCGGTTCCGTGGTCCAAGCGGGCACTTCGGAGAATCTCGCGGCGCTTCAAGTGTTTCCAGCGGACAATCCCTGGAATCAGGACATTTCCAGCGCGCCGACGCATTCGAACTCCGCCGCATACCTCGACTCCATCGGGCTGGATACCGGCCTGCATCCGGACTTCGGCACGGTCTGGCAGGGTGCGCCGATCGGCATTCCCTACAACGTGGTCGACTCGAGCACCCCGCGGCGCGCCGTCACCTTCGACTACGCCGACGAAAGCGACGCCGGCCCTTATCCGATTCCGGATGACGTGCAGATCGAAGGCGGGGCGAATTCGGACGGCGATCGGCATGTGCTCCTGGTCGATGTCGGCGCGAAGCGCTTGTATGAGTTGTTCTACGCCTTTCCGCAGGACGACGGATCGTGGACGGCCGGCTCCGGGGCAATTTTCGATCTGACGAGCAACCGCTTGCGGCCCGACGGCTGGACCAGCGCCGACGCAGCCGGCCTGCCGATCTTTCCCGGCCTCGTGCGCTACGACGAGGTCGCGGCCGGCGAAATCAAGCACGCGCTGCGCTTCACCGTGCGTCACACGCAGCGGGCGTACATCGCGCCGGCTACGCACTTCGCGAGCAGCTCGACCGATACGTCGCTACCGCCCATGGGACTGCGCGTTCGATTGCGGGCCGATTTTGATGTCAGCGGATTCTCCGCGCCGGTCCAGGTAATTCTTCGCGCCATGCAGCGTTATGGAATGATCGTCGCGGACAACGGCAGCGACTGGTACGTCAGCGGTGCGCCGGATTCGCGTTGGGACGATGAACAGCTCAGCGAACTCAGTCGCGTCAAAGGGCGTGATTTTGAGGTCGTCTACACCGGCGAAGCGACCGCGAACTAGCCGGACGCGCCGCGATAGCAGTTCGGATCATGTCGCTCCATGACGCGCTCCGGGTGGGCCGACGGGCGAAAACCGAATTGCTCGTAGAGCCCATGGGCGTCGGCTGTCAGCAGCATCCAGCGTCGCAGCCCCTGCAGCGCGGGATGCTCAGTAATCGTTTTCATGAGCCACTTGCTCAGACCGCGACCGCGATACGCCTCGTCGATGAACACGTCGCCGATGTAGGCGAATGTCGCGTAATCGCTGATCACACGCGCCAGGCCGACCTGGCGGGCTCCATCGAAGATCGCGAAGACGAGAGAATTCTCGAGTGAGCGCGCCACCGTTTCGGCCGGAATTCCGGCGGCCCAGTAAGACCGCTGAAGAAACGCGTGCACGTCGACCGGCTTGATGCGGGCGGGATCAGTCGTCAGTTCAAACTGGCCGAAGCGCGTCGTCAGCGGAGCCGGGTGCATGCGTTTCTCCCATCACGGCCATTCCAGCTTCCGCGCACGCCCGGCGCAAAAAGAGCGAATAAGACCCAAGCGGCCTTTGACTGCCCCCCAACTAAGATAATCCATATTTTTTCTTGGAAAACGTAGTATGATGCGATCGATTCTGTTGTAGTTGTCATTCTGATAGGGGGCTAGCCGCGATGTCCGCGCTTGCGGCGGGTGTGGTCACCTCAATTCGTTCCTATTCTTAGCGGGCTCATGCTCAGCATTTGCACCCTAATTTCGCAATTGGCTCCTTGGGTCATCCTGCTGCTAACCCAGCACCGAGATTCCGCGACGACGCAAAGTTCAGTCCCAGTAATTCCGCCGACGCTGCGCCGCGCCATCGAGAACAGGGAGCATCTCTCGCGCGCGGCGATCGAGACCCAAGTGGTCGAGGACCTCTTTCTTCCTGGCCGCGTGTTTCTCGTTCAAAACACGTACGCCGAGAACGGCGATTGCCTCACACACGAGTTTGGTGATCAAGACGGCTGGGTACAGTACGAAGATGTCGGAGGCGGCTTGAGCCGGTTTCCTTTGCATTTTCTGACTACCACGGATGGACTTTTTACTCGAACGGGCGATTCAATCTTGATCTCGTCGATCCCGCGCGCTTCCGAATCCACGGATTCAACGCGGCAACCGACGGTGCAACGGGCCGCCGCTCTGGACGCGCGCTGGCTCGGGATTTCGCCGTTCCCGAGTTCCGTCAATCGCGCGGGAAAAGCGATCGCGGTGCCTTTTGAATGGCCGGCTCCGTACTTTCCTGACCGTCTTAATGTGAAATCATGGAGTGAAACGCGCGAGGGATCGTTGTCCGTTGTGCGTG
>JBGAJB010000120.1:3144-9900 GCA_044225155.1 Phycisphaerae bacterium | reverse complement strand
CGTCCTGCAACGTGCCCGTCTTGTTGAGCAAGTACACGAGCACCTGGTAGGGAATCATCGCGCGGCTCGAAAGCTTGGCCGGGCCGGCGGCGATGAGCGTGCGGAACTGGCCTTCCGTCCAGTAGGTCTCCGTCTTGCGGCGTGTGGGACGCTTGCGCTCCAGCTCTTTGCGCATGCGCATCACGCCGGGATCCTTTGAGTTCGGATCGACCTTGTCGTAGCGCTGTTTCCACTTCCAGATGCGCACATCGTCCTCGTGGGCGGCGGCGAAGACGTAGCCGTTCGTGTCGAATTGCGGACGCCCGGCGCGGCCGAACATCTGGTGGGCGGCCGAGGCCGGCACGAGCTTCTTTTCGAAGCGCGGGCCTTTCACGAGCGTGGTGAGCACGACGGAGCGCGCGGGAAGATTGATGCCGGCGGCCAGCGTTTCGGTGCAGATGACGAACGGCACGAGCTTTTTCAGAAAAAGCGCTTCGACGATGCCCTTGTGCTTGGGCAGCACGCCGGCATGGTGCACGCCGACGCCGCGAATGAGCATTTGTCGCAGCTTCGGCCCGACGCCCTCGGCCAGGTCCTCGCGCCGCTCGTCGAGATATTGCTCGATCAGCTTGCGCACGCCGTCGGCGATCAGCGGCAGACCTTTCAGTTTTTCCGCGACCTCCCAGCATTCGTCGCGATTGAAGCAGAAGACGAGCGCCGGCACGCGATTGGTCGGATCGTCATTAGTGACCATGTCCGGCAGCAGTTCGGTCAGCAGTCGATCTTCGACCCAGTTGAATTCCAGCGGCACGCGCCGCTCGGCCGACGTCACGACCGTCAGGGGCCGTTGGTGCGATTTCTTCAACCAGTCCGCGAAGTCGTAAGGATTTCCGACCGTGGCGGAGAGGAGCATCACGCGCACGTGGCGCGGCAGAAGGACCAGCGACAGCTCCCAGACGATGCCGCGTTCGGGATCGTTGAAGCTGTGAAACTCGTCCATCACGACGCCGCCGACGTGCTCGAAATCGCCTTCGCCCGGCTCCGCCGCCAACAGGTGATTGAGCAGAATCTCGGCCACAACGACGCGGATCAACGCGTCGGGATTCTCGCGCCGATTGCCCGTGATGAGCCCGACGTCCTCACGCTTGAACCCCCAGCGTTCAGCCGCGTCCTGCAACTCGCGATATTTCTGATCGGTCAGCGCGATGAGCGGTGTCGTGTAGTAGAGGCGCTGGCGCGCATGCAGCGCTTCGAAGACGGCCGCCTCGGCGATGAGCGTCTTGCCCATGCCGGTCGGGGCGCAGACCAGCACGCCGCCCTCGGCTTCGAACCAGGCGAGGATGGCTTCTTCCTGAAATGGATAGAGCTCAAAGGGAACGGCTTCGATGAACTTCGACCAGATCTCGGCACGGTCCATCGGTGCAGCGTAGCGGCGATTGCCGCGCTTCGCGGAACCGGCGCTATTGGCGCATCAGCGTGCCGGTGCAGTCAAAGGTCTGGTCGAGCGAGAACGGCCCGAAGCCGGTGGTCGCGTCCATGTGCCACGTCGTGAAGAAGTGGTACGTCAGCATGTCGCCCGAGAGCGTGAAGTCGACCGTCTGCGTGCCGGCGCCATTCTCGATGTAGATGCCTGTCGTGCGATTTCCAGCGTAGCCGAGGTTGATCGTCATCGAGAGCGCGTTGTCGGAATAGTCGGCGGACGCGACCGTGGCAGTGGTCATGTAGAGGTGCATGCCGTCGCTGTTGCCGGTCGCGGAGTCCATGTCGCCGGCCACCTGGATATCGGCGTCGAAGTCCGGGTTCGAGAAATTGTCGAGATTCTCGATGTGGACCGTGACGGGTTGGCCGTTCGCGTCGAACACCACGGTCACCATGCGAATTTCGGGCGCCGAAGTCGTCGGATTTGTCAGGCTGCTATCCTCGGTCTTCACGCAGGAAATCGTGCCACTGAACGTGCCGATGATCGGCATCGTGACCGGGCCGCCGCCGTTGTCGTTCGCGTTCGCGTTCGCGTTCGAGTTGCTGTTGCCGTTTGAGTTTCCGTTGTCGTTCGCGTTGGAATTGTCGTTGGCGTTCACGTTGTCGTTCGTGTTCGTATTGTCGTTGGTGTTCGCGTTATCGCCTGAATTACTGTTTTCGTTCGTGCTGCCGTTGTCGTTGCTGTTCGTGGCCGCGCCGTTGTCGTTCGACGCATTGTCATTCATCATCGTGTCGGGGCGCGGACATCCGCCTAAACCCACGAGGGTCAGCAAGGCCACGGCCGCAATCACCGCCATCCGTGTCAGCATGTTTCGCTCGCTCGGCACCATCAGGGCGTGCATCGGACCTCCCACGGTCACGGCAGCGCCATGTTCCCCCGGGGCATTGTAGGTGGGTAATCAAGCGGAGGACGGGAATCCGCCGGCGCGTACATGCGGCGGGGGTTTTTCTGGACGGCGGCGGTCGGGGTCCGAAAATGTGCGGAGCGAGCGTTCGACCCTTTTTGAGGAAGGGCCCCTCCCCACCCGCGCGGCCATTCCCAGCCTCGCGTAGGCAATTTCCCCAGCAGGCCCAGTCGGCACACCGTCTGCTCTCTCCTCCGGTAGGGCGCGACGGGAGCAGATCCCTGCACCCGGGTGCCGCCTCCCAACTGAGGAGACCGCTAATGCACTCGCCACTGAATCGGGTCGTACTTCTGGCCGCGATCTGGACCCTCATGCCCGCACGGGCCGACGTCGTCGCGTACCAGCAGCCGCCGACCACAAGCGGAACCGTGCTTCAATCATCGTGGTGGGATCCCGACGGCAGCGACTATGACATTTATATCTGGGACGCCTTTTCGCTCGCGACGGCCCAGCCAATCACCCAAATTCGTTGGCGCGGCGGCTTCCTATACGGCGGAAGTTACAGCGGCCCGGTGATCAAGTTCACGATCGAAATCTATCCATCGATCACCGGCGGTTCGCAGCCCGACGTGATTCATGCGCCGCTGGTGAGCTACACGGTAAACGGCAACGCGGGACAGACGCTGGCCGGCGTGTTCGGCGGCACAACCATGTACGACTATCAATACACGCTGCCGGCCCCGTTTCAGGCGAGCGCAAACACACGTTATTGGGTAAAACTCTACGCGTGGCACCACGGCATTCCGGAGTGGGGATTTGCCACGGCCAGCGGCGGCGATGGCGCTTACTTCCGCTATGTCGAAGGCGGTCCCTATTATCAGGCCCCCCCCGGAGACTGCGCGTTTACGCTCATGACGTCCGACGCTCCGTCGTTCAACGTCAATGTCAGCGTGGACCCGGCCGGTGCAGGTTCCGTGATCGGGGCCGGCGCTTATCCGGTGAACACCACGGCCGCTTTGCAGGCAACGGCCAACGGCGGATGGGGATTCTTGAACTGGCTGGAAAACGGCGTGCAAGTCAGCACGGCCAATCCGTATTCATTCACCGTCTCCGCGGACCGAACTCTGGTGGCTCACTTTGTGCCGGCCTACACGATCACCACGAGCGCGGCACCGAGTTTGGGCGGCACGACGAGCGGAGCGGGCACGTTTAATAGCGGTCAGAATGTGACCGTGACGGCCACCGCGAACCCGCACTTTTCGTTTGTGAACTGGACCGAAGCGGGAAATCCGGTCAGCACGAGTGCCAGCTATTCGTTCACGGCCGCCGCGAATCGCAACCTCACGGCGAATTTCGCGATTGAGTCGAATGGACGCATCTTCGACTTCGACAACGCCCCGCCCTTCACGTCGCTCCCGCTGGATGTCGCGTCGGGGGATCTGACTGCGCACCTGTCGGCGACCGGCAGCGGCTTCTCGATCCAGTACGCCAGCACGCTGGGCTTCACACCCGCGGGCTTCGGGGGGAATTGCATCTACCCGAACAGCGTCTTCGCGGCTGATCTGATCATCTCGTTTTCCGCGCCGATCAACAGCTTTTCGATTTTGTATTCGCCGCAGGAGCTGGGATGCGATGACTCGGCCACCATGCGCGCCACCGGCACGCTGGGCGGAGTTTTCGTCGCGACGAACACCACCACCGCACCACAGCCGGGAACCTGGCCCACCGGAACGCTGACGCTCAGCACCAGCGGGAGCATGGACCAGGTCGTGGTGCATTACGACGCGCGGCCGCCCACCTGCCAGGATTACGGCGTGATTTTCCTGGCGGACAACATGATCGTTACGCGCGTGAGCACGCCCTGCGTCGGTGACCTCAATGGCGACTTAGTCGTGGATCTCTCAGACCTTGGCGCGCTGCTCTCGCACTACGGCGTGACCAGCGGAGCGACGTTGGCCGACGGCGACACCGACGGCGACGGCGACGTCGATCTGTCAGACCTCGGCGTCGTGCTGGCGGCGTATGGAACGGGTTGCTGAGGCGTAATTGAGGATCGGACAACGTGAGAAAAGAGAACTTGCGTCAGGCCGCGTTGCCCTTCGAAACGTCGTTCGAGACGAGGCCGTCACGGAACTGGACGTGGCGTTTCGCGTAGGCGGCGATGTCGGATTCGTGGGTGACGAGCATGACGCAGACGCCCTCTTCGCGGTTGAGTTGCGTGAAGAGTTCCATGATCTCGATGCTGGTTTTGCTGTCGAGGTTGCCGGTGGGCTCGTCGGCGAGGATGAGCGGCGGACGCGTCACGAGGGCGCGGGCGATCGCGACGCGCTGCTGCTGCCCGCCGGAGAGCTGATTCGGGTGGTGGCGCAGGCGCTGGCCGAGGCCGACGCGCTCGAGCATCTCGGCCGCACGGCGGCGGCGCTCACCGCGGCCGACGCCCTGATACATGAGCGGCATGGCGACGTTGTCGACGATGCTGGTGCGCGGGAGCAGGTTGAACGCCTGAAAGACGAAGCCGATGCGCTTGTTCCGCAACACGGCCAGTTGGCGGCGATTGAGGCGCTCGACGGGCGTGCCCTCGAAGCTGTAGCTGCCACGTGTCAGTCGGTCAAGGCAGCCGAGCAAGTGCATGAACGTGGACTTGCCCGAGCCGCTCGCGCCCGTGATGGCGACGTATTCGCCGTGGGCAAATGAAAGCGAGACGCCGCGCACGGCTGCGACCTCGACATCGCCGGTGCGGTAGATTTTCCAAGCGTCGCGGATTTCGATCAGCACAGATACCTCAATCCGCCAGCGAAGCCGGGCTGGCCTCAGCCGGAGTTCCGGGCGACCCACGGTGTCGGAGTCCGGCGTGAGTCACGCCGGCGCTGGTGCGCGGGACAGCACCCTACCCCGGATGGTCCCTTTTGCCGTCATTGTGGGAGACGACTTCCGGCCGTCGTCCCGGGCAGAATCGGGGTCGGACCCTTTTTATCACGCGGCTCGCCGGGAGCCTCGCACCCTCGGATACCTCAGCTTACGACCTCGGCTACCTGCTGACTGGGGGCGAAGCCGCGGCGGAGAGTGTTTTCGGTGACGCAGCGCGGTTCACAGAACTGCACGAGATAGTCCGGGCCGCCGGCCTTGCTGCCGATGCCGGACATCCGGAAACCGCCGAAAGGCTGGAGGTCGACCAGCGCGCCGGTGATCTTGCGATTGATGTAGAAGTTACCGACCTCACACTCGCGCCGGGCCTTTTCGATGTTGGCGGGGCTGCGGCTGAAGATGCCGCCGGTGAGCGCGTAGTCGGTGTTGTTCAGGATTTCGATCGCGTGCTCGATGTCGCGGGCCTTAATGACGGCCAGGACCGGGCCGAAGATTTCCTCCTGCGCGATGCGCGCATTCGGCGCGACATCAGCAAAAATGGTCGGGCCAAGGAAATAGCCTTCCATTTTAGATTTGGACGCCTCGACTTTTGACCGATCCACGCCTTCGGCCGATTTGCGGCGCAGCGCGAGCACGCGCTCGTCGGAGTCGCCATCCAGCACGCACCTTGATTCCTGCTTGCCGATGGCGATGTATTCGCGAATCTTGTTGAACGCGCCTTCGTCGATCACCGGCGGCAAGTAGGTGCCGCAGTCCTCGGCCGGTCCGACCTGAATCGACTTGGCGGCTTCGACGAGCCGCTCGATGAATCGCTCGTAGACCGGCGCGAGCACGATGCAGCGTGAGCTGGCGGAGCATTTCTGGCCCGCGTATCCGTAGGCCGCGTAGAGCACGCCCTTGATCGCTTCGTCGAGATCGGCGTCCGCATCGACGATGGTCGCGTTTTTGCCGCCCATTTCGGCAATGACCTTCTTGAGCGCCGGCTGCGTGGTCATGATCTCGGCCGCCGTGCGATTGATGCGACAGCCGATTTCGCGCGAGCCGGTGAAAGCGATCATCGCGACCTTCGGGCTGCGCGTCATGGCCTCGCCGACAATTCGGCCCGGGCCGGGCAGGTAGTTCAACACGCCGGCGGGCAAACCGGCCTCCTCGAATGCTTCCATCAACTCGCGGGCAATGACGGACGATTGCTCGGCCGGTTTCATGATGACCGTGTTGCCGGTGACGAGCGCGGCGACGGTCATGCCCGTGAGAATCGCGAGCGGGAAATTCCACGGCGCGATCACGCCGACTACGCCGCGCGGCTGGTAGTAGTATTCGTTCGTCTCGCCGGGGATGTCGCGCCGCCGCGGATTCTCGGCCATGCGGATCATTTCGCGGCCATAGAAGTTGCAGAAATCGATCGCTTCGGAGACGTCGGCGTCGGCTTCGCGCCAGGGTTTCGCGGTTTCGAGCACTTCGATCGCGCTCAGTTCAAAACGGCGGCGCTCCATGACCTCGGCGGCGCGAAAGAGATAGCCGGCGCGCTCCGGCGGAGAGACATTGCGCCAGAACTTGAACGCGCGATTGGCGGCCTCGATGGCGCGCT
>JBGAJB010000120.1:0-3134 GCA_044225155.1 Phycisphaerae bacterium | reverse complement strand
TCGGCTTCGTAAACCGTGCCGACAGCTTCTCCGGGTTTGGACGGATTGATGGAGGAAATCGTGTGGCCGGTGCGGACGCGCTCGCCGTCGACGACGGGCATGCAGGGCAGCGGCAGGCGGGCGCGGAGATCACGCAGCGCGCCGAGCAGCTTCTGGCGATTATCCTCGCGCGTGTAGTCGACATTCGGCACATTCTCGAACGGATCCATGAGCTGGTCCTCGTACTCAAACTTTCGCGTGATTCTCTCGGGCGAAGCCGGCGTGGCCGCGCCGACTTCGCGCGGATTGCGAAGCAGCGCATCGCGCGGCGTGTTCTCATCGACGGAGATCCGCAGGAACGATTCGTTGGCCGTGTTTTCGAGCAAGCGGCGGATCAGGTACGCCATGCCGGGCAGAAGCTGGCCGTAGGGCGTGTAGACGCGGACGCGCTCGCCAAGCTGCACGCCGGCGCGCTTCAGCGGATCGCCCATGCCGTAGAGCATCTGCAGCTCGAAGGCGCTGCCCGGCACGTCGAGCAGCTTCTTGAGCGCGAGCGCATGCGAGAGGCTGCGAATGTTGTGACTGGCGAAGGCCGTGCGAATGTGGGCGTGATTCTCGATGAGAATGCGCGTCATCCGCTCATAGCAGGCGTCCGACTGCCACTTCTGCCGCCAGACCGGGCAGGGCCAGTGATACTGATCGGCGAGGACCGTCTCAGTGTCCCAGTAGGCGCCTTTGACGAGACGAATCCAGATCGGCACGCCGCGCTGCTTCGCGTAATCGACCATGTCGCGCGCATCGCGCTCACCGTCGCGTAGATAAGCCTGGAGCACGACGCCGAAATGCGGGTAGTCGCGGAATTCCCTCTCGCTGAAGAGCTCGCGGCAGACTTCGAGCGTCAGGTCCTTGATCGCGTAATGCTCCATGTCGATGTGCACGTGCGTGCCGCTCGACATCGCCTGGCGCAGCAGCGGGCGCAGGCGCTCCTTTACCGAGCGTTTCGTGCCTTCGGGATCAATCGCGTCGGACTGGGAGTAGAGCGAGGTCAGCTTCACCGACACATTGACGCGCGCGACATCGCCACCGCCGGCCTGATCGATCTGCGGCACAGTCGGCCACGCCGCGGAGACACGCGGGAGTTCGGTAATCAGGTCGAGATAGATGCGCTGGTATTCCTCGGACTCACGTTCGGACATGGCCGCTTCGCCGAGCACGTCGACCGTGAAGGCGAGGTGTTGCGAGCGCATGCGGCGGATCGTGCGCTCGGCTTCGGCGATGTTCGTACCGGCGATGAAGAGGTGTGCCATCCCGACGGCGCTTTTCCACGCGAGCCAGGCGAGCGCCCGGGCCCGCGGCGCGTCGAGAGAATCGAAATTCATCAGGCGCGAGACCCAGCGGGTCATATCGCCGCGCGCACGGCCGTCGAGTTCGGCAAGGGCCTCGCGCCGGTGGTCAACGTTGGAATGCGCTCCGGCCAAACGGGATAGTTCAATTTTCTTGCGATAATCGGGGTGGACGAAATACTCGCGCAGGTGACGGGCGATGTCGCGGTGGTCGGCCATCGTGGGCAGCACGTCGATAAAGCGGAACGCCTGCACCTTCAGCCATTCGTCGTGCATGAGGAGCTGCATGAGGCGCTCCTCCCACCATTCGAATTGCCAGAAGCGCGGCTTGTCGGCCTGCAGCACGTCAAAAAACCGGTGTCCGATCTGATGCGTGAGCTGTTCGATCGCTGAGTGCGAAACGGACGCGGACATACCACCTCGGCACAGCCGCCGTCGGCCCGGCCCGCAGCGGGCGGTGCGAATCGGCGTGAGGCAGGATGGTAAGGGGGCGAAAAATGCCGGGCAAACGGGGGGCTGATCGAGGCGTTTCCGCATTCGTGAAAGCGCTTTCCGCCGATAGAGATAGAATTCGACCCAGAGGGTGTCATGAGCGACGGATTACAGGAATTTCGGGAGCGGCTCGACGCGATCGACGCGCAGCTCGTGGGGGATTTGGCGGAACGCGATCGGATCGTGGCCGAGATCGGGCGGCTGAAGTTGGAAGGCAGCAGCGGGCTGCGCGACGTGCGGCGCGAAGAAGACGTGCTGACGCGGCTGGTGCAACTTGGCACAGCTGCCGGATTGGACAATCACTATCTCACGCGGCTGTTCCGTGAGATTCTCGATCACTCGGTGCGGCAGCAGCAGGAGCGTCTGGTCGATCGCGACAATCCGCAGCGCGCCACGGCCCGCGCGACCGTCGTCGGCTATCAGGGCACCGAGGGCGCGTACAGCTTCCTAGCGGCGCAGCGGCACTTCGGGCCGCGCGGCGTCGAGGTCGAGCTGCGCGGCTACAACTCCTTTGCTGAAATGCTCGAAGCGGTGCGCGACGGCGCCGTCGACTACGCGATGCTGCCGATCGAAAACACGACGGCCGGCTCGATCAACGAGGCATATGACCTGCTCGCGCGGATGAGCCTGGCGGTCGTCGGTGAGGAAGTGCAGCGTATCGAGCATTGCCTGCTGGCACTCGAGCCCGTTGTGCTTAACCGCATTCACCGCGTCTATTCCCATCCGAAGGCCCTCGACCAGTGCACGGACTTTCTGCGTGAGCTGACCGGCTGCCACGTCGAGAGCTACACCGATACGGCGATGGCCGCGCGCAAGGTCCGCGACGACCAGGATCTGTCACAGGCGGCGATCGCAAGTGAAGAAGCGGCACGAATCTTCGGGCTACACGTCATTCGGCGCGACATCGCGAATCAGAAAGAGAATTTCACGCGCTGGGTCGTGGTAGCGCAGACTCCAATGACATTCGACCCGCGCATTCCGTGCAAGACGAGCGTGATCTTTGCCGCGCGGCACGAGGAAGGCGCGCTGCTGCGCTGCCTCAACGTGCTGGCCTCCAACCACTTGAACCTTACCAAGCTGGAATCGCGCCCGCGGCCGAACATGCCGTGGGAATATCTGTTCTACGTCGATTTCGAGGGTAACCTGGCGGACCCGGCCGTGCAGGCAGCGATCCAGACCCTCGCGACGCGGACGAGTTTTCTGAAGCTGCTCGGCTCCTACCCGGCCCGAACGACGCGCGAGGCGCGGCCCGCCGAACCACGCGTGGCCGCTGCGGTCGAAGTCCCCTTCACGGACGACGACGCCGTGGAGACCACCGCC
>JBGAJB010000119.1:0-10388 GCA_044225155.1 Phycisphaerae bacterium | reverse complement strand
GGGCGGGCCCAAGCCCCAGGAGCAAGATGTCGGCGCGAATCCACCCCAAGGCGACGCCGAGAGTCAGGAGCGTGAGCAGGTCGGCGGGGACTGTGACGCAGATGCGCGAGATCCACGCTTGCAGTGCATTGGCGTCGCCAACAAAACGCACGACGAGCCGACCCGTGGCGCGCCGCTCATAGAAGCCGCGCGGCATGCGCTGCAGGTGCCGGTACATTTGGCGGCGCATGTGAGCAATGACATCCTGGGCCGCTCTGCCGCCGAAATATGTTTCGCACCATCGCAGCGCCGCCTGACACAACAGCAGGATGGAGGCCGCACAGGCAAACGGCACAAGCTGGTGCGCTGCGAGATCGAGGGGTTGGCGGCCGGCGCGGTGAAGCACTCCGCGTGCCAGGAGCGGAAGCGAAATCATGATCGCTTGCGACGCCGCGCCCGCCAAGACGGAGCCGATCAGAAGTGCCCGCGCCTGGCGCATCGCCGGTTGGAGCACGCGAAAGGCGGATGATGTCAATGCCGGGAAAATCATCATCTCATCCAGACGACAGGAACCGATATTGCCTAGCTCACAACGGTCAGCGCCGGCGTGCGCTGTCGCATCGGCAGGAGCGTGCGAACCAGACCCGGATCGCGCAACTCCACGGATTGGAGCACGGGCAGGCGCGTCAGCCCCCGGGCTTCCTGCGCCGCGAGCGGGCTGCACGCCGCCAGTCCGGCTACGGCGGCTACCTCGAAGCCCTCGGACTGCAGCAGATTGACGCCCGCTTCGACGCCCAGGCTGTCGCAGCAGCAGTACACGACAAAATCGACCGATTTCTGCACTTTCAGTATGTCGAGCAGCATCTGCGTTTCCCGCTGCACGATGCCGTCAGCGATTTCCATCACGACGTAATCCACGGACGCGGCCGACAAATTCGAGCGGATCGCATTGTGAATGTTTGCCAAGTCGTGCCGGGATGTCTGCGAGGTCGACGCATGTCCGACATCCGTAAAGTCAAGCGCTACGGCGGCCCCAGCGTCCTTCATGTACATCAGGTCTTTCGCGCTGCCCGTGCCAGTCAGCTTGGCCGCTCCCACACGGAATCCCGAGCGCGTTAACCCGTGCACGATGGAGGCCGCGGTCGTCGTCTTACCGGCGTCCATCGATGATCCAACTACCAGAACCGAGGTCGGGCTGTTCGTGGTCGGATTGGCCGGCGCCAGGCCGACGCGGCGCAAGTTGACGCGCCGACCATCGCGATCCAGCGCGAATCCGAGCGGGCGGAGGATGGTGGGCTCCTTCATGGTCAGGCCGGCCGAGCTCACAACGCGGCCACAGACGCCCGCCACGCTCAGCAGGTGGCACACGTCGAATGAATCCGGAATATCCGCATAGAACTGACGCGTGGCATAACGATGACCGTAAGCCACGCCCACGAGGTCTCCCTCGAAGAGCGCCGAGCTGCGTGCCGTGGGGAGCTCGATGCGCGTGTGCTGCTCGATGTGCATCACTTCCGCAACGATCACGTCATCTTGGGCAGGGGCGCCCTCAAGTTCTCCCAACCTGTTTTCCCACATCAGTTCAGGCAGTCCCGCGCTGAACGCGCGCGTGGCGTATCCCCATTTCACGCGGCCATAGTCAAGTTGCATCACGATCCAGCCTCCCTCGAAATTGCATGCCGTCCACCCGCCACAGCGGGCGACCCAGGACGTGCTTCGCCGAGACGGACCAATAGAGTCGAGACCGCCCGCGAAAATACATCAAAAGACAAAGCTGAACGGTTCGTTATCTGCGGTCGGAAAGTTTCTGCATCAAACGGCTCGTTCTACTCCTCCGCTTGAGGAGTGCGAACTGCGTGGGAGGCCCAAGTCGTGACCAAGTCGGGAAAATGGATGCTTCTCGGAGCCGGCGGCCTGCTCGCCGTGCTGGTGTGCGGCCTGTTCGCTCGGACTCTCCTGGCAAGAGGCCCGGCCGGCGCCCCGGAGCAAGTCTTGGCACGCAAGGTCGTGAACGGCCACTACGTGCGCATCGATGATCGGGACGAGTTGATCTATGCCGGAATCCGGCGCCACTCCGGTGAGTCCTATTTCATGAGGCCAAGAAACGCAACGAGGAATTGGTCGAAGGTCGAATGCTCCGGCTGAAGTACGAGAAAAAGGTCCGCGACTCGGACGGTCGCTACGTCGCCTACGCCTACGTCGGGAATCATCGCATCAACGAGCAGCTCGTCCGCCGGGAGGGCCTGGCATACGTCCAGCCTCGCTTCGGGTGAAAAAATCTGTGCGCGACGCTCTGCTGGCTGCACAGTCGGACGCCCGTTCGCGGGCGCGTCGGTGTGGGGCCTGTCCGCGCCCAGCCCGGAATCGTCATACGCTGGCGACAAGCGCCACGCGGTATTCCACCGGCCCAGCGCACTGGTGAATGAGATACGCGCGAAAACCGGCGCGCGACGCTCACGCGCCGCGACGAGGCGTTTGATCTAGGCCTCGCCCTGTGCCGAAAGTGCCTGCCCTAAGCTCGAAAGATTGCGGCCGCGGAATCAGGATGGAATTCGACACTTTTGGATAAATCGTTTGCTACGGCGGCGACTTCATCGCACTTGGCAGCAGCGAGAGCGTTAGCGCTCCGCTCGCGAAGGCCGTGCCATAGGGTTACCGTAGCTATTCATGTAATAGTCCCATGAAGAGCCGTCCGACTGCTGCGTCTTGATCACTTCGCGCCGCAGCCGATCCCAATAGCGTGCCTGCTGATCAGCCGGAAGCTCCGCGATCACCTGCGCCGCGTAGTAGTGGACGAAGAAATAGAAGTAGGCCGCGTTGGCGTAATACGCTTCGTGCGGAATCGGGCGGCCGCGGGCGGCGTCGAGGAATTTGTGGTGCTGGAAGAACAGGTCGAGGCCGGAAGGAGCTGGGCGCTCGGAAATGTCGAGCCTTGCGCGCCGCAACGCGAGATTGCACACCTGATGCGGCCCAATGAGCCCTTCACATTGTTGATGCTCTCGATGTGCTCCGGCGTGTTGAGCGCCTCAATGCTGGGGAAAAGACGCCATTCGGCAGGCGGCAGCGGCGGACGGCGCGGACGGCGCGATCGAGCATCGCCTGACCCTGAAAGCCAGCCTTTTTTGCGTCGATCAACCCAAGAATGCACGATGAAGTTGTGAAACTCGTGGCCCAGCTTGGATTCGGCGTGACGCCCGCACTACCCTCGTAATAACCCCAGCCGCCGGCCGGCGTCTGATGCTTGGCAAGCTTGGCGAGCAACGTGTCGCCGGCCGCGATATCTCACAGCGCGGCGAATCCTTGTGCTGATTCATGCGGGCAAAGTGCGAGGCCCTGCATGCCGAAGATAAATCCCCAGACCGTGTCGATGTCCCAGTCACTCGGGCTACCAGGCTGATCGGCAGGCAGAAATCAATCCCGCGGTCATAGGCGGCCCACGTCTCCTCGCTGGTTACGGTCGTGTGCTGAAGCGAAATGCACGCCAGCGCCGTCGTCGCGACCTGCCAGCCGCGCTGCGTTTCGGTGTTGAGAAAAATGTCGTCGTAGCCGGGCAGCGCGTTGGCAATCGAGCCCCAGGAACCGTTGGGATTCTGATCCTTGAGCAGGAATCCGACGCTGCGCTGCAAGGCCGCGCGCGTGGCTTCGTCGCTGACGTTGACCTCACGCGGCGTGTCGGCGCCGGCGAACGCTGTCAGCGCCAAACACGCAAAAACACAGTTCGCCAAGGAAACGTTGCGAGCGCGAAGATAGATCGAGCGATCGCCCAGCCGAGCTTGGCCCGCCCGCGGCAAGACCGGGCATTGTCGGCCATCCGCAAACGCTTCACGCTCCGACTTCAACATGCGATTCCTCAGGGTCTCTTTGAGGAAGACTGGGCCGCATCCCAGGCCCGGACGAATTCCGCGCCGATCAGGTTCGCGGGCTCGCCGCCGGTGCCCTCAGCCTTTTTCAGAATTTCCAGTTGCCGCGGCGAGAGCAGCGCCTTGGCATCCTGACTATGACCAATCCGCGCGTTCACGCGTGCGGCCTGCAGCGGCATCATCGGCACCGCCCGCATGGGCGTCCGGGAGAGGTAATACTTGGGCTCGCGATCCGGCCGCACATTTTCATCCGAGCGCTGGGCTGAAACGCCCGCGCCGGCCGCGACCTTCTGCTGTGCGTCATTCCGCGTGAAGACCTTCGACGCGCACTGCATCTGACGCGCCTTGCCGACCAGCGTCTTGTAATCCACGCGCGCGGGATCAAACTCGACCTCAACGACTTCCATGCCGTCCACGAAGCCGGGCGTCGTCCCGATCACGCCGGAGACATCGCCGAGCGCGCCTTCGCCCTCCCAGAAGCAGTGCATCGCGAAGGTCGCTTTTTCCAACCGGCCGCGGCGAGCGTTCAATTCTTCGGAGGTCAGCGCCAACCACGGGGGCACTTCCCGCCCGGCCTTCTCCAGCGCCGTGCACATCGCTTTCGCCAGACCGGCCGACGAATAGTCCTCGGCCAGTCGCGGTGCGAGCGGCTTGCGGTCGGCATCGACGATGCGCACGACCGGATTGTTCCAGGCCGGCTCCTCGAAGGACTTCAGTACGCGCTCGTCATCGCCGGGCACATTGTTCTTGATCGCGACGGGCACAAACAGCGTTTCGATCGCCTCGACCAGCAGCGGATGGCTGAGCGCGTCGCCGCCGTACCCCTTGCACGTGCTGCAACCGGGAATCTCCTGAAACAGCACGAGCACCGGCTTCTTCGACGTGCGGGCCTGTGCGAGCGCCTGATCGAAGTTCCGCCCCCAATGCACGCGGCCGAGTTCCGGCGCGTCTTCCGCCAGCGCCCCCGGAACGGCGCTCAAAATAGGCAACGCCACGAACAGCGCAAGGACGATCAACGGTGCTTTCATGAGAAAGTGCTCCACGTCGGACATGGCTTAAGTGTAGTCCGCCGGACGGGCCGGATTCCAGACTAGGCGTTTTCGGCCAGGGTTTTTGGCTGCACGTCCTTCAGGTACGTGCCCGCCAGTCCCTGCTCTTCCATGAGCCTGGCATAGGGCATGACCGGCTTTCGGAGGCAGCCGTCCAGCAGCGGCCCGACAACCGCCCGCACGCGCCGCTGCTGCTCCGTGATCGGCAGCGTCGCGTCGATCACGTGCAAGCCGAATTCCGGCACCATCGCGTCGTATTGGTCGAGAATCCGCCCCTGAAAGAGCTGGAAGCTCTCGTAGGGATCGTCGCTCAGGCCCAGGTCCATTCCTGCTTCGTAATACTTGAGTTCCGGCCGGCCGGTGAGGATGCGGTGCAGGGCCTCCTGTAGCGGCACGCGGAAATAGAACGCCACGGAAGGGCGCGGCGCAAAGCGATAAATGCGCCGCACGTATTCCGGCGCGACGCCGCGCGCCGCGTCACGCGCGAAGGCGGTGAAGATGTAACGATCCGTGAGGACTACCGCTCCGGCCCGCAGGGGCGGCAGAATCGAACGATCGAGGCGATCGGCGAAATCGGCCGCGTGAATCAGCGAAAATGACATCGGGCTGAGCAGATGCTGATCCTTGCCCATCTTGGTCGTCTGACGCACGACGGGCGAGGAGTTCCACTCGGAGAAGTAGGCGCAATAGCCCTGCGCGTTGATCCACTTCCGCAGCAGATCGAGCTGCGTGCTCTTTCCGGAGCCGTCGATGCCTTCGACGATGATCAGCTTGCCGGGTAGGTCGCCATAGTCGGCGTATCGCGGGACGGAGCTCATACCGGGTTTCCGTTCGTATGCAGTTCGCCCGCTGCCGGCGTCCAGGTGAACGTCGGCGCGCCATGAAAAGCTTGGGCGAAAACGTCTGATTTGCGCTGCGCGTATTTCAGGCCGCTGATCGGCTCGGCCGTGGCCCGCACATCCAGACAAATCGTGTGCGGTTCGGCGTGAACGATCACGTCCTGCACGTCCTGCAGATGGGCGCGATCAAGCCCGTCGGCGATGCGAAGGATGCCGCTCAGCACGAGCACGAGCCGCTGATCGTCCGCGGACAGCCGGGCAAAATGCTTCTGGCACTCGCGCGGACCACTGCGCCGGTGTGCCCGCGCCACCGCAGCAATCAATTCGACCTCCCGCCGCGTGAGATGCGGCAGGTCGGCGTTCACGATCATGTCGTAACTGTGCTTGTGATGGCGCGGGAACGCGATCGCCAGACCCACGTCATGCAGAATCCCGGCCGCGTGCAGAATGTCGCGCGCTTCCCGCCGCGCCCACGCGCCGCCCGCGTCCGGCAACTGTGCCGCGAGCTGATCGAAAATGCGGAGCGCCAGCCGCGTGACATGTTCGCTGTGGGCCGCGTCGTAACGCATGCGCTGCGCGAACATCCGCACGTCCGCCAGCGCGTCGCGTGCGCCGGCCGCGCTGCGCGTCGCGCCGACGGTGAGGTCGTCGAGCATTTCCGTCAGCAGGCCGTCGCGGATGCCGCCGTCGTGCACCCAGAGACGCTCGATCTCCAAGGCGTTCATCAAGCGTTCGACCACGCAAACGCCGGCCACGATGATCTCGGCCCGCCGCTCGCTCAGGCCGGGAACACCCCGTCGTTCCTGAAGCGGCAGGCGGCGAAGTTGGTCCAGCAGCGATTGCACATCAGCTTGCGATGCTTCATAGCCGCGTAGCGCGAACGGAAAACGTCCGCCGCCGCTGGCCGGCGTGCCGCGGCGAATGAGCATCTTGGCAATGCTCGTAAATGTCCCGCCGCTGCCGACGATCAATTCGAGTCGGCGCGGAAGACGATTGAAATGCTCGGCGATGACTTTGTCCACGTGACGCCGCATGTCGCCGTAGCGATAGCCGCCGCCTTCCCCGGTCGCTCCGAACATTTCCGTCAGCCGCACCGCGCCAAGCGGCAGCTTGTGAATCGATTCGATCAAGCCGCCGTCGCTGACGACGATTTCCGTGCTGCCGCCGCCAAGATCGACGGATGCAAAACGTTTCGCCTCCAGCTCGAAGGCGTTCATCACGCTGGCGAACGCCAGCCGCGCCTCGTAGTCCGCGTCGATCACTTCCACCTCGACGCCGGCTCGCGATCGTGCCAGATCGAGAAACGCCGGCGTGTCGGTCGCCTCCCGCAACGCCGAAGTTCCGACGGCCCGTAGCCGGTCGACGTGATAGCCCTCGACGAGGGCACGCATGTGCTGCAACGTCTGAAGCGTGCGCTCAACCGGTTCGCGACCGAGCCGCCCGCTTGCGTAAAGCCCGCTGCCGAGCCGCGTCGTCTCGCGTACCTCATCGATGACGCGAAATCGCGCCAGCGCGTCGCTTTCGGCCACGACCAAACGTACGCTGTTCGTACCGACGTCGATCGCCGCGACGCGCCAGTGCGGCGGCGCCGAGCCGTTGCCATTTCCGGGGTGCCCCGCGTCCTGATGGGCGGCGCGCTGCGAGGGCGCGATCATGCCCGTGACGCGCGCGAGCCGGGCGGCGTGCGAATCGTCGCAGCAGGCCTGCACGAGCAGCCGCACCTGCGCCAGCATCTCGCGCGGACCGCCCTGTCCCCACCACTGTTGAAATTCCGTGTGCAACCGGTCGCGTTGCTGGGCAAACTCCGCTTCCAGCGCCATGAGAGCTTCGCGCTCCGTCGCCTGCGTATCGTCCGAGCGCTGGGCCGCGAGCTGCGCCGTCCATTCGGCCAGCTCCGTAGCGTCGTTGATTTCGCCCAGTCGCGCCTGAAGGTCGGCCACGCGGTTCAGCACGTCCTCCCGCGCCGCGGCCGGGAAACACCCCGCGCAAAGCTCCAGCGAATATCGAAGCTGCTTGGCCCGGATCCGCAGGCGATGCACCCGCGCCAGGTCCGACAGCGGCTCGCAATCTTCGAGCCGCGCCAGCACGGTCGGGAGTTTCTCGCGCGCCAGATGCGCGAGCGTGTACCCGTCCGTCGCATTGCGCCGCGCGTTTGGATTTCCGGCCTGGCGCTGAGCGCGGCGCAGGATCGATCGCAGCACGCGCCGGCGCATCCCACGCAGTGCCGTCAGGCGTGCCGCCCGCGCCCCACGCACCAATTCCTGTTGAGCCGCCTCGCGCTTCGCCTCGCCCTCGACGGTCGCAATGGTGATCGCGGTCGCAAAACGCTCACGCTCGGGACCGCTGCGCAGATTCTCCAGCGCCAGAAGTTGGACATCAGAGAGACGGGCGGCCGCCGCGTTCCGCCGCGCCCGCCGCAGCAAACGTGCTATGTCCCGCGACGCATCCTCACCGATCAGATCGCCGAAGAAACGCAGGGCGGCCGACGCGCGACGCGTCGCCACGCGCAATTGATGAGCATGATCGCTGCGCGCCTGCCCTTCCGCCGCCGCGGACGCAATTGTCTTTTCCACCGTCCGCAGCCGGCGGCGCAGCACGAGCCGCGCCGCCGCCACAACGGGCAGGTCGCCCACCAGCGCATCAGACCAGCGTGGGGCGGCGAGGTTGCTCAAGTTCTTGATCCTTTCATCCCCGAGACGAGCGTTTCCACACCGCACTTCAGCATCCCAAAGACGGTCGCCACGTCTCCGGTCGCGTCGATCGTGTGGAAGCGATAGAGCTTCGCAAGATCCTCGAACGCCGTCAGCAGGCGTGCCTGATACCGTGAGAACGACTTGAACAGGTCGGTCTCCTCCTGGAAGTCCATGCCCGACTCCCAGTAATCAAACATGCCGCGCGCAACGACCCGTGGCACGAGATTCGGCAGATCGACTCGTAGATAAAACACGCCGTGCGGATTGGGGGCGAAGCGATACAGATCACGCAGCCAAGCCGGATCAGTACCGCGGACAATCGAACGCGCCATGATCGAATAGAAGTACCGGTCGGTCAGCACGACGAAGCCGGCCCGCAGTGCCGGGAGAATCTCGTTCTCCAGACGGTCGGCGAAATCGGTGGCGTAGAAGAGGTCGAGCGTGCGCTGCGAAGCGGTCGTTCCGAGCTTGGCCTTCCGCAGTCCGTCTCCCGCGAGCCGGCTGCGCGTCAGGCCGGTGTGCATGACGCCATATCCCTCGCGCTCAAGCCATTCGCGCAAGAGGGCGGTGTGCGTCGAGCGGCCAACGCCGTCCGTCCCTTCGAGCGCGATCAGCCGGCCAGGATACTGCCCGACCTCGGCCGGTCCGTCGCCCATGAGTCTGAAAGCGTTATCAGGAACACCGCGGCGAAAGCCGGGTTCGGAAGCGGGGTTCGACGGATTGCCTGTAACGGGGACCATACCTGTTCCTACTGATCGGAAGAACCCGCCGGTTCGGGAATCCGCTTGAGCGCCCAACCCAAGCGATCCGATGCGGAATATATCGCCGGGGCGGCAATTTGACGAAATCGACGTCGATTGCAATTGTCGGGCGGCAACATGTGTTAAGATTGACTAAGGATTGCGATGTTTGCAGGTGCGACAAGCGTTGTGAACCGATTCCGCCCCGGCGACCGAGTCGTATGCGCGGTCGCCAAATGCGGCACGCATCCCAGTCCGCGCGCCCAGCAGCTCTCCCCTTCCCGCAGCGGCGAGGAATACCGCTACTTCATCCGCAAATACTGGCTGGTCGTACGCGTCGAAGGCGCGCAACTGCTCGTCCGCACGCGCCGCGGCAAGGAGCGCTGGGTCAGCGCCGACACCCCGACGCTGCACCGCGCCCGCTGGTGGGAGCTGTGGTTCTACAACGCCCGGTTCCCGAAAGTGGAATCGCAGAACTAACGTTGCGGCCAGCGCACTTCTTGCGCTCCACGATTTCCCGCTTACCAATTCTCGCCGGGTAGCGCGGTCGACTGCACGATCTTCAAAATCGGCCGAGCCAGCCACACCCGTCCCCACGGGCGGCCGGTGGACTCGCTGAGCATGCCCGCTTTCTCCAGCACCTGAATCGTCTTTTGGGCCGTCGGCGCGGAACTCCCCAAGCGCACGCGCGCGCGGGATATGGTCGTATAGGGGTTGATGAACAACTCGTCCAGCAGAATCAGTGCGCGCGGCTGCTGGGCGAGCTTGCGCCGAAACTTTTCCCGCAACCCGACAATTGACCGGCTCTGCTCGATCGCGCTGCGCGCCGTGTCGCGCACCGCGACCAGAAAGTAACGGAGCCAGGCATCCCAATCGCCGTGCGTCCGAATGCGCTGCAGCAACTCGTAGTACGTGCTCTTGGTTTGCTCGATGTAGCTGGAGACGTAGAGCAGCGGTTTACTCAGCCTGCCACGCTCGATCAGGAACAACGTGATGAGCAGGCGCCCGATGCGGCCGTTGCCATCGACGAAGGGATGAATGGCCTCGAAGTGCTCATGAATCAGCGCGCACTGGATGAGTTCCGGCATCAGACCGCGTTGATTAATGAAAATTTCCCAATGCTTGAGCGCTTCGTGCATCTCGGGATCGGGGGGCGGCGGCACGTAGGTGGCCGTCATCAGCGTGGAACCCGGCGACCCGATCCAGTTCGGACTGCGGCGGAATTCAC
>JBGAJB010000118.1:0-10188 GCA_044225155.1 Phycisphaerae bacterium | reverse complement strand
AGAAACTGGCTTGCGTCGTCTGATTGGCTGACCGAGACATATTCAACGCAACATAATATATGTTATCAGACCTTGGAGGTAAGGTCGTGATAGGGCGTTTGTGGGCCTGATTTCAGCCGGCCGCCGCAACTTCCGGTTGAGCCGCCCTATTCAGGCCAGGCCTAGCTGACCGCTTTCGCCCGAGCCAATACTCTCGTGACGGATGATCGAGACTTCCAGCCAGCCGACGCCAGCGCCGAGTGCTGACCGTCGGCCACTGGACGTCCGCGCGAACCACGGTTACTGAGCGCGACAGATCTGATCGAATCCCGCGCCGCCGTTCGCTCCGGGTCGATGCGAGGATAGTTCGTACCGCTGATCATTCGCCGAAACCCGCGCAGGGCGCGCAGCCGCAGGCCATCGGCGGACAGGTCCACACACATCTGAACGAACCAGCGTGTTGGACGGGCCGTCGATCACCACAAAGCTGCCGGCCGTGGCCAGCGCGTTTCCGCCGGCGCTCCGGAATGGGCAGGACTCCGGTAGACGGCCCCGGCGAGCTCCTCAGCGCCGCCTGCTGTCCGGTAGCCATGACCGCCGAATGGGCCGTCGTACTCGCCATGGTACTGCCTTTGGGCTTGAACGAAACGCCCGCTGATCCGCCTCGGGCGTGCCGAATCCAAATTCGTTCAGCCAGCGCTGCGTCTCATCGTCGTCGCGCGAACCGAGCAATTTCTCGTCCGGCGCGGCGGGCGAGTCGGCGGGTGGATGCTGAATCCGCCGCCAGAACTCGTCCGAGCGCATCGAGCGCGCACGGTGCCGGCGCGCAACGCGCGCCACTTCGCGATCCGACGAGACCACAAGCATCAACTTGCCGGCCGACGATGTGCGAATCATTTCGCCGAGCACACGATCGGCGCTGGCCGATGACCCACTGAAAAGGACGCTTACGTCCGGGTCGCTGATTTGCTGCCGCAATCCGGAGTCGGGCGGCAGGCCGTCAAACACGACCCGCACGCGCGCCCTGGTGCGCCGCGCCCATTCACCCAGGATCCCGCAGAGCGCTGCCCGGCCCGGTGGCCGATCCGCCTTCCGCGCCGCCGCGGCATAGAGCAGGTTGTTTCCGCCAACGAGGACAGTTTGGCCCACTCCGGCCGGAGTCTATTTCGCCGCCTGCCGCGGGTCAAAACAATCCTGTCAAACTTGACCGATTCGGCGGCGCGTGCTTCGCATTCGTTACTTGCAAGCGTGTCGATTCCGGATAACATGTCTCGCTCGGAATTCGTGGGGCCGTAGCTCAATTGGTTCAGAGCGCCGCCCTGTCACGGCGGAGGTTGCGGGTTCGAGCCCCGTCGGCCTCGTTTCTCCCCACGAAGAGCAGGAAAAATGGTCACGTTTGTGCGGTTGCGCGCGCGGTTGAGTCGCGGCGCTTGACCGTTGGCTCGGTGGCCGCGAGGCTTCCCAGCCACGTATGAAAGTTGCGCTCGTCACAGGTGCTTCGCGCGGAATCGGACTCGCCACGGTCCAGCGGCTGGCACGCGCCGGATGGGCGATCGCGGCCGTCGCCCGCGGCGATCTTTCCTCCCTTTCAACCGCCCTGCGGGATTCGTCGCTGGAGAGCATCCGCGCGGACTTGACTCAACCGGGCGCCGCCGAGCAGATCGTTTCGAAAACGCTGAGCCGATTCGGGCGCATTGACGCGCTCGTGAACAATGCCGGAATCGCGCCGCTTTGCGCCGTCGCGAAGATGGGCGATGCGGACTTTGACGCATGTGTTGATCTCAATATCGCCGCGGTCTTTCGCATGACGCGTGCTGCCTGGCCGGCGCTGGAAAAAAGCCGGGGCGCGATCGTCAGCATTTCGTCTGTTGCGGCCGACGATCCTTTCACCGGCTTCGCCGTGTATGGCGGGTGCAAGGCGTGGGTGAACACGTTCATGCGAGCTTGCGCGGACGAGGGCAGTCCGGCCGGCGTTCGCTGCTACGCGGTCGCACCCGGCGCGGTGGAGACCGGGATGTTGCGGCAGCACTTTCCGGATTTCCCGGCCGCTCAGACGCTCAGCCCCGATGACGTGGCGAAGGTGATCGAGCAGTGCCTCAACGGAACCGTCGCGGTGGCGAGTGGTGAAACGATTCGCGTAACGAAAGCAACTCAGCAATGAATTCCGGCGACAACCGCCCTGCCGCAAGTATTTCGACGCACCTTGCCTACGCGCCGGCCGGATCGGTCGGCGAACACGTTACGAATCCGCGCCATTACAAATACTACGACCTCGTGATGGCCGTCTTCGTCACGGTGCTGCTTTGCTCGAACATGATCGGGCCCGGCAAAGTCTGCCAGACTTCGATCCTCGGGTTCGCACTGACATTCGGTGCGGGCAACATCTTTTTTCCCATCAGCTACATCTTCGGCGACGTGTTGACGGAGGTGTACGGCTATGCACGCGCGCGAAAAGTCATTTGGGCCGGCTTTGCGGCCATGATTTTCTACGTGGTAATGTCGTGGGTCGTGATCCATCTGCCGGTGAAAGCCGATGAGCCGTACAACAAGATCATTCAGCCGGCGCTGGAGACCGTGTTTGGCAATGGCTGGCGCATCGTCGGCGCGTCGATTCTCGCATTCTGGCTCGGCGACTTCGCGAATTCGTTCGTGCTGGCGAAGATGAAAATTCTGACGCGCGGCAAGTATCTTTGGACGCGCACGATCGGCTCCACCATCATCGGCCAGGGCGTGGACAGCGTTGTCTTTTACCCGCTCGCGTTCGCGGGCCTCTGGTCGACGGAGTCCCTCTTCGCGACCGTCGCGTTTAACTGGTTTTTCAAAGTGAGCATCGAGGTCGTCATGACCCCTGTCACCTACGCGGTCGTCGGATTCCTCAAGCGGGCAGAAAAAGAGGATTACTACGACACGAAGACAGATTTCACGCCGTTTTCGCTGAAGGATTGACGTGCAGCACGGCCGCCGCTCAGTTCAAGCCGGCCCACTCGCTGGCATTCCCCGATCCGATAAAAGAATCTGCGCAAAAATCAGCGCGCGCGGGCATGTAAGGTTTGACCTGCGCATGACTTCCAGATATTGTGGAACTTGAAGGGGAGAGCACATCGGCAACTGCGTGATCGCTGCTTTTTTGGGCAGCAGGCGCAGCCTACATAGTTGCACGCATTCATTGCGTCCAAAAGCCGCCCGACATGGAGGTCACATGGTCGGCTCGTCGCGCCTCGGCGGATTTCTCGCCAGCGTTCACCCGCTGCTTGAGCGGGGAGATTGTCGGACATTACTGTCAGTTCTCGATGAGAATTGGCCGCCCGCGACGCTGCGCGCACTCTTGAAGTGCGACACGCCGGCCATTCAGCAGACGGCCGCGCGCTGCCTCGCTTTGACGGGCAGCACCGCCGACGCGGATGCCTTGGCCGAGTTGCTGCGCGACGGCGACAGCGCCGCGAGCCAGGAAGCGGAAGACGCGCTCTGGAGCGTCTGGATGCGGGCCGGCTCGCCGCGCGCCAATCAGCGACTCGCCCAAGGGGCCGATTACCTGCGTGACGAGCGCGCGGACGAGGCCATCGCCTGCTTGCGGGACCTCACGGACGATGAGCCGGCCTTTGCCGAAGCCCACCATCAACTCGCCCTCGCCCTGCATTCGGCCGGCCGGCTGGAGGAGGCGGCCGCCGAATATCGCCGTGCGTGCGAGCTGAACCCGCGCCATTTTGCGGCTTGGTGCGGCCTGGGTCACGTTTGCAGCGAGCAGCACAATTTTGCCGGCGCTCTGGAAAATTATCGCGCCGCGCTGCACATTCACCCCGGCTTGGCGGAGATTCGCGAGGTTGTGCCTCAGCTTGAGGCGGCGGTGGCGCGGCGCAGCGTCGCCTGAAACTCGCACTGCGGCAGTTCTTTGGAATCGATCCGAACCGCGTCCGTCGGCCAGCGGATGAGTTATGCCGTAGGCGCATGCGGACGGGGTATCGCTTGGAGCAGGCGCGCTCGCTCCAAGGGTTGTTCTGTCTGCGGCTCCCCTGCGGTTACGGTTCCCAGCAATGTCACGAAAAAAGAGGTGCCCCCCCGCCCCACCGGCAAAGCCCATGAAGCGCGTGCTGCTTTTCGGCGGCTCGTTTAACCCGATTCACCACGGTCACCTGATCGTTGCGCGGGCTGCGGCCGAGAAGTTGGGAATCAATCGCATCGTGCTGATCCCCGCCGCCGTCCCGCCACACAAGCAGGGTGAGACGATGCCGCCGGGCGAACTGCGGGCCGAGATGTGCCGCGCGGCCGTGGCCGGCGATCCGCTCTTTGAAGTGAGCGAATGGGAATTACAGCAGCCGGGGCCGAACTACACGCTCCTGACAGTGGAGCATTTTCTCGCGACCGAAGCCGACACCGAGATTTTCTGGCTGCTGGGCATGGACAGCCTGCGCGATCTGCACACGTGGCATCGCATCGGCGATTTGGCCGCGGGCTGCACGCTGGTCACGGCCCGGCGGCCCGGCGTCTTCATGCCGGACTTGAAGGAGCTCGCGGAGCTTGTCTCGACGCAGGATCTCGATCGCATTCGCAGGAACGTGCTCGATACGCCGCAAGTCGATATTTCGGCGACGGACATCAGACATCGCGTCTTCGAATGCAAGCCGACCCGCTATTTGATGCCGGAGCGCGCCGCCGAAGTCATGTCGGCGAATTATCTATATGAACATTTCACTTGTGTCGCATCAGACGGATTTATGGGGCTCTATCGATTGAAGGACAATCGCTTCCACGTCTATCTTCCCGGCAAACTCGGTGAGATAAATTGCGACAGCAACTGTATCCTGGCTTCGCAGCGGCTCGTCAAACTGTTGGAGGAACTAATCCCAGGGCAATTCTCTGCAACTCCGCGCACCATCATTGAGCTGCAAGGTCCGGGACGTTGGGACACGCACTCTGAGCTCGTGTTTCGCGACCGAATCGAAGTTGACGAAGTAAACAAGGGCACGCCGCCAAACGAACTCCGCGCCTGGATCTGCCAAGACCACACAGTCATCGTTACGCCAGCCCTCAGACGTCGTCTGGAGCTCGCGATTCCGGAAATCCGCTGCTATCGGCCGCTTTGGTGCGGCACGATCGGGAGTTCATCGCCTGCGACGGAGTAAAGAGGTCGTTGTCTCGACGCTCTTCCTGCTCGTTTGTGCAGGCGGGATGGGACTCTATGTTCTTGGCCGACTGATTCTGTCCCCCACCGTCCAGGCAATGGGGCCAGTGCTTTTCATCAGTTCGGTCGCGAGCGTGATAGTCTTCAGTGTGTTGGAAGTGACGCGCGGGCTCAAACTGCCCCGTGACCGAATTTTGATCGAGGGCTATCCGTGCGTCGGCGCCTTACCGCCGTCGCGTCTGTTGCGGGTTCTTCGTATGTTCTTCCGGATTGCCCCGCCAAGCGTTTCTCGGGAACAGGCGGTGCGGGTGGCCGTCGATGCCGCTGCGGAGCGCGGCGTGCAGCCTAGATTGATCCGCGTTTCTGAAGATCTACAGGATTGGCGCGTAACGCTGAATTACGGCTGGCGGCACTCGATTGAGGCGATCATCGACGCGGGTACAGGCGAGTGCCGACAATTCAATTTTTGCCGCCAAGCATCACGCGGCATCGCCGGCACGGCGCATTGTTGATTCTCTTAGCCGTCCGATTCTGCTTCTGATCAGCGCGACGATTCCAGACGATCATGCTCGCAACGAAAAATGCACGGCCCGCTTTTCGGATGGCAGAGCTTCGCGCAGTAAACGTGATTGTGCGCGGGCAGCGCGGCATAGGCCGCGGATGCGAGCAGCATGCCGACCAGCGGCGCGGTGAAGTAGATCCAGATCGCGCGCCAGTGATTTGCGACCAGCGCCGATCCGAATGTTCGGGCCGGGTTGAGGCTCATGCCGGAAAGCGGGGCTTCGAAGGTGATGTACATGGCGACCAGGCCGCCCGCCATCAGGCCGGTGTAGGGAGCGAGCAGCGCGTTGTTGCTGACCACGAGCACCATGCCCATCATCACTAGCGCGATCGCCACTTCCGCCAGCCAGGCGATCGACAGACGCGTTGGCCCCGGATCGGTGACGACGAATTTGACCATCGCGTGCCGCAGTCGCGCGCCGAGCAGCAGGCGGGAGACGAGCACACCTGCGATCCCGCCGACGAACTGGGCAAAAACGTAGCCGACGGCATCAAGCGGAGCGACTTTGCCGAGTAGCGCGAAAGAGACCGTGAAGGCCGGGTTCATGTGCGCGCCGCTGCGCTGACCCCAGGGCGAATAGATCAGCGCGATCGCCGTGAGGCCCATCGCGATGCCCATCACCGCGCGACGCGGTACGCCATCCGGGAGTCGGCGTGCGAGCGGGGAATCGGGATGGCCGAGCAGCACGCCGAATGTGCAGGCCGACACCATGAAGCCGCCCAGCAGCCCCGCCTCGATGCCGTATTCCGCCCAATGCAATGTCAGCGGCTCAGGCACGCCGATCCGCCTTTCGCGGAGCGGCCGCAAGGGTCCGCGCGACGTTGGTCGTCGAAGTGCTTGCCGCGCGCGAGCCGGAGGTTTCATCCAATACGCCGTAGATCAGCCGCAGCAGTTCGCCGAGCGACCATGCCTGGAACGGGCAGCCACCCGGCGTGTGTGGCGCGGCGGCGTCGGCCACTTCCGAGATGTGCCCGAGGCCGGCGTGGTTCTGATGCTCCAGCAGCGGCGTGATGAACCGCTCGCGTGCGGCGCGGCGGGCATCCGGCGCATTGCCGCGCACGCGCAGCCACGCTTCGACAAACGGACCGATCAACCACGGCCAGACCGTGCCCTGGTGATACGCTCCGTCGCGCTCGCGAACGCCGCCGCGATAGTGCGGCGCGTATTCCGGATCGTCGGGTGACAGCGAGCGTAATCCGAGTGGCGTCCAAAGCTGCCTCTCGACGGCGTCGACGACCTTCCGCGCCCGACCGTTCTCCAGGATCGTGATCGGCAGCCCCCCCACCGCGAAAATCTGGTTCGGCCGAAAGCGGGGATCGACCGGGCCGCTGCGATGATCGCAATCGATGACGTCATATAGGTGGCCGCGCACGTCGCTCCAGAAGCGCGCCCGGAAGGTGTCGCGTCCGCGCATGAACAACTCAGCCCAGCGATCGTCAAGGTGTCGCGCGATCCAGAGCGCGTTCAGCCAGAGGGCCTGCACTTCGACCGGCTTGCCGATGCGCGGCGTGACGACCCAGTCGCCGACTTTCGCGTCCATCCAAGTGAGCTGCACGCCCGGCTCGCCGGCCGCAAGCAGGCCGTCTTCGTCGCAGCGAATCTGATAGCGCGTGCCCCGCTCGTACCCGCTGACGATCTGCCTCACCGCTTCTTCCAGTTGGCGGCGCTCGTCGCGCTTCAGGCGCGTCTTACCGGCGTCGACGGCGGCGAGGAATTCGCTGACGGCCACGATGTACCAGAGCGACGCGTCGACGCTGTTGTATTCGGGCGATTCGCCTTGGTCCGGGAAGCGATTGGGGAGCATGCCTTCGGAAACGGCGGTGGACCATTCCAGCAGGATCGCGCGGGCGTCGTCATAGCGGCCGGTGGCGAGACACAAACCGCGCAGCGCGATAAACGTGTCGCGGCCCCAATCGGCAAACCAGGGATAGCCGGCGACGATGGTGCGGCCCTGCCCGCGCTGCACGAGATACGCGTCGGCGGCGCGATGCAGCGGAGTCGCGAACGCCGCGCGGCGCTTGCGTTCGGCATCGCGGAGTTCGCGTAGCACCCGCAGGGCGGGTAACGCGGAGATGGCGGATTCGTCCGAGGAAAGAAGCCAGGCGGCCTCGTCGCGGGAAAGGTCGAACGTTAGCACGCCGGGCGCGGCCAGGTCTTCGTGGCAATCGAGGCCGCGGGCGCGTTCGGCTTCGTATTGGAAACCGCGATACCAGTGCGGATCGTGGCGATATTCGCCGTTCGAGCGGCTGACGATCGGAGGAACTCCGTCGTAGCAATGCCACACGAGACACGCGTCGCGTGTTTTCGGCTCGAAGCGAAACGCCGGGTTTTCGTGTTGCAGGGCGTGGTAATCGCGGCCGGCGAGGAAGGGGCGAATGTGGAGCGCTACGCGCGCGGGAATTTCCAGCCGCCACGTCAGTACGGTCGTGGCGGGGTCGCGCGCGACAAAAATTTCGTGGACAACTACCGTGCCATCCGGCAAGCGAAACTTCCAGCGGGGCCACGGTTCGTTTGCAAAACTTTCGGCGACGATCCCCTGATCCGGCGGAATCACGCCCGGTGCATATTGCTGGGTGGTGAGGAAATAAGAGCCGTGCGGCGCCTCGACCCAGGCGTCGCAGCCGCTGACGAGCATGAATCGGCCGGTCGGGGGATGGGCGGCCGTCAGCAGCAGGCCCTGATAACGTCGCGTCCGCGGCCCGGCGACGACGCCGGAGGCAAAGCCGCCTCGGCCGTCCGCCTCGAGCCACTCCCCTGCTGGATCAAAGTCAGGCACGTATGACCTCCCCGCCGGCTGCGGCCTACAAGAACGAATCGATGATTGGATGCGGGCCGGCGGCGGGAGTTTCGCGCCGGGCATCCGACGATCCGCTTGCAATCCCCATTCAACCTCGACACGCTATGACGAGATCGGGAGCGCGGCGAGATCAAGAGGGATGGACATGGCGAAACTGGATTTCACGATCGATGCCGACATCACGCGGGCAGCCACGCCGCCAGCTGCGTTTTATCGTGCTCCGGAAATCTACGACTCCGTACGAGAACGGGTGTTTGCCCGGAGTTGGCAATACGTCGGTGATGTGGAACACGTCCGGGTGCCGGGCCAGACGCAGCCGTTGACGCTACTCGACGGCTGCCTGGATGAACCCCTGCTGCTCACGCGCGATCACGACGACCGGCTGCACTGCGTCTCAAACGTTTGCACGCATCGCGGCGCGCTCGTTTGCGAGCACGCGGGCGTGGAGCGGGCGCTGCGCTGCCGCTATCACGGCCGGCGCTTCGGACTCGACGGGCGTTTTCAGAGCATGCCGCAGTTTGATGCCGTCCGGGATTTCCCGAGCGAGGCCGATCACCTGCGTCCGATTCAACATGGTTCGTGGGGCTCGTTGATCTTCGCCTCGCTGAATCCGCGCGAGTCGCTGGATGCGTGGCTGGCGCCGATCAAACACCGGGTTGGATGGCTGCCGCTGTCCGAATTCAAGCTCGATGCGACCCGCGCACGCGAATATCTCGTGCGCTGCAATTGGGCGCTCTATTGCGAGAACTACCTGGAAGGATTTCACATTCCGTTTGTCCACGCCTCGCTGGCGGAGCAGCTCGAGTTTGGCGCGTATCGTACGGAGCTTTTTGAAACAAGCAGTCTGCAACTGGGGGTGGCGAAGGGCGCGGAAGACGCGTTCGACTTGCCGCGCGAGTCGCCGGACTTCGGCACGCGCGTCGCCGCGTATTACTTCTGGCTTTTCCCGAACCTGATGCTGAACTTCTATCCGTGGGGGCTATCGATCAACGTCGTGCGTCCGCTGGGGGTCGATCGGACGCGCGTTTCGTTCATTTCGTACGTCTGGCGGCCGGAAAAGCTTGGGCAGGGCGCCGGGGCGGAACTTGATCGCGTGGAGCGAGAGGACGAATCGGTCGTCGAATCCGTGCAGCGCGGCGTCCGGTCGCGCATCTACGAGCGCGGGCGCTATTCATCGACCATGGAAACGGGCACGCATCATTTTCATCGGTTGCTGGTCGATTGGCTGGCCGCCGATTGTTGAGATGAGAAACTCGCCCTGAAGGAACACTTGATCCGAGCGGCGACCGTGAGGGAGCGGGGACAGCGCAAACGACGTTCAATACGGAGCGCATTTTCCACATCCCCGCTTACTTACGTGCGCGGCCCGGATCAAACGAAGTCACTACGAAAAATCGCGGCGGCGTAGCGAGGTTCGCCACGCCGCCGCGTTTTTGATCTGCGAGAACGACGAGCTAGTTGCAGAGCATGCCGAACTCGGAAAGAACGATACCGAGATCGGACAGATCAACGTCGTCATCATCATCGACGTCGCCCATGCAAGCCGGACCGGTGCACGTTCCGTATTCCGCCAGCACGACGCCCAGATCGGAAAGATCGACACCGCCGCTGCCATTGATGTCGCCAGCGCACGTGTCGCAATCGAGCGAAACGATCTGCAGATCGTCAATGGCCGCTTCGACAATCGAGCCGCTGCCCAGGTCCGAAGCCTGGAACCGCAGTTTCACGTTG
>JBGAJB010000427.1:0-2948 GCA_044225155.1 Phycisphaerae bacterium | reverse complement strand
GGGCTCGACACCAGACGGTCGGCGTCGCCGCCGATGTCCTCGGAAGGCGCAAGCGCCCGGACCGTCACCGGTCCGAGCGCCTCGTAAAATCGAGGGTCGATCATGCGCCCATGCTGGCGCCGCCGACGCCCTTTGTCACCGTTTGGCTTAGTTCGCCGGCGCGCTGGCCGGAGCCGCCGTCTGGCCCTGGCACTCGCTGACCGCATGCCGAGCCACCGTGGCGGTGCGCGCCGCGGCGTCGAGCTGCTGGATCACAGTGTTGGTGACGTCGAATTGCGGCTCGACCGTTTGCACGTTCGCCGAATTGATCACGATGCCGGCGCCCTGCGCCAGCATCGCGGTGCGCACGATCGGCGAAAGCTGGCGGTCATAGTCGCGGAAGGCGAGCAGCTGGGTGCACTCGAAATCGCCTTCAAGCGCTTGGCCACGAGCTTGGAACTGCTGCATGCGCGTTTGCAGCGCTTGGAACTGCGGAGCGAGCGTCGCGCTCGCGCGAATCTGATCCGGCGTCATATTGCGTGATGCCGTGGCGAGGCGTTGTTGCTCCGCTTGGATCGACTGCTGCTCCGGCGCGAGCGCCTGTGCTTCCGTCGAGATCTGTTGGCGGATCGCTTGCAGCTTGGTGGTCATGTCCCGGCCGAGCGCCGATTCCGACACCACGCGTTGGAAGTTGACGACCACCGCGGAAGCACCACCGCCGCCGCGGTTGCGCTGCGCGAAAGCGGCGGGAGAGGCAGCACTAATTGCGGCAACCGCGATCGCGGCCGCGCATGCGGAAATTTCATCAAACGCATCTCGCGTCTTCTCGTAGAGCATTGTCCGCGTTGAAAGCGGAATTGTTGGGTCTGGTCGTAGTCCTCGTACTGGAGGGCTCCGCGAAATCGAATTGCACCCAGGGCCAAATAGCGAGTCCCAGAAGAAGGACACCCCCGCCGACACCCTTAAGCTTGCCTCATCGTCAGCAATAAGGCGGTTGGGGCCCGCTACATCCACAATGCGACGGCTCGCTGAATCGACGATCCCGACCGTTCGAATTCCGTAAAGAGCGCCGCATCCACGCCAAAGGATTCCGGCAACGGCAGCGGCACGTCCAGGCTGAAGGTGCCGATGGCGTATGCGTTGCCGCCAGGGCGTCGCCCTTCTGCACAATGGCCAGTGACGTCGTTCACGCAGCAGCTGTCGCAGCCCGAGGCCGGCGACGTCGAAGCCCGCGCCGGAACGAAGCCGCCGCGGCGATCATGTCGTTGATGCGGACGTCGTCGCCGTTCCACCCGGAGATGTAGCCGGCGTTGCCACGCAGGCGCAGGGCGTAGCCCTGCCACGGCAGTCCGTAGTAGATGCCGCCGTTCACTTCCGTCCGCAGGTAGTGCACCTGGCCGCCGAGGCCGGCGAGATCCTGAACTCGAATTGAGATCCAGCCGCGCGTCGCGAGTCCGGATCGTTGCGGCGATCCCCAGTTGACCGGCGAACCCGGCCACCGACGTCAGGAACGTCCCTTCTTGGTCGCAGATAATCGGGCGCGACGGGTTCGCGGCGTTGCATTGATCGTAGGCGGGATCGAGCTGTCGTTGTCATGATCGACCAGCACGTTTGCGATCTGGGTATCGTCCTGGATCAGCGAGTAGGTAAGGCCGAGGCTCGTGCGATCTCCAATGGGAAGCCCATCCGCAGACCCAGCCCAGTCGATTGGTTCTCGAACGAGGATTGGGTCGAAGTCTGTCCGCAGCGAGTAGAGATCAAAGCCCGCGAGAAGGTCATGACCTGAACCGCGGCTCTGAAGCGTAGATCGACCTGCTGGCGTTGCGAACTTGTCGAAACCCGCAATCTCAAGAACGGCCATGGGGACTCAGTTGCGCTCAGTGATCGAAGCGTCGAGCAGCGGATTTTCGGTCGAGGGAATAGCCGGCGGCGAACGCCAGTTCGCCCGTCGACTCTTCTTCAACGTTCACGGTCGACCGAACGATCGGCGCCGAGCCTTCGCTCTCTTCGACGATTCACGTTCCGGAAGAAGCCCAGCGGTGGATGCGCTGACGCAGGCGGTCGAGCGAGACGCAGTTGGGCGTCGCCTTCGTTGACTCGCATACACCCGGCGGATGACGCGATCCAGCGTCCACGTGTTGCCGTGGCTATCATTCGCGTTCATTGAAGGCCTGCGGGCCTTCATTCACTTCAGGCAATGATGTTGACGCGGTGATGTTCGCGATCGCGTTCGACACGCGCGGCGTTCGACGTTGGCGCCAGCAAACTGTGCCGGTACGTACGTCATGGCGTCGATCGCGTCTTCGATCTGATCGCCGCGGAAAACTTGACCTTCGCGGATCGGATTGGCCGCCATCAGCAGGCCCGGCGGCAAGCGATTGAGCTGCGTCTCGACCGCGATATGGCCGAACTCGTAGCGGATGCCCTCATCAACCGTGAAAGTGATGAAGAAGTCGCGTTGGTCCGGCGTCAGTTCGGCGACCGCCGACACCACGCGGAAGTCCGCGTAGCCGTGGTTGTTGTAGAACTTGCGCAGCTGCTCGCGGTCGTACTCGAGACGATCGGGATCGTAGTTGTCGTTCTTCGAGAAGAAATTCCACCAGTGCGACTGGCTCGTGACAATCGCGTCGCGCAGCGTGCGGTCGGAATAGGTATGGTTGCCGAGGAAGTTGATGTCGCGAACGCCGGTGACGGGGCCTTCATCAACTTCAAAAATGAGATCGACGCGGTTCTGATCGAGTTCGCGAACCTGCGGAGTCACGGTCGCCGCGAAGTGACCGGCGCGGCGATAAAGCTCGATGATGCGCTGCACGTCAGCTTGAGCGCGCGCCGGCGTAAACACCGAACGCGGACGCGCCTGCACTTCATCTTCGAGGTCTTCCTCATCGAGCGTGCGCATGCCCTCGAAGATCACGCGGTTGATGATCGGGTTTTCGCTGACGATGACGACGAGATCGGTGCCGCGCTGT
>JBGAJB010000117.1:0-10364 GCA_044225155.1 Phycisphaerae bacterium | reverse complement strand
GTCGCGCGTCCGGGCGCCAATCTCAAGGTCGGCGACGTGATCGAGCAGATCGACGGCGTTGCGACGCTCAGTGTTCCGGATGCCGCAGCTTTACTCCGCAACAAGGCGGGCAAACAGGTGCTGCTGCACGTGAAGCGCGCCGCCGCGAGCGCTTCGGCGGGCAACTCCACCGGCGGCGAAGACGTCATCGTCACGCCGTTCAGCACTGCCGATGAGTCCGAGCTGCGCTACCACGAGTGGGAACTCACGCGCCGGCGCATGGTCGACGAAATGAGCGGCGGCGACATGGGATATGTCCATCTGCGCGCGATGGGCGGCGGGAACTACTCCGAGTGGGCCAAGGGCTACTTCCCCGCCTTTAACCGCAAGGGGCTGATCGTCGACGTGCGCCATAATCGCGGCGGAAATATCGATTCCTGGATCATCGGCCGGCTGCTGCGCAAGGCCTGGTTCTACTGGAGTCAGCGCGTCGGACTCTCCCCCACGTGGAACATGCAGTACGCCTTCCGCGGGCACGTCGTCGTGCTTTGCGACGAATTCACCGCGTCGGACGGCGAAGCGTTCACCGAGGGCATCAAGCGTCTCAAGCTCGGGCACGTGATCGGCACGCGCACCTGGGGCGGCGAAATATGGCTCAGCTCCGACAATTTCCTGCGCGACGGCGGCATCGCAACCGCCGCCGAAAACGGCGTCTTCGGTCCGGAAGGCGTGTGGCTCATCGAGGGACACGGCGTCGAGCCGGATCAGGTCGTGGACAATCTTCCCTACGCCACGTTCAACGGGGAAGATACGCAGCTCAAGGCGGCCGTGGAGTACTTGAAGAAGAAGATCGCGGATGAACCGGTTCCGCCGGTGGTCATTCCGAAGTATCCGGACAAATCACGGCCGTAGGTGACGGCATGACGGTCGGTGAACCGGCGCCCGGCGGCGATGCGAATGTGGTGCAGAGCAGATTGCCCAACGCGGCGCAACCGCCGATTGCTCCGGGCGTGCCTCAGTCGCCCGCGGCTGTGTCTCCCGTCGCCATCCTGCGTGTCGGTCCGCGCGGCCGAATCATGGAGAGCAACGTTGCGGATGCGCGCATCCGGCGCGTGACGGAAGCTCTCCGCGCCCCCTGGTATCGCGACCGCTGGGGACGCCGCGAACTGCGTGAAGCCGCGCTGAGTTCCCTCAACACCGACACGCCGGGCGGGCTCGTGCTCATCGGTCCGCGCATGCGGTTCGAGACTCCGCCCCCATTTCACGAGTTTTTCGAGCCGATCGAGCTCACCCAAATCGTCCTCGGCGACAATCCCGGCCTGAAGGCGCTCTCGGGCGACGCGCCGACGCGCGAAGAGCGCCAGAGTCGCGTGCTGCTCTGGATACTGGGGCCGTTCGGAGCGATCTTCGCGGGGTTCATGTTATTCATCATCTTCTTCGGCCCGATCGCGCCGACCGGTCGCCTGGTCCTTCTGGGCACGTTCACATTTGCAGGGTTCATGATCTTCGTCGCGTCCTGGCTGCTGCGTTTGCGCGGGCACTGGTTTCTGATTCCCGGCGGAGTGGCGATCGTCACCAGGTACGGCAAGGCCAGAGAGCGTCTGCGCGTCTATACCCGCCACGACGCGGTCCCGGTCCTGCGCTACGTCAACAGCGGCAAGGCAACAATTCGCACCCTGGCGCTCTTGACATCCGACGGCCGACGCCCGTCCATGCACATCACCGAACGCCAAGCAATCGCCCTGCTCGCGGCCTGGCAAAGCGACCACGCCACACCGAGTCGCGCAGAACTGTTCGATGTGCTCTTAGGCGCCGAATACCAAAACAAACGCCAAAGAACTGAAAAACCATGAGCGGCTTGCGGAAAGATCAGAAATCAGCAGGCGCCCATATAGCCATTAGCCGTCAGCCATTTACTATTCGCCGCTGGCGATTTCCTTCGCCACAAACGTAATATCAATCTCCACCGACGAATTCAACGGCAACTCTGCCACCCCCACCGCCGCGCGCGCGTGCAATCCCGCGTCGCCAAAAATATCCTTCAGCAGATTGCTGGCGCCGTTCGCCACGACGTGTTGATCGGTGAACCCCTGGTGCGAAGCGACGTACACCACAACCTTGAGCACGCGCGTCAGGTGATCCACGCCGCCCACCGCGTCAGCGGCCGCCGCGATTGCATTCAGCGTGCAGATCCGCGCCGCCTCCTGGGCCTCATCCACCTTCCGCTCGAAGCCGACCTGCCCGGTAATCGCGACCTTTCCGTCCTTGAACGGAATTTGCCCGCTAAGCAACAGCAGATCGCCGTGCCGCACCACGGGCACATAAGCCGCCACGGGCTTCGGTGCGGCCGGCAGCGTGATCCCCAATTCCTTCAGTCGCTGGCTGGGTGTGCTCATTCCGGATCCTCCAAGCCGCGCAGCCGATTTGCGCCCGGCGGTGTGATTTCCGCCGACGCCGCTCCATTCCCGTTCGCATGCGAATGCAGCGATTCGTGCGTCAGTCCGTTCGTCTCCGCCGACACGGGCGGATCGCTCTCGTCACTCACGCGCGTCGCCGCTTCGATCGCCACGGCCGAGTCATCCGCATCCGGCTCGCCCGCGACTTCGGCCGGCTCCTCGATCTCGATCTGCATGAACAGGAAAATCTCGCCGGCGGCGCGATCCTGCTCGGCCCGCACCTTCTGCGAACGAATCAACTCCAGCAGCGCGAGAAACAGCCCGACGATTTCCGCCCGCGTCGCGCGCGACGAAAACATGCTCCGGAAATTCACCGGCCCCGCCCGCTCAAGCGTCTCGACGATCGACAACTTGTAGGTCTCAATCGGCGTCTCGTCATACGTCACCTGATGCAGCCCCGGCCCCTGCCCGATGGCCGTCATCACGCGCCCGTACGCCCGCAGCAAGTCCCAGACCTGCACTTCTTCCAGCTCCACGCCCTGCAAATCCGGCGGCAACTCGGCCGGCTGACGCACGAAACGCTGTCGGCGGTCGTCGGCCGCACTGCCCAGCGCCCGCGCCGCATCCTTGAAGCGCTTGTATTCCAGCAATTGCCGCACGAGCACCGCACCCGGATCTTCCTCCGCGTCCATCCCTTCCAGCGGCGGAGTGGGCAACAGTGCGCGGCTCTTCAACTCGACCAGCGTGCACGCCAGCACGAGAAAATCGCCGGCCGTATTCGGATCGAGCGTTTCGAGCAGCTTCACGTAGCTCAGATATTGCTCGGTGACGCGCGCGATCAAGATGTCCTGGATGTCCAGCTCGTCGCGGCGAATGAGGTAGAGCAGCAGGTCCAGCGGCCCGCTGAATACGTCGAGCTGTACGCGATACTCCTCGCTCATGGCGAAAAGTTACCGCGCGACACGCATCCGCGATATGGCCGCGCGCCGGGCACAGTATGCTTCCGAAATGCCCCGCAAGTCACCGAAGGATTCAACGGCCGCACGCCTCGCACAGCTCAAGTCGCTGGCCGCCTCGCTTCCGCAAACAACCAGCGCCCCATTCGGCGCGCGGCATCTCGTCTTTCGCGTCGCCAAGAAGACGTTCGCGTATTACCTGAACAGCCATCACGACGACGGCATCATCGCCCTCTGCTGCAAATCAACGCGCGCGCGCCAGCGCGAACTCCTCGCCGCTGACCCCGGCCGCTACTACGCGCCGAAATACCTCGGCCCCTCCGGCTGGATCGCCCTGCGCCTCGACACACGAACGATCGATTGGGGCGTCGTCCTCGAACTCCTCGTCCACGCCTACAAACTCCAAGCCCCCCGCCGCCTCGCCGCCGAAATGGACTAGCCCGCCGAAACCCCCGCATCCGCCGACCTATCGATCGATGCGGATTTGCGCGCAGCGGCGAGAGTTGGAGCGGGTCCTCTGCGTGGTTTTGCATTCTGCATTCTTCATTCTGCATTGATCCTTCCCGGCATTTCCCTCCCGCTAAGCTCTCCATGAAACCGCGGGCCGCGGCTGCTCAACCCTGCAATCCGGCGCTTCGAGACCATCGTCACCCACTATGCCGAAAACCCGCGCGAGCAGCACGGCGCGGCCGCCCCGCCGATCTATCAAACGTCGACGTTTCTCTATCCCGACGCCGAAGCCTTCGCCGAGCGCCGCACCGCCCGCAGCCCGCACCATGACTATTCGCGCGTCAGCAATCCCACGACCGAAATGCTCGAAGCCAAGCTCGCCCGCCTGGAGCACGGCAAATGGGGCCACTGCTTCGGGTCCGGCATGGGCGCGATCAGCTCGGCCATCAACGCCGTCGTCCATAAGGGCGCGCACGTCGTCTGCGTCGCACACGCGTACGGACCGACGCGCTCCTACCTGTCACACCTGCAACGCTTCGGCGTACAGACCACCTACGTCGCCGGCTGCCGCCATGAGGATTTCGTGGCCGCCCTCCGCCCCGAGACGACGCTGCTCTACCTCGAAAGCCCGACCAGCGGCGTCTTCGAGTGCCCGGCGATCGAGCCGCTGACCCAGGTCGCCCGCGCCCGCAACATCCGCACGATCTTCGACAACTCCTGGGCCACGCCGTTTTTCATGAATCCCCTCGACCTCGGCATCGACATGGTCATCCACACGGCCAGCAAATACCTCAACGGCCATTCGGATGTGGTCGGCGGCGTCTGCGTCGGACGGGATGAAGAACTCTATGCCAAGATCATTCAGGAGGCCGAGCTGGGCGGCGCCATGATGGACCCCTTCGCCGCGTGGCTGGTGATGCGCGGCCTGCGCACGCTATCCGTCCGCATGAAACATCATCACGAAGCCGGCCTGACCATCGCCCGCTACCTCGAAAGCCACCCGCGCGTCGCCCGCGTCACCCACCCCGGCCTCGAAAGCCATCCGGACCATAAAGTTGCGCTGCAGCAACTCCGCGGCTGCGGCAGCCTCTTCAGCTTCACCCTCAAAGACAACGAAAAATCCGCCATCTTCCGCTTCCTGAATTCCCTGCACCTCTACGGCCAGGGCGTAAGCTGGGGCGGCCACGAAAGCCTGATCATCGCCGGTACGATGTTCAGCGAAACGCCGGACAAGCCGCAATGGCTGATCCGCATCTATGCGGGCCTGGAATCGCCGGCGGATTTGATTGCGGATTTGAAGCAGGGGCTGGAAAAGTAGAAATATCGCTTCAGTACCCATCGTTTGCCGTGGGCCGTTTCCTGCAGACCCCTTTCTCTAATCACCACTTTTGTCAACGCCCCGGAGGGGCGCGTGAAGGTAGCCACGGGCGCAAGCCCGTGGTCATGTCGGCGGTCGGGAAAGAGCCCCGAAGGGGCGACTGAGCGGCGACGGGGTGAGAGCGGCCGGCGCAGTGAACGGTCAGCGCACAAGCGGTCAGCGCATGAGCGGCTCCATCGCCCCTCCGGCCGCAGCGTTTGTTCTATTTGGCATGCGACGCGGACGGGGCCGGTAGCTGGGGCATTCGGGAACGATGCCGGAATCCCTGTGGCACCGGTTTTTCAACCGGTCGGGTACTGATCGTTTCCAGGAATCAGAGTCCGGCCAGACTCACCGTCGAGGGCGGCGGTGCCACATCATTCATAATTCTCTAAAGGCAAGTGCCTGCGCCGTTCGCCGTCCAGCGACATCCCGTAAGAGCTATCCCTCAAAACGGAATACCCACCGGTTGAAAATCGGTGCCCCTGAGCTCTGCCACGTCTTTCGCCGAGCGCGACCGCCGCCAAGTGCTTCTGTAGTAGTTCACGAAGGCGCTGCCGCATACGCCGCACGAGTCGCGCCGGGGTCGCTCTTAGTGCCGCGACCGCCAATCCGCCAGCGCATCGCGGCGGAACGTGTAGCGGCCGGGGCGGGCGCCGCCGCTCTTGGCGAGCGGGTCGTTTTCGCGGATGAGCACTTCGAGCAGGTCGTCGCCGCGGCCGGTGCCGAAGAAGCCTTCGGAGCGGAGCTGGCCCTGGCCCATCTGGGCCGGCTGCACGCCCAGGCGGTCGATCAGGCTGCGAAAGTCGCCGACCGCGCGGGCGTCCGACAGATTGATGAACACGTCGCGGCCCTGGCCCGGCCCGGTGATGCCCAGGCCGTCGGTCTGGAGGCGATTGAAGGCGATCAGGATGTCCGACTGGCCCAGCACGTCGGCGACGGGGACATTCTTGAACTTCGACTCATCGAGCCAGAGACGCATCGCGTTCGTCACGTGTTCGCCCGGCCGCACCTCGCGGCGGTCCCGGGCGGTGTTGCGCACGGCCTCGACCAGGCCGCGATCAGTCAGGCCGATCTCAAAGACGTCGCTGGCGCGCTCGTAGAAAAGCGTGAAGCCCCAGGTGCCGCGTTTCGAGAGCGTCGCGACCGGGCTGTCGACGGTGAAATCACTCTTCAATCCGCCCTCGGCCACGCCGGCGCGGACGCGGCCGTAGCCGACGCCCACGCGCACCTTTTTGGTGTCGAGCGTCTTGTAGGCCTCGCTGATGACGCACAGGCCGGCCGACTCGACCATAAGGCAGCTATAGGGTTCCTCGTCGCCGATCTGGAATTTCACGGACGAGTGGCTGCCGGTGAGAATCTTCGTGTTGTCGGGAAACTCGTCGCCGACTTTCACTTTTTCATACTTCGACTCGCCCACACGGGCGGCCCGCACATCGCCGGCCAGATCGATGACTTTGAATTTCAGGGCCGTCTGCCCCTCGGGCTGCGTCGTCGCCGGGTTCGCCGGCGGCGTCGCTGGTGGCGCGGCCGGTGTGTCCTGCGCGGCGAGGCGCAGGACCATCAGGAACGTAAATCCGATAAGAATGGCGGAAAAACGGGGTACGGCTCGAAGCATCTCTGACTCCCTCAGTTGACGCGAGCCCGTCGGCGCGGGGGCGCCGGCGACAATGATAGGCGCGGATAGGCTGCTTTGGCCACCGGCGGGCGCCGAATCGGATGAGATCCGGGTCCGGCGACGTTCCTACTGCCGAGCCGATGGTCCGTCTTGCGTCCGAGTGAGCATAGGCGCTGCGCATGCCGACGCGAACAGTCGTCGGCGGCGCGCCCTTTCCGTAATTCCCGCTTACTGTCGCGCGCGGTTCGGAATCGGACAGCGTCGTTCAAAGCGTGAGGTTGCGCCCTTCGCCCGCAGCGTCGAAGAAGTGAACACGCGGCATGTCGACCGACAGCGTCAGCGGCTCGCCTTCGCGAATCGACGCCCGGGCATCCACGCGGCAGGTGATCTGCGGGTGATTCTTGGTCGCGACGTGCAGGTCCATGCGGTCGCCCAGCGGTTCGACCACGCCGACGCGCACGTGCAGGTCGGCCGCGCCGGGCGCGCTGCCGATTTGCATCATCTCGGGCCGCACGCCCAGAACGATCGGCCGATCGATCAGCGCCGCGAGGCGCTGCTCGTGGGCCGGGCTGAGCGGCAGCTTGTTTTCCCCTTCGTCGAAGACAACGCGACCGTTCTCGCGCACGAGCTTCCCGGCAAAAAAATTCATCGGCGGCGTGCCCACGAAGCCCGCCACGAAGCGGTTCACCGGCTTGTCGTACACCTCGAAGGGCGTGGCGGACTGGTGAATGTGGCCGTCTTTCATGACGACGACGCGATCGCCGAGCGTCATCGCCTCTTCCTGATCGTGCGTCACGTAGATGGTCGTGGTCTGCACGCGGCGATGGAGACGCTTGATCTCAGCCCGCATCTCGATGCGCAGCTTCGCGTCGAGATTCGAGAGTGGTTCGTCGAAAAGGTACGCCTTCGGTTCGCGCACGATCGCGCGGCCAACCGCGACGCGCTGCCGCTGGCCGCCGGAGAGCGCTTTCGGCCGGCGCTCGAGCAGATTCTCGATCCCCAGCATGCGGGCGGCTTCGCGGACGCGCGTGTCGATCGCGGTGCGCTCCTCGCGCGCGCGGCGATAATTTCCGGGGGCTAAGAACATCCACAGCGGCGAATCCCAGAAGCCGAACTTGCGGCGGAGCATGAGGCCGAACGCCATGTTCTTGTAGACCGTCATGTGCGGGTAGAGGGCGTAATTCTGAAAGACCATCGCGATATTGCGGTCTTTCGGCGCGACATCGTTCACCACGCGCTCGCCGATGCGGATCGTGCCGCCGGAAATGTCTTCGAGACCGGCGACCATGCGCAGCGTCGTGCTTTTGCCGCAGCCGCTGGGGCCGACGAGCACGATGAATTCCTGATCGCGGATGGCGAGATTGATGGAGTCGACGGCGCGAAAGCCGCCGGGATAGACCTTGGACACATTTTCAAGGACGACTTCGGCCATGCGGACTCCGCCGGAGTTGCGCGACGCCGCGCGGCATCGTGCGGAAAAAAGCGCTTTCAGTTTCTATCGCGGCGGGTTCGGGTTGGTCAAGCGGACGGGGCGGCCGCTTCGGCGCTTTCCAGTTGCCCCCGAGCGCTCCAGGCCTGATTTAGCATCTGGCGCAGCACCCTTGCCAACTCGCTCAACAGGTATGGCTTGAACAGGAAGCGAATGTCTTCCGCGGCGCGCAGGCCGGGAACTCGAATAGACGACCATGTGACCTAGCTGCGCAGGCTCGCGAGGAACGAATCCATGTCCTTATGCGGCTGCATCCGTTCCAGCAAAGTCAGAATCTGTTTGGGCGGCGGCTGGCCGTTCAATTGGCGGCGGATCATGTTGACCTTCTTCAACGTTTCCTCGCCGAGCAGCTTCTCTTCCTTGCGCGTGCCGGATTCTTCCAGCTTGATCGCCGGCCAAATGCGCTGGTTGGCGAGGTCGCGGTCGAGCATCAACTCCATGTTGCCCGTGCCTTTGAATTCCTGAAAGATGAAATCATCCGCGCGGCTGCCGGTTTCGATCAGCGCCGTCGCGAGAATCGTAAGCGAACCGCCATTTTCCACCGCGCGCGCGGCGCCGAAGATTTGCTTGGGCTCCTGCAGCGCGCGAATGTCCAGTCCACCGGTCATCGTGCGGCCGCTACTGCCGACGAACGCATTGAATGCCCGTGCCAAGCGCGTAATCGAGTCGAGCAGGATGACGATGTGTTGCCCGCACTCCACCATGCGGCGCGCCCGTTCGATCACCAGTCGCGCGACCCGGATGTGACTCTGAACATCGAGATCGTTGCTGCTCGCGATCACCTCGCCGCGCACATTGCGGCGCATGTCGGTGACCTCTTCGGGACGCTCGTCAATCAGCAGGACGATCATGTAGACGTCGGGATGATTCGTGGCCAGACCGTGAGCGAGTTGCTGGAGCAGCACCGTCTTGCCCGTGCGCGGCGGCGCCACGATGAGTCCGCGCTGTCCGCGGCCGATCGGCGTGAACAATTCGAGGATGCGCATGCTGAGCGGACCACCCGGCGTGTCGAACCGCAGACGCTGCTCGGGATCGATGGCGGTTGTATCGGCCAGCGGGGGCGGGGCCTGCCACTGGTCCACCGGCTTGCCCTGAATCAGGCTGACGCTCTTCAGCTTGCGGCCGCGTGGACCCTTTCCGCTGGGCTCAAAGGTTCCACGAATGAGTTCACCGCCCCGCAGTCCGAGCCGGCTGATCATCTCAGGTCCGACGCTCGCGTTATCAGGCTGGGGGACGAGGTGTTTCTTAATGTCGCGAAGAAAGCTGCCCGCTTTCTGATCAATCTCGAGAATGCCTTCGACTTCGTCGGCGGCGAGCGTCGCCGCAGACGCTTCAGCTTGCTCGTTCATTTCGTCGCCAAACCCCCGGGCAGCCGCAATCGGAATGAACACGTCCCGCCCAGGGGGCGAGTCATGTCACGCGGCAAGCCTGCTTGAGAACCAGGAAGCGATCGACCGGTCAGTCGGAACGCAGTGAGAGAAAGACCGGGCGAAACACGTCACGGCTGTGACTCTCGAATCATAACCGCTTGTCAGACAAGCACAAGAGGACAATCCGCAACATGAGTGGAGACCCATAATTTGCGTGCCTAGGATGAAGCACGGGGGAGTTCTGTTCAGGCGTTTCGACGCAAAGGGCCGCATTCGCGGCTGGGCAATATGTCGCCATTCTCAGCCAGCCGGAAAACCAAGACGCCGGTCCCGTTGCGCCATCGTCGTTTCCCCGACCTGGTTAACGACCGCTTGAACAGCGACCGAAAGGGAGTCGATTCGATGTCGGGCACGAGAGAAATCGGCATACGCACCGGACTATTGATATGCCTCTTGTCCTGTGGCACGGCCATGGCACAGGGCAACTTCGTCAATTGGGAAACGCCGCAGCTCCACCCGATCGAGTTGACTCCCGACGGTCAGTATCTCCTCGCGCTGAACACCGCCGACGACCGGCTGGAGGTGTTCTCGATCCGTACCGATAATGGCACGCTTCAGCCTACGGGCTCCGTGTTCGTCGGCATCGATCCGACCAGCGTCCGCTGTCGAACGGCGACCGAAATCTGGGTCGTCAACCAGATCTCCGACACGATCAGCATCGTCGACCTTCCAACGCTGCGGGTGCGCCA
>JBGAJB010000116.1:0-10922 GCA_044225155.1 Phycisphaerae bacterium | reverse complement strand
AAGGGCCTGCGCGATCGCTACGAGGCGCACCACCGCGTGCAGATCACGGAGACGGCCCTCAAGAGCGCCGTTGAGTTGAGCCATCGCTATATCACCGGGCGCGTCCTGCCGGACAAGGCCATCGACGTCATCGACGAGGCCGGCGCCCGCATCCGCATCAAGAGCATGACCGTTCCGCCGGACCTGGCCGAGATCGAGCGCGAGATCGAGCGCCTGACCGGCGAAAAGGAAGAGGCGGTCAAGAACGCCGACTACGAGCGGGCGGCGGAGCTGCGCGACAAGGCCGAGACGATGCGGATGAAGAAGGAGGACATGCAGAACGAGTGGAAGCAGCGCTCGCGCGAGGTCGAAGGCATCGTCGACGAAAACATGATCGCCGAGGTCGTCAGCATGATGACCGGCATCCCGCTCAAGCGCCTCGAAAAAGAGGAGATGGAGCGGCTGCTCGAGATCGAAAACGAACTGCACAAGAAGGTCATCAGCCAGAACGAGGCCATCAGCGCCGTCGCCCGCGCCATCCGGCGTTCGCGCAGCGGCCTGAAGGATCCGAACCGGCCGATGGGCTCGTTCATCTTCCTCGGCCCGTCGGGCGTGGGTAAGACCCTGCTGGCCAAGAGCCTGGCGGAGTTCCTCTTCGGCGACGAAGAGGCGCTGATCACGATCGACATGTCCGAGTACATGGAGAAGCACAACGTCAGCCGCCTGATCGGCGCGCCTCCGGGCTATGTCGGTTACGAAGAGGGCGGTCAGCTCACCGAGCGCGTCCGCCGCCGGCCGTATGCAGTCGTGCTGCTCGACGAAATCGAGAAGGCGCATCCGGACGTCTTCAACATGCTGCTGCAGATCATGGAGGAAGGCCGCCTGACGGATTCCTTCGGGCGTCACGTGGACTTCAAGAACGTGATCCTGATCATGACCAGCAACATCGGCGCCGACCGCATCATGAGCCAGGATCCGTTCGGCTTCATGAAGCGCGATGAGAACGTGAACTACGACAAGATGAAGGCCATGTTGACCGGCGAACTGGAGCGGGCCTTCCGCCCCGAGTTCATCAACCGCCTCGACGAGGTCGTGGTCTTCCACAAGCTCGGCAAGCCGGAACTGATCAACATCCTCGAACTCGAGATGTCGAAGGTCAGCAAGCGGCTGAAGGATCACGGGCTCACGCTCGAGATCGCGGCCGAGGCCAAGGAATTCCTGCTCGAAAAGGGCACCGACGAAAAGTTCGGCGCGCGGCCCTTGCGTCGGACGCTCTCGAGCCTGGTCGAAGACCCGCTCAGCGAGGAAATCCTGCGCGGCAATTTCAAGGGCAAGGGCCTGATCCGCGTCACCGTGCAGACGATCTCGGACGACGAAAAGAAGCTGAAGTTCGAAGGCTTCGACGCGCCGGGCAAGTCGGACAAGCAGCTCGCGGCCGCGGGGAGCGAGGCGACGTAGGACAAACGCCCCGGGTTCGAGAAAAAAACATGGCAGGGCGGGTCTTTTCCCGGGTTTCGCCCGGGGAGAGATTCCGCCCTGCCTGCTCTTGGCCCACGGTGCGATGCGAGATTTCGGCATGGTTTTTCGCCCGAACGCGGCGCAAAATTCGGTAGATTCTGGTAGGGGGAGAATCGACACGGGCTTGGAGCGTAGGTGTCCGGGCTGTGTGAGAAGACGATCGTTTGCTTCGCGAACTCTCGCAAACCTCCGGCGGGTACCTGCGTCGCCGGCCGCGAGTTTACCGATGGGCATTTCGGAGCTTGGCTGCGGCCGGTCAGTCATCGGCCGACGCGTGAGCTTCTGCCTATCGAGCAGCGCTGCCGGGACGGTCGCGAGCCCGCGGTGCTCGATATTGTGCGAATCCCTGTCGGCGACGCGGTCGCGGATCGACATCAAACCGAAAATCGACTGATCGAAGAGAACACTCCCTGGACGCGCGTATCTCGTCTGAGCTGGGCGAGCATCCAATCCGCTGTCGAGAATCCGGCGGGATCGCTCTGGCCGGACGGTGAATCGAGCCAGTACGGCGTGAATGACCGCGTTTCCGTGTGCCGCTTGGATCAGGTTAGGCGGTCGCTCTACCTGATCCGTCCGGCTCATTTGTTCGTCCACATCGGTCGCGAGAGTCGATTGGGAGGACCGGCGCTCAAGAAAATCCGCGCAGCGTTCCTGCATGCGGGCCAGCAGTACCTGCTGGCGGTGACGGATCCTCGGATCGAACGGCAATTCATCGCGCGCGACGAGGGTGACTACGAGCTGGCCGAAGCTCTGCTCTGCCTGAGCCTGAGCGAGCCCTATTATGGATACGCCTACAAACTCGCGGCGACGATCATTACGCCGCCGCGTTCGGGGAATTCGGCATGAATGCGGTGTTCACGATCGGCCACTCGAATCACCCGATCGAGACATTCATCGCCCTGCTGCGTCAGCACGAGATCACCGCCGTCGGCGATGTGCGCTCCCTGCCCTTCAGCCGCTTCAACCCGCAGTTCAACCGGGAGCTGCTGCAGAAATCGCTGCGAGAAGTCGGAATCGAATACGTGCCGCTCGGTGACGCGCTCGGCGCGCGCGCGCGCGATCCGGGGTGTTACGTAGCGGGACGTGCCAAGTACGAACTCATCGCGAAGTCGCCGATGTTTTTGGAGGGAATTCAGCGCGTGGAGCGCGGCCGGCAACAACACCGCATCGCGCTCATGTGTGCTGAGAAGGAACCCTTGGACTGTCATCGCACGCTGCTGGTCTCCCGCGCACTGGCCGGCCGCGGCATCGAGGTGATTCACATTTTGGCCGACGGCGGACTAGAAACGCATGATCAGACCATGGGGCGTCTGCTGCGACTGCTGGAACTCCCCGAGGGAGACTTGTTTCGCGGGCGGACGGAAATGATCGAAGAGGCGTATGGCCGCCGCGGCGGCGAGTTGGAGTATGTTGAGAACGGAACGCCGGAAGGCGAAGCCGGATCGGAGGCGCTGCATTGACGCTTTATACGATCGGTTTTACGAAGAGCAGCGCCGAGCATTTCTTCGAGCGGCTCCGTAGCGCGGGTGTTCAGCGTGTGATCGATGTCCGCCTGAATAACATTTCGCAGCTCGCAGGCTTCGCCAAGAAAGACGACCTGGCTTATTTCCTGCGGACGATCTGCGGAATCGCATACCAACATCGCCCAGAACTGGCCCCCACACAGGAAATGCTCGATGGATATCGCAAGGGCGGCGGATCGTGGGCGGAGTACGAAGCCCGGTTCCGCTCGCTGATCACTGAGCGGCGCATCGAATCACTGCCGCGCGAGGCGTTTGACGGCGGCTGCCTGCTTTGCAGCGAAGACACGCCGGAGCAGTGTCATCGTCGGATCGTCGCAGACTACCTGCGTGCGCACTGGGGGCCGATGCTGCGGATTACCCACCTTTAGTCGCCATCATCCGTCCGGATCGCATACGATTTCCCACTCGATGTCCGACGGACTGCTCGCCCAACCCGATTCCGCCCCGCAGGGTCTGCTCGCGCAGCGCGCCGGGAAGACGATCAGCAAGAAACAAGCCCGCAGCGCTTTCTGGCGCATGGTCGCCCTAACGTGGCCGCACCGGCGGCCGCTTGTATTGGGGCTCGTGCTGGGGCTAGGCGTCGCCTTGACCTACGCCGCCAGTCTCGGCGGCATCCTGCCCGTGCTGAAAGTCGTTGTTGACAAGCAGGATCTGCACACGTGGCTGCTCGACAAGGCCGCCTCCGCGAGCAAGCACGGCCACGCGTGGGCCGAGCCGTTGCTGGCGACCATCGCGGGCTGGTTTCCGGCCGACACGCTCAACGGCGAGCCGACGCCGGCGAGCCGCTACACGTCGCTGAAGATCATTTTGCTCGCGCTGCTTGGCGCGAATCTGCTCGGCAATGCACTGCGCTGCGTTTCCCAATATCTCGTCTTGTATGCCTCGAACCGCGCGATCATGGATCTGCGGCGGCGCATGTATCGCAAGGCGCTGCATGTCCCGATGAACCAGCTCACGGGCGACGTGTCGAATCGCGTCAGCCAGATCATGTCCGACGTGCGTGAAGTGTACCTGGGCATTGTGACGCTTTTTGGCAAGGTGGCGCGCGAGCCGCTGAAGGCGGTGTGCGTGCTGGCCGTCGCCATCGCGATCGACGTGCGACTCACGCTGCTCGTACTCGCGATCGCCCCGGTGGCAGTGGGATTACTGTGGTATTTCGGCCGCCGCGTGCGCAAGGCGACTGTGCGGCTGCTCCAAGGCTACGGCGTGATGCTTGGCGGTTTGGAAGAGTCGCTGCAGGGCATTGACACGGTGAAGGGCTACGCGCGCGAGGGTTACGAGCGCCGCCGCATGTGGCAGCTCGAACGCAAGATGCTCAAACACCAGAATCGGCTCGCGTGGGTTGAGTCGTTCAGTTCACCGCTGATCGAGGTCGTCGGCGTGGCGATCGCGAGCGGCGGAATCCTCTGGCTCGGCCAGCGCACATTCAGCGGCGAGATCGACGCCAGCCAGTTTGGTGTGATGGTCGTATTGCTCACGGCCATGCTCGATCCGATCCGCAAGATCGCCAACGTCTACAACATGGTGCAGCGCGCCGGCGCGGCCAGCACGCGCATCTTCGAATTTCTCGATCAACCCGACGAGCAGACCATCCAGCAACCGGCGCGCCTCGCCGTGCTGCCGACATCGATGGAAGCGACGCGCGTCGCGGGACGGGAAGTAACGTTTGAGCACATCACGTTCCGCTACAACCCGGACGCCGCGCCGGCGCTGAATGACGTTTCGCTACGCGTCGCGCCGGGCGAGTGCATCGCGCTGGTGGGACCAAACGGCAGCGGCAAGTCGACTCTGCTCAAGCTGTTGCCGCGCCTGCTCGAAACCGATGCCGGCCAGGTGAAGGTCGACGGCTTTGACGTCCGCGACTTGAGCCTGCGGGCGTTGCGGCGCGAGGTGACTTATGTCACGCAGCGGCCGGTGATCTTCGCGCGCAGCGTGCATGAGAACATTGCCTACGGGCGCGACGACGCCACGCCGGAACTCGTGCAGGGCGCCGCCCGCCACGCTTTCGCGGCCGAGTTCATCGAGAGCTGGCCGAAGCAGTACGAAACGCTGCTCGGCGAATTCGGCACGAGCGTGTCCGGCGGACAGCGGCAGCGCATCGCCCTGGCGCGCGCATTTCTGAAGCCGGCCTCCATTCTGATCTTTGACGAAGCGACCAGCGAAATCGACGCCGAGAGCGAGGGCAAGATTCACGCCGCGCTGCACGAATTGCGGCGCGGCAAGACGACCTTCCTCATCGCGCACCGTCACACCGTGATGGACATGGCCGACCGCATCGTCGTGATGGACAACGGGCAGATCGTCGATGTCGGCGGGCGGGACGAACTGCTCGCGCGGTGCCCGCTCTTCATCGCCTTATATCGCTCGCCGTCCGCCTAAACGCGGGGCAAATCGCCCCAAAATCACTGCGCGAAGCTAAGTGCATCATTGATCGACGATTAGAACTCAGAGACCGCCAGCGCGGCGATCCGCTGCGCGCGGCGGCCCCGCTGAATCGTCGCCAACGCCATTCTGAACGACGGCACGAGACATGCCCCTTGATTCCCCGCCGCGCTCTCCACGAGCGAATCACGCTCCGGAGCACGGCGCAGGTGCCAAGGAGCACAACGTGCGACGCAGCGTATGGCTCACCGCGGCCGGTCTTATCGCGGGTAGTTTCACGAGCACGCTTCAAGCCCAGTACACCCGAACGGATCTGACGGCCGACGTGGCGGGAGCGGCGGCCAACGTCGATCCGCTGCTCGTCAATCCCTGGGGGCTGGCTCACAGTCCCGGCGGTCCGTTCATCATCGGCGTGAACGGCTCGGGCATGATGAAGTCCTACAACGGCACCGGCGCGGGGGAGCCGATTCGCAATCCCCTCTCCATCCTCTTCTCCGGAATCGAAGACCCCGACCGGAATCGAAGACGGCGGCGATGGCTTCGTGATCGGTGACGGAAATCTCGGTCGCCCCGCGCGCGTGATCGTCGCGCTGGAAGGCGGACAGATCGCGGGTTGGTCGAAGCAGGTAGCGCCCACGCAGGCTTCCGTGATGATCGACAATTCCGGGCAAAAGGCGGTGTACAAAGGCTTGGCCATCGGCAAGCATCGCATCAATGTCGATGGCCGGTCGCAGCCGCAGCAGTATCTCTATGCGACAAATTTCCGCGCCGGCGTTGTGGAACTCTATGACGCGAAATCAGCTCGTGCGGACGTTCACCGATCCGAAGCTGCCCGACGGATATGCGCCGTTCGGAGCGCGGGTCGTCGATGGCAAGCTCTACGTCACGTTCGCGCTTCAGGACGAGAACAAAGCAGATGACGTGGCCGGCCCGGGCAACGGGTTTGTCTCGATTCTTTTCGCTCGATGGCCAATTCATCAAGCGTCTCGTTTCCGGCGGCATGCTGGAACTCGCCTTGGGCCCAAGGGCCGCGCCGCATGATTTCGGCCCGCTCAGCAATGCGCTGCTGGTAGGCAATTTCGGCGACGGTTCGATTCACGCCTACAACCCGGAAGATGGAACCCTGATGGGCGCGGTGACGGACGCCAACGGCGCGCCGCTCTTGATCCCGGGACTCTGGGCGCTGGAATTCGGAAACGGCGGCGGCGCCGGCCCGCGAAACAAACTGTTCTTTACCGCCGGCGGCGCCAATGAGAGCAGCGGTCTTTTCGGTGCGATTAGCGCCGGCCAGTGAAGTTCTGCGAACCCCTAAAAGCCGCGCGTAACTCAGGCTCAATCTGACGCGCGGGCGCGCCGACCTGCCATCGCGGCGCAGTGGAACGGGCGACCCCGCGGGGGCCGCCCGTTTCCACTTGTGGACGTTCGCCGCGTTTACAAACACGAGGTCCCGTAGGCCGCCAGCACGATTCCGAGGTCGCTCAGATCGGTGTCGCCGTCACCATCGAGATCGCCGCCGGCGTTCTGGCCGAAGGCCGCGAGCACAATTCCCAGATCGCTGAGATCCACCACGCCGTTGCGATCGATGTCCCCGGGCAGCGCGGGCGCGCCCCAGAATGCCAGGCACGACTCCGCTACACCGCCCGCGAGGAAAAACTCGCCGCCGAGGGCCAGCATGCCGTCCGGCCGCGTCAGAAAAGCGAACGCGCCGGCATCAAGCCCGCTGTCAAAGCCCGACCAGAACGAGCCGTTCCAGCGCGCCACGTACGGAATCGATGCACCGCCCGCCAACGTGAATTGACCCGCGACCGCCAGTTCGCCGCTCTCGAGCACGGTCATGGCCCAGGTCGGTCCGTTTAGTCCGCTGCCGAGCGCAGCCCAAGTCGAGCCGTTCCAGATGGCGATTCGCGTTGCAGGAAATGTGAACAAACCGCCGACAACGAGATTTCCGCTGCGATCCACGCCGAGCGCCGTCGCGGCGCTGTTGAGACCGCCGCCAATGCCGCTCCACGCAGTGCCGGACCAGCGCGCCAGGCGATTGACCAGATGATTGTCTGCCGTCGTGAAGAGACCGCCCGCGATCAGGTCACCGGTAGGCAATTCCGTCAGCGCGTAGACGATGTTGTTCATCCCGAGCCCGTAACTCGACCAGTTTGCGCCATCCCAGCGCGCGATGCGGTTGGCGGTGCTGCTGCCGGCCGTCGTGAAGAATCCGCCGACCGCCAGTTCTCCGTTCGACCGCACGAGCAGCGTGTTGACGGCGTTGTTCAATCCGCCGGCCAGCGGCTGCCAGGCTGCGCCATCCCAGCGCGCGATGTTGTTTAGCGCCGTGCCGCCCGAAGAAGTGAAACTTCCGCCGGCGATCAACTCCCCGCTCGGCAGAACGGCCAGCGCGTTGACCAGTCCGTCAAAGCCCTCTCCCATCGCCGACCACGAGTGGCCGTTCCACGCCGCGATGTAAGTCGCGGGAGTGCCGCCCGCGGCCGTGAAATCGCCTCCGGCCACCATGACCGACGGCAGCGGTCCGGCCCCGTCCGGGTCCCACTCCGCCAGCGCGAAGATTGCGGGGTTCACACCCCCCGTCACGCCGACGGCGGGCTGCCAGGTCGGAGGGCATTGTGCGACAGCGGGAGCGGCTGCGAGGAGGGCCGCGAATCCGGTTGTAGCAAACGCGGTGCGAGCCGACAGCCGCGTGATCGTTGAAAACATCGTGAATCTCCTATTTCAAAGGGCCAGTTCGTCGAGCGGCAATCGGAGCGCCGCTGATGGCCCAGGGCGGCGCGCGGTCGCGGCGCATGACCGGTAACCCCCGCATTTGCGGAGAGAAGCGGCATTCGGCGTTGCGGTTTACGTCAATTTCTTAGCCCGATGGGCGATGATTGAGTGATTCGACGCGTCAAAAACAGCCGTTCCATCGCGGATCACCCGCGTCCAGGGCACGCCCGGTGTCCCGATCCCCGGTCCGGCGGCGAGCTTGCGTAAAGCTACGTCAATCGCGATTCGGGGCTTGCCCGCCCACTTGGCGGGCCGCTATATTTCCAGCGCCCCGGGCGGCGGCTCGCGGGCGTCCACAGGAGTTCTCATGCGGAAACGGCAACGTCGCCTGGTCTGGGCGGCACTGCTCGCTACGGGCGTCGCCTTCCAGGTGTACATCCCGAACGGCTGTGCGCAATTTGCTCTCGAATATGCGACCTCAGCGCTCGACACGTGCGCCATCGTGAATTGCAGTTCGTCGGCGTTCTTTGATTTCTGCGCGCCGGTCCGGCTGCTGGTTGATTGTCCGACTGCGCCGTAAGGCGACGGGGGGTTCCATGGAACGCAAACGTCTTCGCAATGCCCGGCGACTGATTGCCGCCCTCTCCATCGGCGGCGTCTGCCTGCAGATCGACACCTGCGGCACCGCGGGCTTTCTCGCGAATTTCAATCCGTGCGGCTCAGTTCTGAACTGCGACGCCCGGCTCTTTTCGTTCGTCAGCAGCGACGCGGGGCAGCCCGGCGGAAATTACAACGTCGACCCGTTCTGCTCCTTCCCGCCGTTCTGCACGCTGGCGCAGGATCCGATCTTCGGTGGGCTCGGCGGTCCGTAGTCGCCCCGCCTCCACCTAGATAGCAAGAAGACGCTCCCGCACTGCTCTTCGGCCGTGCGAGAGCGTTTTCCGTTTCTGCTTAATCTCAGTATCGCGAGGTTCGCAACGCTTGAGCTACGGCTGGGAGGCCGGAGTGGGCAAAACCGCCTCGCCACTTGAATTCGGCCGCAACACCTGCACCCGCAACAATACCGGCGCGGCCTCCTGCTGAGCCTCCAAGGCCGCCGTCGCGCGTGCAACCGACTGACCGAGCGATTCCAACCTTTGCAGAATCGGATCCGTCAGCGACTCCGCTCTACGAAGCACTCCGGACCAGATCGAGCCCTTTGCGGCGCCGCCGCTGGAAATCCGCATATCGGATGCGCCGCTTTCGGCCGCTTCAGGGGCAAAGGAGCTGCGCGACGCGTCGCGATACGTCGCGCGTCCCGCGCGCGGGGTACCGGCACCGCTCGATCCGGCATCCGCATCGGCGACAATAGGCCGTTTCTCTTCGCGCACCTTGTGAGAATCTTTGGCCGCTTTCAGCATGGCGGCGGTCACGAGCGGTTGAGAATCCTGCTCGTCCTCCGCGCGATCTGACGCCGGCGGGGCAGCACCGGCGGCGGTGGCCGACGCCGCGGGAAGATTTTCTGCCACTCGGTTGTTTTCCGACGCGTTAACACGCCCCGCGGGGGTCGGGGACGAAGCGGTTGGCGGCGTCCAGCGCCAAGGTGAAACCCAGGGCAGAAATGCCATGATCAGGCGTGAGCGATCACGGGCCGTCTTGCTGAGCCGATCGCCCGCCGCGCTTCCCGGGGAGATTCCCTGCCGGCCGAGGCTTGAATCCGCCGATTCCGATTTCACCGCGTCGTCCGCGGTCACGGCCTTGTCGCGCACTTGATTGTCGAATGCGAGGACGCCCATCCGCTCGCCTTGCCCGAGCATGCGTTGGACGGTCGGATAGTCCCCGCCCCGGAACTGCATCGAAACCTGCACCTGCCCCGGCGCATGCTGCTCCAAAGACTCGACGAACTCGCCCAGCCGCCCGGCCGGCAACTGCACCATTGCTTCGTGTGTGCCCGCCGCCAATTCGTCCACTTGAATAAACGCCAACCCGTACGCGGCCGAGCCGGCGGCTTGATATGAATCAACGACACTTGTGAGTTCCGCGTAGTCGTCATCCCCGCGGGCCTGCACGACAATGTCCGCCGCCACGGTGACGCTTTCGGGAACATTCTGGTCCGCCGGCGCTGGCGCGCGAAAGGCCGATTCCGAATAACCGAGCGCGTGAAGTTCGCGCAGTTCGGCAGAAGCCTGCTTGTTCTCAAATGCCGCTCCCGACCCTCCAAGCCCTGGAGTCGCGGGCAATTTGCGGGTTCCCGAGGCGACCGTTTCCGGCGCAAGCGTACGAGCCGGCGAGCGCGGCGCGACCGGCTCTCGGCCCGCATTGCGCCGCGTGATTTCGCCACCACGTTCGGAGTTGCGACCGGATTCGATCCCGCGGCCGGCGATTTCCGTTTCGACGATATTTGTATTGGATCGTCCCGGCTCGGCCGCCGGCTTGACAAGCAGCACCCAGCCTCCGATCACGCACAGCACGACCACTGCGGCCGACGCCGCCGCACGCGACGCCACTTGGACAAAGAGCAGACGCCGCCGCGCCTTGAGGTCCTCCGCCAGCGAATGTCCGGTTGCCTGCTGCAACACCTGTTCCGCGATCCCGGACGGCGCGGCGGCGCGCGGCAGACCCGCGAGCCCGCGCGAGATGTGGCGCAAGTCTTCGAGCAGCGCTCGGGCGCTGGCCGAACGCGACAACAGCGCATCGATCTCGTCCCGACGCGCCGCGTTCAGCTCGTCGTCGAGATAAGCCGACAGATCGGCGTACAGCTTGTCAGTCTCACGCGAATTCACGGCGTTCTTCCTGATTCTCCAGCAGTTGCCGCAGCATCATTCGTCC
>JBGAJB010000115.1:0-10455 GCA_044225155.1 Phycisphaerae bacterium | reverse complement strand
CGGTATCTGCGCGGCGAACCGATCGAGGCCCGTCGCGATTCCCTCGTCTACGTAATGGCCAAGCAGCTCGCGCGCTATCGCGTCGCGAGCATCGCGATCGCGCTCGTGCTGACGGCCGTGCTCGCGGCGCTCGTGATTTCGCTGCGCTTCTGGCACACGGCCGAACGGCAGCGCGCCGCAGCCCAGAAAAACGCGCTGGCGGCGCAGGCTGCCGCCGAACGCGCCGACCGCGAGGCGGACCAGTCGCGGGCCGTGCTTGATTTCATGCGCGGCGTCCTGACGAGTGTCGAGCCGGATAAGGGCGGCGCGGATGTACGTCTCGCGCAGGTGCTGGCCGCCGCGGCGGCGACTGCCCCGGAACGCTTCGCCGGTCATCCATTTCAGGAGGCCGAGCTGCACGAGTTGCTGGCGCGGGTGTACGACCAATTGGCGCTTTGGCCGGAAGCGGTGGCGGAATACGGCCGCCAAGTGGCATTGCTCAAGCAGCACGCCGGAACGGATGATCCGCGCACGCTGCGCGCCGAGTCGAATTGCGCCGGCGTGACGCTCAATCTCTCGAACTTCCGCGAGGCCGAGGAAACGCTTACGGCGCTTCTGCCGCGCATGGAGCGGACTCTCGGCGCCGATGATCACGCCACGCTGGCCGCCCGCCGCAGTCTGGCGATCGCGATGCTGAATCAGGGCCGCGTGGACGAAGCGGAGCAGATACTACGCGCCCTGCGCGCGAATCCCGCCATCGCGGATGACGACCAGTTGCAGATGCGCATCGACCAGTCACTGATTGACGTGCTCGAATGGCACATCGCTTCCGCGCCGCACAACACCGAACGTGAGCGCTACTACGCCGAGCAGGAATCGCTCGCGCGCGACTGGCTCGCCCGCGCCGGCCGCCAGTTCGCTCCGCAAAGCGGCATGGTGCTCCAGGCGCGGCTACGGCTCGCGCAGGCCCAAAGCGCGCGCGGCAACCAGGCCGACGCGATCGCGTGCTGCCGCTCAGTGCTGGACGACGTGGGCGCGCGGCTGCCTGAGTGTCACGACCTGCGGGCTTACGCGATGTCGGTGCTGGCGCAGGCACTCAGCCGCTCCGGCGTCACCGCCGAACCGGTGGATCTCTATCTGCGCCGCATTGAATGCTTGCGACAGGCGGGGCGTGGAGCCCGGGCGGCTCTGTTCGCCGCGATTTCCGACGCCCTGGGATTCATCGAACGCGACGGCCGCGCGAAGGTGGGCGAACAACTGGCGCTGGAGTTGGCGGATGTGATGGCCAAATTCGGCCATGACCTGGATTTTGCCGCCGCTCTCTATGTTGCCCGGTTCCGTTCAATGCAGGGGCGCTTCGACGAAGCGCAGGCCGACTTCGAATCGCTCTTTGCCCGGGAAGCACAAACCAGCGCGGCGGGTTACCGCGCTCGGCTGCATCTATTTTTCGCGCATCACCTGATCCTGCTCCAACACTTTGATCAGGCCGAGGCCGAGTTGGACAAGGCCGCGAGCATCGTCGACGACATTCGTCACGGCACGCGCGAAACCCACCCCGACGACATTCTGCAGGGCTACATCGCGCTCTATGAAGCCGTCGGAGATCTCGAAAAAGCAGAGAAGTACCGCGGGCTGTGCGGCACATTGGATAGCCGGCCTGCAACAATGCCAGCCGCGCCGCGTTCGTAAGGGCAAAGGCGATGAGCGTACAGGAACCTGGGGTAGGGGCATGTCGAAATCCAATCTCTTCATGGCACTGCCGCTCGTGCACGTCTCCTCGTCGGTCGTCGCCGAAGCGTTTTACTGCGGACAACTCGGGTTCGAGAAAGAGAGTGAGTATCGCCCCGACCCGCGCTGGCCTGATCCCGCCTTTCTCAGCCTCGCGCGCGAGTCGTTCTCGGGCGACGGCGTCGCCGGTGGCGTGGTTGGATTTGCGGTCCGCGATGTCGACGCGCTGCACGCCGAGTTCGTCGCGCGCGACGTGCAAATTGTGTTGCCCCCCACGGATCAAACCTGGGGCAATCGCGAAATGTACGTTCGCGACGCCGACGGAAACTCGCTGCGGTTTCTGCAGTCCCGCGGCTGAACCCGCCGGGTCTCTGAGGTCATTCCAGCGCGTGCGTCCCGTGCGTGATGGCCGCGCCCGCCCGCAGCGCCGCCGCGATCAGCGTAGTTTCGGCCAGCTCCTGCTCGGTCGCGCCGGCCTGCCGTGCCTGACGCGCGTGAATCTCGATGCAATACGGGCACTGGGTCGTGAGCGCGACCGCGACGGCCATCAGCTCCTTGTAGCGCAGCGGAATGACGCCATGCTTGAAGGCCGCCTCGTCAAAATGCACAAAGCTCTTGAACGCCTCCGGCGCCAGCTCGCCCAGCCGCTTGAGTTTTCCGATGTTCTTCAGGTCGTACATGCCCATCGCCTCTTTGTTTTCCAGAATCGGTCAACCGTCCGACGTCCCCGCGTCGCGTTTCGGTCGCCCCTGTACAATCATAGGAAGCGCGCCGCCGCGCGAACAGTTGACTTTCAGTACACCCGCGCCGAGCTGTCGGAACGCTCGATATGAAAACGGTTACGCAGTTACTGGGAGTTCCCGACCCGCCGCGAAATGGGCGCGAACGTCTGCTCGCCGCCGCGATTGGGCTGTTTTATCGCCACGGCTTCGGCGCGGTCGGCCTCGACCAGGTCATCCAGGAAGCGGGTGTAACGAAAACCACGTTCTACAAACACTTCGAGGACAAGACCGAACTGATGGTCGCGGCCGTCCAGCGGCGCGATGAGTGGGAATCGCAGGCGTGGCGCCGGGCCGTGCATCAAGCTGCCGGTGATGATCCGGCCCGTCAGGCGCTGGCGATGCTCGATCTCATGGATCTCTGGTTCAATGCCCCCGAGTTTCAGGGATGCATCTTCATCAACGCGGCCGCCGAATTTCCCGATCCGCGCGATCCCGTGCATCAGGCGGCGGCGGCGTACAAGCGCAAAGCACGCGATCATTGGCGCGATGTGGCGCTACAGGCCGGCACATTTCCGGAGGGCGCTGAACAGTTCGCCGATTGCTATTCAGCGCTGCTCGAAGGAGCGCTCATTCTGAGACAGACGCAGGGCCGCAATGACGCGGCCCGCGCGGTGCGCCCGGCCGTAGCGATGCTGATCCGAACGCACTTTCCCGGCGTGTCGAAGGTGCGGGCCCCCAAGCCCGGTCGGAGATCGGTCATCCAGCGCCCCTGCGTTTGAGGCCGCCCGATCTCGGTCGCTGGGCGGTATTTTGCCGCGGCCGACTCGAACTTGAGACCGAGAGCCAATATCGCCCCGATGCATGCCGGCTAATCCCACGGGTCTGGGTTGGTAACCTCAATTCCCGACCACGAGCAGAGAAAAACTGCCCGCTACAACTGGGGGACGACCTCCGCCGCCGCGGGACGGGCCCGATGTCGGCGCCTCGAATCGCGCGGTCGGGAGATAGAGCTGGTGCGATTGCGGATCCAGCGCAATGGTTCGTGCGCCGGGTTGTGTCTGAATCGTTTGCACCACCGAAAAGTGCAGGCTGTCAGACTCGTGGACGACCGTGACCGTACCTTCGCCGTTCGAACTGAACGCGTTGCCGGTCGCGGCATCAAATGCAACTCCGTCGACGCCCTTTCCGATCGGCAACGTGGCAACAATCTTGCCTGAGTCGGCGTCCAGCACGATCATTTTCCCGTTGCCACAAACAGTGAAGAGCCGCCGGTTCCTGGCGTCGAGTGCGAGGCCGGTTGGCTCCTCACCGGGAGCAATCGGCCAGCGCGCCGTGACCTTCAATTCCTTCGGATCTATTCGGACGATCTCGCTCTTATCCTCGATGTTTACAAAGACCTGGCCGTTCCCGTCTGCAACGCCTGCTTCCGGCTTGCCGCCCAGGCTGATGGCACCCGCCACCGTGCCATCGGTCGCACTAAAAACGGTGGCATCCTTGCTCCGGCCGTTGAACGTAAGAACGCGCTTGCTGGATGGGTCAAACAGAATTGCGTCAGGATTTTCCCCGGTTTTCACGCTGCCGACCGTCTTGAGCGTCTTCAACTCGAAGATAGTGGAAGTGTTCGCCCGGCCATTGCTCGTGAATCCGCGACCGAACTCGGGCGCCAGCGCGACGCCGTGTACGCCCTCGCAATTCGTGATTTCGCCGATGACCTTTCCGGTTTCGGTATCGATGACCATCACGTTTGTCGAGCGCGGCACGAATATCCGGTGCGCTTCCGGCTCGACCGTCACGTAATCCCAGCGCCCCTCGCCGCCGATCTCCAAAGTGCGCAGCAGTTTGAAATTCGGAGAAGACTGCGGCTCCTGTGACGAACCATGGGCGACAAGCGCGATAACCAAGGCGAAGCCGGCGATCCGACAATTGCATGAACTCACGATGGGCTCCAGATGGTGTGATCCAAGACGCGATGTTACTCGCGTCCGACGCTGGGTACGAACGCGCCGCTCTCCCGAAGAGCGGTAAGTTCGCGCCGGCACTTCGGGTCGCGACCATTCACCGATGGTTGGATCGCCGCTGCGTCCCGACGGCGCTGGATGGCCGGCGGGTCTTCGCATAGCATCGCGGGACTATGCCGTACGAGAAGATTCTCATGCGCAACGTCGGCGTGCCCAACAGCACGTCGATCAAAACGTACAAAGCCTCCGGCGGCTATGAGGGCGCGGCCATGGCCCTCAAAATGTCGCGCGAAGAACTCATTGAACTCGTCAAAAAGGCGAATTTGCGCGGCCGCGGCGGGGCAGGCTTCCCAGCCGGCATCAAGTGGACCTTTCTGCCGCCGAACCGCACGACGACCTACCTGTGCGTCAACGCCGATGAATCCGAGCCCCCGACCTTCTGCAACCGCGTCACGATGGAAGAAGACCCGCACATGCTCCTCGAGGGCATCCTGATCGCGGGCTACGCGACGAAGACCACCACCGCATACATCTATATGCGCGGCGAGTTCACCGAGCAGTTCCATGTGCTGCAGAAGGCTGTCGACGAGGCCTACGAAGCCGGCTATTTCGGCAAGAACATCCTCGGCAGCGGCTACGACCTCGACTGCTACATCCACCGCGGCGCCGGCGCATACGTCTGCGGCGAGGAAACCGGCCTGATCGAGAGCCTCGAAGGCAAACGCGGCTGGCCGCGCATCAAGCCGCCGTTCCCGGCCGTCGAGGGCGCGTTCCGCAAGCCCACGGTCGTCAACAACGTCGAAACGCTCGCCTGCCTGCCGCACATCCTGACGCGCGGCGTGGACTGGTGGCTGAGCCTAGGCACCGCCAATTCCAAAGGCACGAAGATGTACTGCGTCAGCGGCCCGGTGAAAAACCCAGGCTGCTACGAAGCTCCGCTCGGCATCACCGTTCGCGAGCTGATCTACAGCCCCGATTTCGGCGGCGGCATGCGTGACGGCATGAAGGTCAAGGCCTGCGCCCCCGGCGGCCTGAGCATGGGCTTCCTGCGCGGCGATCTCTTCCCGAAAAATCCGGCCGGCAAGGCCGTGCCGAAGGAAGACTTTGACGAACTCGACATGCTGATGGATTTCGACGATCCGCGGCATTACGACCTGCTCGGCCTCGGTACGGCCGCGGCCGTGGTCGTCGGCGAGAACACGGACATCCGCGACGTGCTGTTCAACGTGACGCGCTTCTTCTCGGCCGAATCGTGCGGGCAATGCACGCAGTGCCGCGAAGGCACGGGCTGGATGCACAAGATCGCCAAGCGTCTGCGCAGCGGCGCGGGCCGCGTCTATGACCTCGATCTGCTGGCCGAAGTCACGGTGAACATGGGCATGATGCCGGGCATGAGCATCTGTGGCCTGCCCGACGGCGCAGCGTTCCCCGTGCGCACGCTGGTCACAAAATTCCGCCGCGAATTCGAGCGCCATGTCCAGGCCCAGGCGCCGGACGCGGCCGATCGATACATTCGCCAGACGAACCCCGCGGCCTACTCATTGCCGATCGCACAAGGCCGGGCGAAGGAATACGCCGGCGCGGCGATGCTGATGCCCGAGCGAGCAAAGTGGGGGACGGGGGAATAGCGAATGGCGATCACGATTTTCAGAACGCGAAGCGCCCAGCGAGCCAGCCCGAAGAAGCTGCGTTCGACAAACCGAGCCCATACCCGTCAGGCGCTTGCTCGCGCTGCGCGTTCTGATCTCGAAGCGCGAGCTTGCGTTACGCGTTCTCGTTCTCGAATGAGTAATTATGCCTAAGATCACGATCGACGGAAAACCCATCGAGTGCCGCGACGGCATTCCGGTGCTTCAGGCGGCCCTCGAGGCCGGCTGGGAAGTGCCGCATTACTGCTATCACCCCGGTCTGAGCATCGTCGCAAGCTGCCGGCTGTGCCTGATGGAAATGAAGATGCCCGACCCGCGCACGAAGGAGATGGCGTGGGTGCCGAAGCTCTTCCCCTCCTGCCAGACGCCCGTGAAAGACGGGATGGAAGTGCGGTTCCACTCCGACTTCGTTCAGCAGAATCAGAAGCACGTGATGGAGTACTACCTCCTCAATCACCCGCTCGACTGCCCCGTCTGCGACAAGGCCGGCGAGTGCTCACTCCAGGATTACAGCGAGAAATTCGGCAACGGTTCGAGCCGCATGGTCGAGGACAAGTACAAGAACGCCAAGAAGGACATCGGCTCGCACACGTTGCTTTACCAGGATCGCTGCGTGCTCTGCACGCGCTGCGTGCGCTTCGCCCAGGAGATCGCCGGCACGGGCGAGCTGGCCGTCGTCGAGCGCGGGCATAAGTCCGAGATTGACGTCTTCCCCGGCGTGCCGCTGGAGAATCCGCTACAGGGCAACGTCGTCGATCTCTGCCCGGTGGGCTGCCTGATCGACAAGGAATTCCTCTTCAAGCAGCGCGTCTGGATGCTCGAACGCACGCCGTCGATCAGCCCGGTCGACAGCCGCGGCCAGACCATCTGGATCGACCACAACGAACACGGCATTCACCGCATTCGTCCGCGCTTCAACGAAAAAGTGAACGAGTGGTGGATCAGCGACGAAGCACGCTTCGAATGGAAATACATCCTGCGCGAAGATCGCCTCCGCCAGCCGCGCGTCAAGCGCGGCCGGGACTGGGAAAACGTCGGCTGGGAGTTGCTGCCCAAGCTCGTCCGAGAGGCACTCGCGGCGGCCGGGGCAAAGGATTCGGGCAACGGCCTGGCGATCGTGCTCAGTCCGATGATGAGCTGCGAAGAAGCCTGGCTGCTGGCGAGGACTGCTCGAACGATCGCACCGCAGGCGACGCTCGTGACCGGCTTCATTCCGACCGAAGGACAGGATCAGAAAGTCCCGCGCGGTTTGGTCATCACAGCGGAAAAATGCCCGAATCGCCGCGGCGTCGAGCGCGTCATTCAGCATCTCGGTGGCCCGGCCTTCAGCTTCGACAAATTCCTCGAGGCCGCACATCACGATCAATTCAGCGCCGCGTACGTCACGGCCGGCTATCCGCATGAGTGGGTGACCGAGGACCGCACGCGGGCGCTGGGGCACATCGCCACGTTGATCGTGCAGGATTTGTTCCACAGCGAACTTGATGAGCACGCGACAATCCAGATCCCGTCGGCCACCTTCGCCGAGCGCGAGGGCACCTTCATGAACTGCGACGGCCTGGTGCAGCCGTTCGAACGGGCGATCGCGCCGCTCGAAGGGGTGAAGGCTGACGGGCAGTTCCTGGCCGAACTGGCGGGCGAAGGCGGCCTCTTCCGCTCGAAGAAGACGCGCGAGAAGATGGCGGCCGAGATGCCGGAGTTTGCCAGCGTGTTTACGCCGCGCGCGGAACCGGAACATGCGCACTAGTGGCGAGTAGCGAGTGAAGAGTTACGAATTAATCCCGCGCCAAGTTCAGCGCGACCGGCAAAACAGGATCCCAGGCTTTGATGACCAAAGCGAGCAGTCGAGAATGCGATCCCGCTGTCATGCGAAACGGCCCTTCGCTACTCGCTATTCGCCACTCTGAACTAACAAACTATGCCAACACCTGATCCACTCGCATTTAAGATCGAAAAAACCCTGCGGAACCCGCTGGTGCTGGGTGTCGCCGGGATCGGCTTGGTCGTCGCGCCGGTCGTGCTGGTCGTCGCGGCGTTCATGTTCTTTGCCGAACCGCTGAAGGCGTTTCTCAGCTCGCAGTTCTGGTTCAGCATATTCATGATGGCCCTCTCGCTCTTTCTGATCATCCACCTCTGCGCCGCGTGCATCCTGGCCGAGCGGAAAATCTCCGCCTCTATGCAGGATCGCCAGGGGCCGAATCGCGTCGGCTGGGGCGGCGTGCTCCAACCGATCGCCGACGGCGTCAAATTCATCCTCAAAGAGGAATTCATCCCGCGCGACGTGGACAAGCCGATCTACATGCTGGCCCCCTGTCTCGCGTTCATCGTCGCGCTGCTCGGCTTCGCGGTGATTCCCTGGGCTGGCCAGATCGAATGGCCCTGGACGGATGCGAGCGGCAACCACCCGGTCGTAACGACGCAGGTCGCGAGTCTCGACGTCGGCCTGCTCTATATGCTGGCCGTCGGATCGCTCGGCGTCTACGCGGTCGTGCTCGCCGGCTGGGCCAGCAACAGTAAGTACGCCCATTACGGCGGCATGCGCGCCACGGCCCAGATGCTCAGCTATGAAGTGCCGCTTGGCCTCGGCGTGCTGGTCATGCTGCTGGCCTCGGGAACGCTCCGGCTCGAAGACATCGTCCAGACCCAGGCCTCGACCGGCATCTGGAACATCTTCATGCACCCGATCGCGTTCCTGCTGGTGCTGATCGCGGCCTTCGCCGAAACGAACCGAGCGCCCTTCGACCTCGCGGAGTGCGAGCAGGAACTGGTGGCCGGCTTCCACTCCGAATACAGCTCGATGAAATTCGCCCTGTTTTATCTCGGCGAATACGCCCACATGATCACGAACAGCGCCTTGATGACGGCGGTGTTCCTGGGCGGCTGGGATCCGATTCCGGGCCTGGGCCTGTTGGCCGACAACCACACCTGGTGGGCGGCGCTCATCAAGTTCCACGTGTTCTGGGGCAAAGTGGGCGCGTTCATCGCGTTCTATATGATCATCCGCTGGACGCTGCCGCGCTTCCGCTTCGATCAGCTCATGAAGCTGGCGTGGAAAAACCTCGTTCCGCTGGGCATCACGACCGTTTTCGTCACCGGGGCGCTCGTGGCCTTTGGCTGGCGCATCGATCCGAAGGGCGGCCTCACGGGCAACCTCCTGCCGGCCGCAGTGGCGCTCAGCGTAAATGTCCTCGTCTTCGCCGGCGCGATCTGGCTGGCCGGAGCAGCGAAGGAACGAATCACCGGACGGCAGGAAAATCTGCCGGACGTGAAAGTGGTATGAAGAAATGAGGAATAGCGAAGAGCGAAGAACGAATCACCGGAACCCGTCCGGGCGCGCCCTCTGTGGCCGAGCGGTCGCGTTCTGCGTTTCGTCTTCATTTGCTATTCGCTATTCGACATTCGCCATTGGCGCAGCCTGCGGAGCCTCCTATGCGTGAAGAAGACGTCCTTTATCTCTCTCCGCCCGAGCTGACCAGCGCGGAGCGCCTCTACCTGCCGCAGATCATCAGCGGCATGCGCACCACGCTGCGCCACATGTTCAACAAGAAGAAACGCGACCAGCGCACGCTGCAATATCCCGAGCAGAAGCGGCAGCTCCGCGTCGACAACTACCGCGGCGTCCACCGCCTGAACAAGGACCCCGACGGCCGCGTGGCCTGCGTGGCCTGCTTCATGTGCAGCACGGCCTGCCCGGCCCACTGCATCCACATCGAGGCCGGAGAGAGCCCCTGGCCCGACCGAGAGAAATACCCGGTCAAGTTCGACATCGACGAGCTGCGCTGCATCTATTGCGGCATGTGCGAAGAAGCCTGCCCGTGTGACGCGATCGAGCTCACGCCGCACTACGAACTGGTCGGCCGCACGCGGCAGGAGATGATCTTCGACAAGGAAAAGCTGCTGCACGTCTTTGACGAAACGAAGGACGTGAAGCCCCGCAAAAACCCACCGGTCACCGACTACGGGCTGACGGGTGGGCAGAGCAAGGACGTGGCGAAGCCGACCGGACACACAAAGCTGTAACGCGAGCGATAACAATCTTTTGACTGCTTCCAGGGGCTGAAGCCACCTGGCAATTATCGCGCGCCCTCCGGGCGAGGAGGCGCTGATGGATGCGTGAGCGCTCCCGCTTTTCCGCCCGGAGGGCCAACGAGTGCTGCCCACGCCGTACCCGGGCGATTCGAGCGGAGTGGCTGGAATCCAGTGACTGAAAGTCACCGGCAAGGTTCGTACGCCCCACGGGCGAAGGCCGTCCTCGGCGACTGAAGCTCGTGGCCTATCGACAAATCGGGGATGAAATCACTTTTAACTCGCCATTCGGCTGCGCCCTGCTAACATCCTGTTGACGGCGACGGTCTCCGCAACGGAGGCCGGCAGAACTAACTGTTGGAAGACGAGTTTTCGGGCAGGCCGAACGAGTCG
>JBGAJB010000114.1:0-11631 GCA_044225155.1 Phycisphaerae bacterium | reverse complement strand
GCTGAAGCTCGAAGCACGCTTCGAGTCGGCCTCCGGCATCCAGCCGGGCACGATGGTCGTGCTCGCCGGCCTCGAGGTCGGCCGCGTCACCGACGTCGAGTTTGCCGCGCCGCCTGACTACAACGCCGGCGTGCGCGTCGAGTTGATCATCACGGATCCGAAGGTGCGATTGACGCAGGGCACCACGGCGCTCACGGTCGAGCCCGGCCTAGGCATGGGACGACCGCCGATCCAGATCCTGCCCGGCCCCACGGATGCCCCGGTGCTCGCATCCGGCGCGACCGTCATCGGCCGAACCGCCAAGGCGGTGGATTCGCTCATTCCGCCGACAGTCACCAGCACCTTGGAAAAGACGGCCTCGCAGATCGGTTCAGCCGCCGAAGCTCTTGAGCCGGTACTCCGCGATCTGCACCAGGTTTTGCAGCCGCGCACGACCGCCGAAGTGGATGCCCCCGGCGGGCCGCAGGGAAATCTTGTGACCGCCGTTGCCCGCCTCGACGGTGCGATGAAGCACTTCAACGACGTGCTTGGCGATCCGGCCGTTCAAAGTCACCTGAAAGACTCAGTCGAAAACCTCTACACGATGTCCGAAGACGGGAAGGCGTTCATGGCTGACCTTCGCACCGGGACGACGGACGCACGCCAAGTCGTGACGGATGCGCGTGAACTCGTGGGCAACTTGAACAAGACGGCCGTTCGCACCGACGAGCAGCTTGACCGCATCGCGCGCGCGCTGCTGGAGAATCTGGACCAGACCAGCCGCGTGCTGAACTCGGTGCAACTGATCGCGGCCGGCATCAACAATGGCGACGGCACGGTCGGCCGGCTGATGAAAGACGATCGGCTTTACGACGCGATGGTGCTGACGTTCCAGCGCTTCGCCGACACGGCCGAGGAATTCCGCCTCGTCGCGAAAGAATGGCAGCAAGGCCGCATTCGCGTCGCGTTCTAGCTCAGTCGCCCTCGACGCGCCATTCGAGGATGCCGCTCGACATCTTCTCCGGCAGCGTCGCCTCCAGCCGCACCGCATTGGTCGTGACCGGCTCGAACGTCACGTGATTGAACACATTCGCGTGCACGCCGTACTCCGTCGGATTCTTCACCGGCTTCCATTCCTCGCCGTCGCGCACGAGCAATCGCCAGGCCGCCGGCACACGACATTCGCCGTGCTGCTTTTCATCGCTGAACCAATACACGTCGGAGCTGGAAATCCTGCGCGGGGAGTCAAAGTCGTACTGCACCCACTGCACATCGCCCTTGTGCGGCCACCACGCGAGTCGCGGGATCGAGTGATCGTCCGAAGACGCCGGCTCCAGACCGTCGAGCAGGGCGGTGGTGCTGCCGTCGGCCGAGCAGAATGATGCTGACGCCGTGACGCCGCGCGGCAACGGGGCATCGGCTTGGGTCACCGACTCAGGCACCCAGACGACCATGTTCCCCGATTTGCGATTCGCCCACGCGTAGTAGGGGACGGCGGTGAAGTCGACGAGTCGCGTCGCCGGGGCGGCCTGATACAGCCTGCCCTTCCAGCTGGCCGGCTCCTGGACGAACGAGATGCCCGTGACCAGCGACACGCCGCCCAGCACGTCGCTGAAATACTCGGCCTGCAGCTTCGACTCGCGCGGAATCGCCAGCGTGCGCACGCTCTCGGGATGATCGGCATCCTCGAGGCAGTACAGCAGCGGCCCGCGCTGTAGCGCCACGCGACCGATGTTGCTCTTGACCTTGGGATTCGCGAGGATGCGCTGCACCGGCATACGAAAATCAAGCTCGACCCATTTCTCCGGTCCCGCGTCGAGCGTGACACGCAGATAGCCGCGCTCGATCACCGGATCCTTGAGTTCTTTGCCGCTAACGAGCACCTTCGGAGGGGTCGTGCACCAGCCGGGGATGCGCAGGTTGAGCGTGACCGTCGGCGAGAGATGGGGGGCGGCGGTGATCTTCACGCGCCCATCCCACGGATAACGGGTTTCCTGCGTGATCGTCACTTCGCCCAGCTTTTTCGGCACGACGCGCGCCTTTCCGGCCGCATACAGGTTCACGTAGATTTCGTTGTCCGATGTCGAGTAGAAGAATCCCCCGACGCTCGCGAGCAAGCGCAGCAGATTTGGCGGGCAGCAGGCGCAGCCGAACCAGGGCTGCCGGCGATCATTTCCCCGGCTGGCCAGCGGATTGACGTAAAAGAACTCTTCGCCGCTCAGCGAGATGCCCGACAGCACGCCGTTGTAGAGCGCCCGCTCCAGCACGTCGTAATAGCGCGCGTCATGCTTGAGCAGCCCCATGCGCCCGCTCCAAAGCACCAGTCCGATGGCCGCGCATGTCTCGGCGTACGCGGTGTCGTTCGGCAGGTCGTACGCAACCGTGAAGCCCTCGTTATTCGCGGAAGGCCCGATTCCACCCGTGACGTAGAGCTTTCGTTCGGTCAGGTCCGTCCAGACGCGATCGAGCGCCGGCTCATACCCGGTATTCGTGAGCCGCGCGGCGAGATCGGTCACGCCCGAGTAGAGGTACATCGCGCGTACCGCGTGGCCGACCACTTCCGCCTGATCGCGGACCGGAATCTGATCCTGGGCGTATTCGCCGTAGAGCTTGCGACCCTGAGCGTTTCCGCGTTGGTTAACGAAAAAGCGCGCCATCGCCAGGTAACGCTCGGCCCGCCCCTCGTCGGGCTTCAGCTCCTCAAACGTTTGGATGTATTGATTGCCGCACGCGGGAGAACTCTGGCCGCTCCGGAACAGGTCGCTCAGCTTGACCAGCGCCAGCTCGATCTCCTCATGGCCCGAGGGATTGGGATTTTTTCCGGGGCCGAACGTCGCGCAGATGTGATCGGCGACCTTCACCGCGATGTCGAGCAGATTGCGCTTGCCGGTCATCTGAAAATGCGCGACGGCCGCCTCGATCAGGTGGCCGGCGCAGTACAGCTCGTGTTTGTCCTTCGTGTTGGTCCAGTGTCCCTCGCGCGTGTCGAGCGTGAAATAGGCGTTCAGGTAACCGTCGGGCTGCTGAGCGGCCGCGATGCGCGTGATGATGGCGTCGACGCGCTGGTCGAGGTCGGCGTCGCGCCGGTGAAAGAGGGCAAACGACGCGCCTTCCAGCACTTTGTAAACGTCGCTGTCGTTAAAAAAATAACCCTCGTACTTCGCGTCGGCCGGCCGCGGCTCCCCCGCTGCGTCGGCGTGGATGCACGCGGCCGCGAGATCGAAATTCCGCAGGCGGCCGGTCGATTCGCACTGCTCCAGATTCCGCTCCAGCGTGTGCGTCACCGTCGTCTGAATCCGCGGCGCCCAGAAGGTGTCGGCGAACTTGACGTGTGTGAAATCCACCGGCACCAGCGGGGCCCGCCAATCGTCAGCGTGCGCCGGTGCGCCGAGCAGAAACAAGAGAATCGCGACATACGGCACAGGGCGTCGAGAAATTCGCATGGAGACCTCGCTTCAGTGGATACGGCCACCCTCGGAAGACCCGCACATTCGACGGTGTGAGGCCCCAGTCGCATCGCCGGCCGCCCGGAGCGGGGCGACGCGCGATTCGCGACTGATTGCTTTTCGGCGCGATTGTAACGACGGCTCCCTCCGGCAACGGTAATAGGACCGCTTTGGGGCCGTTGTGACCTTCAACTCGCCTGCCCTTGTCGCGTGGCGCGCATGCCGTCACAATCCGAGCGGCGAAGCCTACCGCGCACCGTGTCGCAAACCGGTCGTGCGAAACTCCGATCGCCAATGAGGGAGCCATGAATCTGCCTGATTTCCCGTCTCGTCGTGAATTTGTTCAGGGAATGCTCGCGACCAGCGCCGCCGCGGCTGCGCTAGCGCAAGTCGGCTGCCAGGCCGCGGGTCCGCGCGAAGCCTCGGACGCCGGGAACGATAAGAAGGAAAGCACGCTGCCGCCGCCGCCGAAGCCGCGCGAGAGCTTCAAGAACGTGCGTGTGGCGTTCATTGGCACGGGCGGCATGGGCGGTTCGCACGTGAAAGACGCACATGATCTGGGCGTCACCTGCGCCGCGCTCTGCGACGTGGATTCAAACGAATTCGTGAAGCCCAAAGAACTCTTCCCCGACGCGCCGACATTCTCCGACTACCGCGAGATGTTCGACAAGCACGCGAACAACATTGACGCCGTCATGATCGGCATTCCGGATCATCATCACTATCCGGCCACGATTCTGGCGATGAAAGCCGGCAAGCACGTTTACACGCAGAAGCCGCTCACGCACACGCCCTGGGAAGCACGTCAGCTCACTGCAGCCGCCAAGAAATACAAGGTCGCGACGCAGATGGGCAACCAAGGCCACGCCGGTGTCGGCTGGCGGCGCGTGGTGGAGTGGATCCGCAGCGGCGCGCTCGGCGATATCAAGGAAGTCCACACGTGGACCGACCGCCCGATCTGGCCGCAAGGCGTCGATCGCCCCGAAGGTCAGGACCAGGCGCCTTCGCACCTCAACTGGGACGTGTGGCTCGGTCCGGCTCCCGCGCGCCCCTACAAGAACGACACGTATCATCGCTTCAAGTGGCGCGGCTGGTGGGACTTCGGCTGTGGCGCGCTGGGCGACATGGCCTGCCACACGATGGACGGGCTCTTTTGGGCGCTGAATCCGGGGCACTGCGAATACGTCGAGCCGATGGCGATGACCCCGATGAACAACGAAACATTCCCGAAGTCGTCGGTCATTAAGTGGCACTTCCCGCGCAGCGGCGGCCGCCCGGCCTTTGATTCGTACTGGTACGACGGCGCGCTCCTGCCGCCCGCGCCCCCGACCATGGAAGTGGACAAGCGCACGCGCGGCACCGGCAATCTCTTCATCGGCACGAAGCGCACGCTGCTGGTCCAGGGCGACTACGGCGAGAGCTGCCTGCTGATCCCGGAGACCGAGCGCAAGGCATACAAGGCCGCGCACGGCGATCCGAAGCAACTCATCCAGCGCTCGCCCGGCCACATCGAAGAGTGGCTGATGGCCTGCAGCGGCGATCAGCCGCTCGACTTCCCGAAGAGCAATTTCTCATATTCGGGACCGATGAGCGAAACGATCCTGCTCGGGAACATCGCGATGCGCATGGGCCGCCGCCTCGACTGGGACGGCAAGAACATGCGCTTCACGAACGTGCCCGAGGCGAACAAGTACATCCACAAGGAGTATCGCGAAGGCTGGAAGTTTGAAGCCTGATCGCGTTTTTGATCGCTCTGCGAGCGCGCCGCGCTGTCGAAGCCCGTTCGGCTTTCGGCAGCGCGGCTCGCTGCTTTTTGAGTGTGCTCAAGGTTCGCGCGCATTCTCTGCGAGCGGCTCGGCCGAAATGGCCGCTAGCGGCACGCCTTCGCACGCGGCGCAAGTTCCGGACTCAATCGTGTAAGGCGCTTGGCAGCGCGGGCAGTAGCCGCGAATCGATGGATCGATCACGGCGGGACGGGCGCTCATCGCAGCCGCATCGATCCCGCAGCGGTCGAGAAACGAGCGCAGCGCGGCGTTGAATCGCTCTTCGAACCACTGCGCGCAGGCCCGTGCATCGGGCGAAAGCGGTGCGTCATTCATGGGAATGGGGTGCGAGCTGTCGCGCGCGACGCGTTTCGCGAACGAGCGAAATTGTTCCTCATCCAGCCAGATTCGCGCAACGGTGAGAGGGTGGAACCCGGCCAACGCCCCGCGCCAGACGCGTTCGTAGCCGCGAATCGCCGCTACCGGCAGTAAGCCGATCTCCAGCAGTTGCCAGCGCCGCGCTCCGACCGCGAGCGGTGAGATCGCCCGCCCGGCCCGTGCGAACAACACCGTGGCGCTGATCCAAATCGGCAGAAGGCCGGTGAGCAGCCAAAGCCATGTCGCGGGAAGTCCGGCGATGGTCACTACCGTAGGAACAATCACGACCAGATAGGCGAATAACACGGTGCCGGCGGTGCGCAGCGCGGCCGTCCGTCGCGTCACTTCATCCAGCCGCGCGCGCGCCGCCGCTTCATCGAACATTCCGATCAGCGTCCGCTCGATCCTATTCGCGCGGTTTCCCGGTGGAGCCTCCGCCAACGACCGGCACCAGCGTGCATACCAGTCCGCTTCCAGCGGCGTACCCAGCTCCAGCAGCACGCGGCCGCGCAGGTGCACTTTGTGATGGTCTGCGGCGGCGTCTTTCAGCTCGTGCATCTGGGCGAAGGAGAGCGTTTGTGGCGGGCGCGGGCCGGGGTTCGGGCTGGCGGAGACGAAACCGACTGCGCCGTCCGGGCTGACGGAGAGCGGCCAGCGCGTGAGCGAAACGCTGGGCAGCCAGGGCATGCCGGGATGGGCGAGCGTGGGGCCGCGCTGCAGCGCGGCAATGACGGGCGGCGCGACGCGCACACGCGCGCGCCCCAACCAATCCGGCGAGAAAACGAAAGTGTCGGGACGAGAGATAGTCGCGACCAGCGGGAGAATCAGGATTTCCACGTCGGACATGCCGCCGTTATGCCCGGCTCGTTCGCGTCCGCCAGTCAACGTCTTGATTACTTTGCCGATCGCGGCAGCCACGGCTCTGGCCAACCCAATCACCACCAGTTTCCACGCCTTGGCCAGCAGGATGCCGAGCTTCCCAGCGGTCAGGTCTTTTGGCGGCCACGATCGCGCGCCTGTGACCAACGCCCGCCAGAATATTCGTCCCAGCGACCGCCATGCCCCAGTAGAGATTACGGCGTAGCGTACTGAGGAAAGCTCCGGGGATCATGAGTTTCTGGAACTCCGGCAGTGTCGTCGCCATCTGCTCCGGATCCCGACAACCACTTCACTTCCATGGCTGCGCAGCGCGTCCGGTAAACGCGTCGTTGTAGTTCACGATCTGCTCGCCATCGGACTCAAACTTCGGCGCTCACGCCAGATTGTGCGTCGCTTCCTCGTAGTGCGGCGGCTGTTCCCATCCGAGCAGGTGCATTTCGCCGAATCCGCGTCGCCGGCGGCCGGCATTCGAGTCCGATTCGGACTCGCGCATCGCGCTCAGCATTTTGTTCGCATCGAGGTCGGCCTTATCGTCATCCTTCACATAGCCGCAGTCGTCGAACTCGGCGAATACTACCACCGATCAAAGTTGTCCGGCGGCAAGCGCATCCCAAGTTCCCGGCCGGACGTGATGTTTTCCATCTTCTCCAGCAGCTTCCTGGTGTCGTCGCGCCCCGGCGAAGCGATAGCCGGCCGGGATCTTCACGTGCGCACGATCGATCCGAGCGTGCCATCGCCCGGGCCGCGACCAGTTGGCCAGCGCGTCGATTTTCTTCTGTCGTTCGGCCGCACTCGGTTCTTCTTGTGCCAAGGCGGCGTTCGATAGGGGCGTAGGAGAGCGTGCCAACGGACGAATGAACATGATGTTTTGCCTCCGAGAGAACCACGGGGGATCCCAACTATTGTGGCTAGTAAGCGCACAGCAAAAGCAATATGTGCCGAGAGCTGGCCGACGGATCAATTTGTGAAGGTGCCACGAAGACCGCGGTCTAAGTGCGGGGGATGTCTAAGCGCCCCGGGGACCGGTCTCCGACCGGCTACGGGAATCGTCGCCGCGCCCGGCGCAAGGGATACCGGCGCGCTGCTGCGGGCTAGTGGCCCACATCCACGCCAATCTTTCGCTTCGCACTTCCTACATCGGGATTCTGGGTCACGCAGGTCTTCAGGATGTTCAACGACTTGCGAAACGCCTTCCAGCCGCTGTGGGTCAAATTGTGCGGGCGGTCGCCGACAATGGGATAACCCATTTCGGTCGCGTACGCCTGCACCTGCTCCCAATTTTCGAAGAGCCGGCCCCAGTCGCTCGCCAGACAGTCCCGGACGGCCGCCTTCGCTTTCAGCGGATACCACAGGCTGTCGTGGTAGATCACGCTGGCGATATAGGCCCACGGCGCCAGCCAGGTCTTCAACGACCACTCGAGCGGCGCCTTCAGCGGACCCCAGTAAATCTTGTGCTGCATCCGGCTGGCGAAGGTCATCTTCTTGAATGGGCCGTTGAAGTGCCAGTTCTGCTCGGCCGCCCCGCGATCGCCGACGATCTCGATCTTGCGCGGGTCGCCGCACCCAAGGCCCAGGTCGTGCGCCATCTTGATGAACTTGATGCTCATCGGATCGAGGCCCATGAGCTTGGCCGCCACGGCGTCGATCGCGACCTGATCGTCACTGGCGAGAATGACATTCTTCGTGAAAGGGATCATGCAGCGCGGCCCCGGTCCATCGCCGGCAAAGGTGCCGTCCATGACCGCAAAGACGCCGCGGTGAATTTTCTTCTGGATCATCAACAGGTCAACGAGCGTCTCGTGAATGACCGGATGGGTCCAGTGACGATGTTCATTCAGCAGCCCGCCGAACGCGTTCTTCATCGCGCCCGTCGTGGTCGTGAAGATGTGCGTCTTCACGGTCGGCAGATGAATGATGTTCTCGCCGATGAATCGGTTGGGGATTCGAAAGCCCTTCGGATACACCTCGTTCAGGCAGGTGAATTTCCTGGTCAGATCGCCGACGGCTTCAGCGACCGGAATCCACTCTGTTCCGGGCTCGTAGAGATGCACATTCCGCAGGCCGTGCGCGTCGGTGACCTGGACCTGCTTGTTCTCGCGCTCGCCGAAACGGGCGTCAATGACGACCGTCCGGTTGTGGCAGGCGTGGATCAGGTTCGGGTCGTAACCGTCGCGCTTCATGGCGCGGATCACACCTTCGAGCTGCCACGGCGTGGTGCTGCTGGCCGGGAAGAAGAAGTGCCAGGAGATGTTCACTTTGAGGGCAGTGTCAGCGTCTTTCGCCACGATGTCCTGATAGCCCGCGAGATTCATCAGCTCGTGGTAATCCTTGAGGACCGTGGCGGGCGTTGTGCGGAGAATGGCGACCTTTGGCACGCGAAACCTTTCCATCAGTTATCGAACCACACGGCGGCTCTGAGCGCCCGCCGCGGCACTGCCCACAGCCTCTTCGATTGAGTATACGGCTTTGCGGGCGCTATCGTTCAGCGCGAGCGGGCTGCGGTGAGCGAGCAAACCGAACACGACCATCCTCAGATTGTCTCGGGAGTTTGTCCCCCAAAAATGCGACCCGCTCCGAACTGATGTTCCGACGTTGCTTGCGCTAGTTCACGCGGAGGCGAACTAGCAACGGCGGATCAGACCCGCCCGGCCGCCGAGACCCAACAGCGCCAGGCTGTCAGGTTCCGGGATGCCGTCGTACAGCCGCGGCGCTGGCGTTTTGCCGCACACGCCGGCGCACAAAAAGAACCCGGCCGGAACCGAGGTTCCGACCGGGCTTGTTACCTGCGTTAATTCGCTCTCCGAGGGCGAATTAGCGGCGGCGGATCAGACCCGCCAAGCCACCGAGGGCCAGCAGCGCCAGGCTGCTGGGCTCGGGAACGCCGTCATACAGGCTGTACGACTCGATCGTCTGCGCACCGCCGCCAGCGGTGGTGACCGACGCGATCGTGATCGTGGCAACGAGGTTGCCCGTTCCGACCGAGTTCAGGCCCGGGATCGCGCCAACGCCAGCGAGGGCGACGCGCGCACCGTCAAACGACGACGGAGCGATCGAACCGGCCGGGTCGAGCCATGACACGTTGGCCGAGGTCGGCGTGTAGCTCGCCGCACCGGCGATCTGCGGGAACGCGGTGGGGATGACCGACGGCGAACGGAGGTACGTGTCGTAGACCGTGCCCGTATCCGGGAACGGCGGGGTCCACGCGCCGAACAGATTGTCGTTCGGGCTGACGATCGTCACGCCACCCGCGGTGGTGACGGTCAGCGTCGACGCATTCCAGTCGTCGCCGGCCGACGTCGTCATGCGCACGGTCACAGCGAAGTCGCCGTTGCCCTGTGTCTGACCCTGGGTGAACGAGTGTGAAATGCTCGCCGAGGCGGCGGCGACGCCAGCCACGACGAACAAACCTGCCAGAAACTTCTTCATGAGAATTCCTCTCCTGTACAAGAGCGGGGTAAGCAGGAAAGGCGCCGGACCAAACCGGTTACTCCTCTCCTCCTCCTCCATCGTGAGTTCGCATAATAGCCCTCGGCGAACGGCAATTCAACTTGTTTTCAATTTCGCATGCGAATTTTTTTTTCGAGCTGCCAGTCGAGGTTGCGCAAACACAGGCCCGAGCTGCGCTTATGAGCACAGCCCGGACCTGATTTTTCCGCATTTTGACGTCAAATCCGCGTCTTAGCGACGGCGAATCAGACCAGCCAGGCCGCCCAGCGCCAACAGCGCCAAGCTCGTCGGCTCAGGCACGCCATCGTACAGCGTGTAAACGCCACGCGTTGTCTGGCCGCCGCCGAGCTGCGTGACCGAATCCACCGTGATCGTGGCCACAACGTTGCCCACGCCAACGTCGTTCAGACCCGGGATCGCGCCAACGCCGGCGAGGGCAATACGCGCACCCACGAAGCTCGAGGGCGCGACCGTGCCGGCCGGATCGAGCCAGGACACGTTCACGTGCGTCGGAGTGACCGTCGCAGCGCCCGCGAGCTGCGGGAACGATGTCGGGATCACCGAGGGCGATCGAACGTAGGTGTCATACGTCGTGCCGGCGTCCGGGAACGGCGGCGTGAACGGGCCGAACAGATTGTCATTCGGGCTGACGATGGTGACACCGCCGGCGGTGACGACGTCGATCGTTGAGGCGTTCCAATCGTCGCCCGCAGTGGTGCTCATGGTGACGTTGACGGCAAAATCGCCGTTACCTTGTGGAACGACCTGTGCGAACGAGTGTGAAATGCCGGCCGAGGCCGCAGCAACGCCGGCGATCGCGAACAAACCAGCCAGGAACTTCTTCATGTGACTCCCTCTCCTAAGAAGAGTGGCACGAGCGAGAGATGGGATCCGGGCTCACGCGCCGGCTGCTCTCCGATCTCCTCCTCCAATGTCAGCCGATGCTAGGCACCGCGGAGACGGGACTTCCACCCCGCTTCGAGTGCGTAACTTGTGCTCCAATAATTCCTTACAGAGAGGTGTCACAAGCGACGTCATTATGGGGCTGCGCTGGGAAGAGGCCAAAAAAAAAGTGGACACCCCGCGAGGGGGTGTCCACAGTATGTCAGAGCAAGCAAATCCGGGCCGGAATTAGCGGCGGCGGATCAGGCCGGCGAGGCCACCGAGGGCCAGCAGCGCCAAGCTCGTCGGCTCAGGCACGCCATCGCGGACCGTGAAGGTCTGCGACTTCTGGGTGCCGCCACCCTGCTGGGTGACCGAGGCGATGGTGATCGTGGCGATCGTGTTGCCGGTCGTCAGCGACGGCGTGATGCCGGCCGGGACCGTCAGGGCAACGCGGGCGCCCAGGAAGCTCGAGGGAGAAACGGTACCGGCCGGATCCAGCCACGAAACGTTGATCGTGGTGGCATTGTAGGTCGCGGTGCCGGCGAGGGACGGGAACGACGTCGGGACGACCGACGGTGAACGGAGGTACGTGTCAACGGTCGTACCGGTGTCCGGGAACGGAGGGGTCCACGGGCCAAAGAGCTGATCGAGCGGGCTGACGATGGTCGTGCCGCCCGACGTCGAAACGTCGAGGGTCGACGCATTCCAGTCGTCGCCACCGCTCAGGACCATGTTGACGTCGAACGAATAGGTGTTGCCGTTCGACGGGCCGGCTGTCAGCGTGTGGTTGATGTTCTGCGCGAGAGCAGCCGAGGCGCCCGCAACGACCAGGATTCCTGCCAGGAACTTCTTCA
>JBGAJB010000113.1:0-11633 GCA_044225155.1 Phycisphaerae bacterium | reverse complement strand
GGCGCTTCGTTCCCGCAGGCGCTCGGGGGCGAGCGATGCCATTTTTTGCCGGATGGCCTGTCGGATTTCCTTCTTCACGCCGTGCCTGGGGCGATGGGACGCGAATGGGGAAGCACGTCGCTTCCGAGACGCGGATTGTAGCGGCGCGTGAGGGAGAGCCGAGGTGCGATGAGTGAGAAGCGAAATGTCTCACGCACGAAGATCCGGGGTGCAGGAAAATTTGGGTGCCATGCCGACGCGAACAGCCGTCGACATGGCCCCTAACTGTTCGCGTCGGCGGTCCGCCGCGCTTGGATCAGTCGCTCTTCACGCGCGTGTGGACGATCTCTTCCATCCAATCTTCCTTGCCGTCCTGATACCACGTCCAGCGGCTCGTGAAGCGATCGGCGGATTCGAATTTGAAGACGACCTTGTCCATGTGGCCCTTGTCGCGACTGGGCAGATTTGTGCCGTCGAGGAACGTAAATGTCACGCTCTTCAGGTCGTCGGCGATTTCGGAGGCGATGAGACGCGGCTGATTTTTGGCCATGCAGTAGTGCGTGAGCAGCAAGCGCTCGCCATCGGGGTGGATCATCGTGACCATCATCTCGTTCGGATGGGCGTCAAACGAGGATTCCATGACGCACGATCCGCCGGCGATCGTCTTGTACGTAATGCGCTCCTTCCAGCCCTTCGTGCTGGTTCCTTCCCATGTCCCGTCGAGCGCTTTGAATTTCTCGTAGATCGCGGCCGGCTTTTCCGCGCGCTTCGGAGCAGTAGCGGCGGACGAATTTGCCTGTTGGGTTGTGAGCAACAGCAGCGTGAAGAGAAGGGACGAACCGAACTTGAACATGCACCACCTCATCCAGAGGGCGTGCTCAGGCGCTGCGGGCATTCTATCCGGCGAAGGGGCTGGCGGCGCTGGTCAGGGGCCGGTGGTGGTGCCGTCGTCGGCCGAAAGCGGGCGGCCGAACTCCTGTACCCAATACATACCGTAGCTGCCGCCGGTGCGGATGCCGATGCCGAGTTCGGTGAAGCGCGGATCGAGGATGTTTTCGCGGTGCTCGGTGCTGGCGATCCAGTCGTTCATAGCCTGCTGCGGCGTGGTCTGGCCGGCTGCGAGGTTTTCGCCTACGACCTGGAACGGGTAGCCGAACTGGTTGGTTCGATCGCGGAGCGTCGAACCGGTGGCCGGGTTCACATGGGCGAAGAAGTCGTACTGAATCATCTCGCAGGCGTATTCAGTGGCTTGATCTTCGAGTGTTTGGTTTCGTGTGACCGGATTCAGCCCGAACGAAATCCGCTGCTCATTGACCATGTTCAGGATTTGCTCTCGCAGCGATCCAGACGTCACGCAGCTCAACGCAGGACGGAAATTGCGTGCTGAGTTGGGAATCGAAGGACGGATCGACGGAATCTTCGCTCGTGCTGGCGCTTGGCGGTGGTGGTGGTCGTGTCGCCCGATCCGGACGTCGGGGCAGGCGGCGGCGGATTGATCGGAGGAGTGACCGGGGCCACGCTTCGAGGTCAGATTGCCCAAAGAGCAGATTCGCCTGATCTGTAGCGGAAGGTGGAGGGGCAGCCCCCATCGCCAGCAGCGAAAGGCCGAGCAGACCGGTAACCAGGCGTCCTGCGCGCCGCATATTTTTTCTCGAAAGCGTGCCCCGCCGCCCATTGGAGCGGACTGCAACAGTGTATCGAAATCGACCCACAAAGTCTGCACCCACTTGATCCGACTTTTTGTCGGTCCCATACTTCCCGCAGCCGTCATGCCTGGACGTAGGCGGTCAGGAGCTTGCATATGCGCGGTGGGTGGATTTCTTTAATGATTCTCGCGGCGACCGGTGCACTCAGCCTGAATCTGGCGGGGTGTCCGGCCTCCGGTTCGGGGCCGTTCGTATTCAACGTGCCGCCGACTCCGGTAATTACCGCGAGCGTCTCGCGCGGCGTGGCTCCGCTGCAAGTGCAATTCAGTTCCGAGCGCAGCACGGACGACGGAGTGATTATCAGTCGCGTTTGGGATTTCGATGACGGCTCGGCTACCAGCCAGGAAGTCTCGCCCAATCACACGTTCACTCAGACGGGCGTTTACAGCGTCAGCCTGACTCTGACGGACGATGCAAACGCAACCGCGACGCGCACGCTGACCATCTCCGTGACGGAAGCTCCGCAGGCGGTGCTCTCGGTCGATCGCACGTCGGCCGAATTTGCGCCGGCCGTGTTCAACTTCGACGCGAGCAACTCTTTTGATCCGGATGGGTCGATCGAGGATTTCCGCTGGGACTTCGGCGACGGTTCCAGCGAGCTGATCGCGACCGTTCAGCATCAATACGCGACCCCGGGCATCTATCGCGTCGTTCTGACCGTGACGGATAACACCGGCGTTGCGTCAAAGACCGAACAACTGATCGCGGTCGGGATTCCGGTGCCGCAACTTTCGCTGCGTCTGCCGCCGGCCGGCGTGCAGAACATTCTGACTTCGCGCGATACGCCGCTCTGGATCCAGGCGTTGTTCAATATCGAGCCCGGCGTGCCCTACACGCTGCAAGCGGGCGTCGATGGCGATCAGGACGTATGCGACGCCAAGACCGTGCTCTTTGATCGCGTGTCCGGCGTGCAACTGCGCGAGTTGGCGAATCAGGGCAACCTGACCATCGACGTTGTGGTCGATACGGCCTTCGTTCCGCAGAGCAACGCGCTGCTGGCCGCCGGCGCGAATGGAATCATCATTCGCTACAACGCTGCGAACGCCTCGATTCTCTCGAGTGTCGACGCCGGCGCCGAAGTCACATCGATTGCTGTTTCGCCCGATGGCTCACAGTTTGTCTATGGCCTGGCCAATGGCTCGCTCGTGCTCCGCAACACGGCGGACGGCGGAGTGGTGCGCGTGTTCACGGGTCATACCGATCGCGTGAACGACGTGGCATTTTCGCCGCTCGGCGATCAGATTTTTAGTGGTTCGGATGATCGACACGCTCTGCTCTGGAAAGTCGCCGACGGCACGATCTTCCGTGACTTCGTTCACCCCGCGGCCGTGAAGGGCGTCGCGTTTTCGCCGGCGGATCAGACGACGGTCGCGACCGGATGCGGCGACTTTAACATCCGCCTCTTTAACACGACCGGCGGAAACACGCTGAACACGCTCACGGGCCACACGGGCGCCGTGAACGCCGTGCTGTTCTCCAGCGACGGTTTTGCGCTCTTCAGCGGCAGCGACGACAAGACGGCGCGGGCCTGGAGTCCGTTCCTCGGCACTTTGGTCGTCACCTACAGCGGTCACACTGCGCCGGTCCTTTCGCTGGCAGTGACGCCGGACGGCTCGCAGCTCATTTCGGGCAGCGCAGATGGAACGGCCCGCGTGTGGAACAGCGTGGCCGGCTCGACAGCACGCACGCTGACGCCTTGCGTTTCGCCGATTGTTTCTGTGTCGTTGCAGGCTGATACGCGCACGCTGGCGTTGGGTGTTGCGGCACGAAACGCCCACTTCCTCGATACGAACGCCCTCGACAACACCGTCGTGTCCGACCTGAATATCGCCGTGCCGACGGGGCTCGACGCGCGCGGATTGGCGGCCGGCGACTACTTCATTTTCGGCCAGATCGGTACCAATCAGACGACGCCGGTTCGCACGTATTCGCAGGCGAAGATCAAGCTCGTCGATGACTTCGCGGAAAATCTGGATACGCAGACGCCGCCGACCATTCCAACGGATGTCGACGTCCTCGACGTGGTCGTGGATGAAACGGCGGGACGCCAGATCTTCGATCTGGGCCGGCTGGAGCGCGGCGATCGCATCTTCGTGAAGTTCCTGAACATGCCGGGCTTCGACGAGACGACAACCGTCAGTCAGGACTATGACGTGACCATCGTCGATGCCGCCCGCAGCGTTTTCGCGGCCTACACGCAGCGCGCAGGACTGGCGAATGATTTGTTCTTCGGTCCGCGCTACCTCGTGAATCCGATCCGCAACTTCTTTACGGCTGATGCGCGCTTGGTCATGGGGCATACGAGCAACGACTACTTCGTGATCGTGGACGGCGCCCTGCCGGGTGCGGGGCGGGACGTTTCGCCGCAAAATCGCGGGCACAGCGTGCACATCGAAATCGAGCGTGGCTTCGGCTTCAGCGCCACGCAGAAGGCGCAGCGCTTCCTGGTCGATTTCCGCGGGGCCGCGAACATTTCGGCCGGCATTCATCCACCGATCACGGTGCCGACGTTTGCGGCGAATCAGTTCAACTCCGCTTGGAATTCGACGGATACGCTGACGCTCAAGAACGGCATCCTGAACCAGCTCGCTTCGATCTATAGCGGATTCAACATCACGTTCGTCAGTTCAGACGACGTGAGCTTCGATTCGCAGGGCAATCCGATCGATCTGGAAACGCCGTTCCAGCGAATCTACGTGGGGGGTACGTCCAGCCCCGACTATCCGGGCGCCGACCTCAATCAGATTCTGGGCATTGCCGATTTTGTGGATCCGCGCAACGAAACCTCGGGAGGGCAGGGCATTGTCTTCGCCCGCACGGTTTGGGATCGCGCGCAGAACAGCGAGTTTACGAACAGCGTGACCACCCCGGCCGAACTCGGTGCGGCCCTCGGTCGCGTGGCGGCGAATGTTGCCGGCCAGATGATGGGCCTGCGGCTGACCAGCGCGAGCGGCGACGTGATGCAGGGTGGCGATCTCGTGATCGGCGATCCGACCATCAGCCGTACGCTGGGCGGCGCCTCGCTGCTGAGCTCGGATGAACAGGTGATCAGCCCGATCGACTTCCCGGTGATCGGACTTCAGAACGCGCCGCAGCTGCTCTCGGAATTGGTCGGCCCATAGCTCCGTCGGGCGCGTAACGAGCGCAGTTCCGGCGTCGTCCCCGACTCGGCGGGCTATTGCGCTGCGGCCGGTGCCATGCCCGCGTATTGTTGCACGAGCTTCAACAGTACCGTTCGATCGATGGGCTTGGTGGCATAGTCGTCGCAGCCCGCCTGAATGCAACGCTCGCGATCGCCGGCCATCCCGTGTGCAGTCAATGCGATGATCGGCCCACGATAGCCGCGGTCGCGCAGCTCGGCCGTCGCTCCATAGCCGTCGAGAATGGGCATCTGCATATCCATGAGCACGACATCGAACGGGCGGTTTTCACCGGCGGCCGCGATCACCGCATCGACCGCCATTCGTCCGTTCTCGACGATCTGCACTTCGAGTCCGGCCTTGGTCAGCACGAATGAAATTAAGCGCTGATTGTCCGGACCGTCCTCGGCAAGCAGCACGCGGATCCCCGGGCGAAACTCGACCGTCTGCTTCTTCGTGCCGGTCGGCTGCTTCTGCGCCTGAAGGAAGTCCGCCAAGCGGGCGGATGGCAGCATCGGACATCCCGGCCGCAGGTTGGGATTAATCGTCAGTAAGAACGTGGTTCCTTGGCCCTGCACGCTTTCCACCGTGAGATCGCCGCCCAGCATACCAGCCAGGCGCTTGCTGATCGCGAGACCGAGGCCCGTGCCGCCGTAGCGGCGCGTCATGGACGAGTCGGCTTGATTGAACGGCTTGAAGAGATTCGCGGTCTGCTCGGGCGACATCCCGATGCCCGTGTCTTTGACGCGGAAGCGCAGGGCCGCGCCGCTATCGGTGTTGGGAAAATCGACGATCACCCGAATCTCGCCTTCCTGCGTGAACTTGACTGCGTTTCCCACCAGGTTGATCAGGATCTGCTTCAGCCGCAGCGGATCGGTCGAGATCGTTTGCGGGATGCTGCCGCTGAATTCGACTTCGAAGCGCAGCCCCTTGCCCTCGGTGCGATGTCGCAGCAGTTGATACACCTCGGCCGCGAGCTGGCCGGGCGAACAGGCCAGGCATTCGGGTTCGAGCTTGCCGGCCTCGATTTTCGAGATGTCGAGAATGTCGTTGATGATCGCGAGCAGGTGCTGGCCGTTGCGCCGGATCGTCTCGATGGCTTCTTTTCGCTCCGTCGAGGTGAGCTTGGGATCCTGCAGATTTTCCGTGTAGCCCAGGATCGCCGTCATCGGTGTACGGATTTCGTGGCTCATGTTCGCCAGGAAGTCCGATTTCGACTGGTTGGCCAGCTCGGCGCGCTGCAGCGCCGCCTTCAGATCGGCCGAGCGCTTCTGCACTTCTGACTCGAGTTCGTCGATGTGGCGGCGCTGCTCGCGCATGCGGGCCTCGCGCTCTTCGAGAATGGTCTTGATCGTTTCGGCGTGCTCGCGCCAGAGCGTTTCGCGCTCAACGGTCATTTGGCGGATACGCGCGCGGCCCACTTCGAGGTCGGTCGCCTTGGAGAGCGCGATTGAGGCCAGTCTCAACATCGGGTCGAGCGTGTTCAGCGTTGCGGCGTCAAAGAAGGTGCCGCGCTCGGTGGGCACCGCCAGGAGAATGCTTCCCTCCGGGATCGGATGCCACGCGAGCAGCGCGTCGGTGACGATTCGACTCGGCTGCAGGACCGCCGTTTCCTGCGAAAGCCCCGCGACGGCCCGCTCGGCGAGCTCGCGCAGTTGTTGCACTTCGGCGGTCGTGAGACCGCGGGACGTGACCTGGACCCGGCCGGAGATCGAAATCGCCGCAACAAACTGCACCGCCGGCCCCAGTGCGGCGCGCACCGTGGCGAGCGCGCCGGTGTCGTCCACCGACGGCAGGTCGGCGTCAAAGAGCACATCCAAATCGTGTTCGAAGTTGCTCATCAGAGATCGAACAAGCTCCGGCTGTTGGAAATCTCGGCATCCAGGTCTTTGGCCAGGACCAGAATGTCCTCCCGTTTCAGGCCGCGCGCTGCGAATACTTCGGTATTTGCGGGCACGATCTTGCGGCCCACGGACGTAATACCCTTCATGGTGCAGATAACATTGGCGACCTCGACGCAGGAGATCAGTTGCGCGCCCGGGCCGGTGTAGGCCAGCGATTGGTGGTGATATCGGACCGCGGCGCGGGTCAGCTCGGGGAAGCGCCAGATTTCGGCGATCCGCGCGCCGAGCGCGCAGTGATCGAAGCCGAGCACGGCATTCTCGGCCGCCGTGAGCGTCGTGCCATCGTGCAGCGAAAGCATGATCTGACGAAACCGGTCGTGCGCGTGCTGATCAATCAGAATAATCCCGATGTCGTGCAGCAACCCCGCCAAATACGCGTCTTCAAACCCGGAGAGGTTCTGGCGGCTGGCAAGAAGGCGCGCACACAGTCCGACGGAGACCATGTGCTTCCACAGGCCGGTTCGCTGATAGGTGCCGATTGGCTGATTGCTTTTAAAGACCTCGCTGACAGACGCCGTCAGGGCGAGATTGCGAATCTGGTTGAACCCGACGTAGCTGACGGCTTGCGCAGGTTTGTAATCGTGGAAGTGCGTGCTTCGTAGGCGGCAGAATTTACGATGCCGCAGCACCCGCGCGCTCAGGGCTGGATCGACCTCGACCGCTTCCTTCAGATCGCCGGCGCCGGCATCGGGGTCGGACGCGACTTTGATGACCGCCAGTGCCACTTGCGGCAAATGCAGATCTCTGGAGCAGCGCGTCACCATCTCGTCGAGTGGCGATGCGAGCGGTGTTTCGACGGACTGAGCATGCGCGACACACTTCCGCAATGCGGCAGTGTTTAATGATCAGAATTCACTGCCAGGCTTTTCGGTTGCGGACGGATGTAGATTCGGGTCGCGATCAAAGGCTGATAAGTCGGTGAGTTCTTGCGGATTCGCAAAGGGAAGGATGGGCAAACAGGTACTGGGAGATGGCGATGAGCGCATGGTTGGTACTGCTTCCGCCTGGCCACAAATCCTGACGATTTCGTGCCGCTGCCGCCGAGCGTGGGCGTAGCGTGCCGGAGCGGCGCTGGTCGTCGACGACGCCAGCGCGACCGGCGAGATCGTGCTCGCCGCCGGCGCGAGTCGTCAGACGGTGCGCCTGGCCGGCATCGAAGCGCGCGACGAGCGCGAACGCCGGGAATTGCTCGCGGCCGAGGTTCGGCTGCTCGCCGGGGAGAGCGTCCGCCTTGAATCCGTGGCGGCACAAGGCGCCGACAAGGACGAGCCGCGCAGCGCGCTGCTTTATCGGCTGCCCGACGGGTTGTGCGTCAATTTTGAAATCGTGCGTCAGGGCTCGTCGCGCGCCGCCCCGCTGCCGCAGCGCGATACCGACCGGGCGCTGCGCTACTACGAGAATGTCGCCAAGGGCGCTCGAAAGGGAATCTGGAACGTCGAGCACGAAGCCCCGACTCCGGCCGCGGCGCCCGCTAGCGCGAAACAAACAACGACGAAAACACCGCCGCCGCGCGCCAGCCAGTCCGCTTCCAATGCGCCCGACGACTCGCTCGTTTACGTCACGAAGTCCGGCAGGAAATACCACCGTCAGGAGTGTCGTCACGCGCGCGGCGATGCCAAAGCGATCACGCTGCGCGAAGCGCGCGAAAAGTACACGCCTTGTTCCCAGTGCCACCCGCCCGAATAGACTGCGGGAGCTTCCGCTACCGGCAGTCTGCTCCGTAGTCCGCGAGAATCTGGCCCAGGTCGGAGAGGTCAACGAATCCGTCGCCGCCGGCGAGCGGGAAGAGATCGCCTTGATCCCGCGACTTCCCGCCGACTCCCGGCGCGAAGTTTGCGAGGACAACTCCGAGATCGCTGAGATTCACCTGGCAGTCGCCGCCGCTCGGGAAAATGTCCGAATTCGTGCAGGCGGGATGTGGATTCGGACAGCTCGGCGGAGTGACGATCTCGGCGAAATCCATCTCCACCGGCGCGCTCATGCCCGTAGCGACCCACTGGTCGTACGCCGTCTGGCCGGTGTCATCGGTGGTATTAGCGTCGCGCAGGAACTCGATGTACTCGCGCGAAGCCGTTTGATAGAACAAGCGCACTTCGGCTCGCGCCGCGCCGGACGGAATCGCGAACAGGGTGTCGTCCCAATTCTGTCCGTCTGCATAGGCGTAGCCCACCGGCGCTGCCTGTACTGCGGCGAATCCGGCGTTTGTGAAGCCGCGCGGCGGGATGCGATTGTCCTTCAGCCACATGTTGTTGAGCGCGAAGTGGAAGGACTCGCCCGCGGGTAGCCCGACGAGAGCGGCGACGGCCGCATCGATGCCGAGTTTTGCTTCGTAGACCTTGGTGTCCGCGACCGTCAACGCGGCGCTGAAGGGGTCGTACGTCCCGCGCTCGGCGATCAGCGCATCCCCGGAGTCAAAGAAACGCACGTTGAGCCACATACGGCGGCCTTCCGGATAGCCGGTGGGCAGCTTGTGGCCGGACTCGTTCGTGACGCGCACGCGCAGGTTGCCACTTTCGACGAAGACCGTCATGTCCGAAGCAAGTTGAAGCATCTCGACGGCGCGGGCCTCGGAATCGGCCACAGTCTCCGGCGTGAGAAACGTCTCGCTGTCGTCGTAGAGATTACGCACGGCGCCGAGCACCCACGTGTTGCCGCCGTTGAACGTGTGCCGACCGAGGTCGGTGCGCTCCTGGCCAAAAAAGCAGCCGAATCCATCAGTCGCAGGCATGTGGCAATCCTGGCAGGAACTGACGGCCGGCTTGTTGCCGCCGAAGCGTCCGCCGACGTCGACCGGGCCGGCGGCGAATTCGCTCCGCGACCACTCGCCGTACGTTCGTTCCAGCGGGAACTCGTCGGCCTTGAGCTGCGTCGGATGAGCTGTGTCGAGGTCGGTGAGCGCATACGAACCGTCAAGCTGCTTCTCATACAGGGGATTGCTCACGTCGTGGCAGGTGCCGCACATGGCCGCATCGCGATGGAAGGGCGATTGGAACCACTCGTGGATGAAGAAGTCTTGCAACTCGTAGGGGCCGCGGCGGCGGTCGTAGAAATCGATCACCATTTCACCGTTGTGCGGCTCGGTAGGGGCGCTGCTTAACGCGGCCAGCACGTCCTGATCCTCCATCGGGCTGACGCCCGGCTTATAGATCGGGTCCACCATGCGGTGGCAAATCTGGCAGTTCACGCCGAGCAGATCCGGTCCTTCGAGCGCCGAGCCGTCCGTCGGCTCGCTGCGGCCGCTGACCCAACCGCCTGGGGCGTGACAGCGCAAGCAGAGATCGCCGGCGAAGGCCGCGTCCTGATTTGCGATTGCGAGTCCGGCGTGAAACACGGGGTCGCGCGCGGCTTGGCCCATCATGCTGGCCGCCCACTGGCGATGCGGCTCGGTTACGACGTCGAAATTACCGTGACAGAAACGGCAACTGCCCGAATCAGCGATGTCGGTAATTAACGTGAGCGGCTGCGTGCCGGGTTGGAAATAGTCGTTCGTCGTGCTGGCGACCTGATTTTGGGCCAGCGAAATCGAGATCACGATCGGCGCCGCGAGGACGCCGAGAAACAGCGCAGCAGCGCGCGTCAGCGCGCCGCGTCGCATGCGCAGGTGCGACATGGCTTCTTTCTCTCCCCCAAAATACCGCGGCGGAAGGACGCAGGACGCGGCGGCGTGATGCCGACCCTCCGCTCCTGCGTCCTTCTTTTCCGCGAATTCGATCGCCTAGCAGTGCGTTCCGAACACGGCCAGCACAATTCCGAGATCGCTCAGGTCGACGTCGCCGTCGTCATCGAGATCACCGGTTTCAAAGGTCGCCCCGCTGGTCGTGCCAAAGTTCGCCAGGACGATTCCCAGGTCGCTCAGGTCCACGACGCAGTCGCCGGTGATGTCGCCCGGGATCGTGGGCACGCTGCTCGACGGGACCATGGTCGTGGCCGTCACCGTGTCCGGGATGCCCGGCTTGAACAGCCCGATCGTCACGTCGCCGGAGACCGGCGGCGTGTTCGTCGTCAGGCGGAAGTTGTAAAGCGTGCCCCAGCGAATCGCGTTGGCATTCGCGTCGGTCGTGAAGTCGTCGGTGAACCACATGTATTCATCGCCGACGGACGAGCTGTCCCAATCCGCGATCGAATACGGTTCTCCGCTGTGCGAATGAACGCTGTGGAAGCCGACATCAGAGACGGTGTTCGTCGAGACCAGCGGGATCGAGAAGCGGCCGACGTTGCGATCCGAGTTCATGTTGTAGACGGCATACTCGTAGTTCCAGTGACCGGCATCGATCTGCGTCACTTTCGCGCCGACGATGATGAGGCCGTCGTCCGGCACCTGCACGTCCGTCAGCTCGACCGAGGGATCGACCGTCTTCCAGACCCGAATCGCAGACTGCTGCTTGACCGTCGGCTTGGTGCTCGTGAACGTTAAACGCCATGCACTGCTGCTGAACGAGGTCGTGCACTCACGATAGGAGGCGTTGTTGTTCTGATTGCCGCTCGCGGCGTCATCCTGCGTGACGTAGTGCCCTTCGGCGTAGTAGAGCGCGCCGGGATTAAGCGCGGGATCCACGTCGCTGATGGCCGCCTGAAGGCGCTTGTAGGTCGCGTTACCCGACTGCCCTTGGGTGCCGAAGGGGTAAGCAAAGACGCCGGTATGGGCGTTCACTTCGCTGCGCGGGCCCATGCCGCTCTCCGTCCCGTTCAGGCCGGCGTCATAGGGGTCGGAACAGCCGACGCCCAGACGACGGAACGTGCCCGGGCTTTGGCAGTTGCAACCGCAGCCGTTGTCATTCGTGGCCGCGAAGCCGTGCTTCAGCCACGACATGCCGATTTGCTCGAATCGGCCGTTGGAGAGGCGGTAGAGGTTCTGAGCAATGACCGGGTGTTGGTTCGTGTCGTCGATCCAGAGCAAGTTGCTC